>CAZTCS010000003.1:33711-56433 GCA_964611995.1 uncultured Sediminibacterium sp. | reverse complement strand
ACTGAAAGAATACTCGTGGATGGGTAGAACCACCTAAAGGCTTCTTTCGCAAATAGTCAAGTTCAATGATCAAATCTGTTAAAGAGGATCCGAATGATGGGTTTAGCAACCTAAGGTCATTATGAGAAAATTTTGACTCCTTCATTTATCAATTGCTTGTTTATTATTTGCAAAAATACAAAATAACAATTAACATTTTTATTCTTTATATTATTGATATTCAATTAGTTGATGCATAATTGTTTTTACAAACAATTAAACTTTTATAAATAAACAATTCAATTTTTAGAAATCGAATAATTGAAAATCTACGCAAGAAGTAGGGTTACTATGGTTTAAACTCTTCAGGTGTTGTATGTCCATATTTTTATATTTTTTGAAAAAACTAAAGCATATTCGAAAAGAATTTATATCGATTCAATTTCGCTAAAAGGTTAAGGAAGAGATTATAAGATTAGTGCTATTAAACGCCATGGGCGTTTAAAGTAGGAAGTTGAATGTAGAAAGAGTTTATAAAAATGTTTAGGAATCATTTTTTATACCCCTTGAAAATTCACATCATTATTCAAAATTGTACATTGGATATTCGATATTCCTCTGTTCGTCTGTTGTTCTTACCTTGCATTCATGTCATCGCTTAGCTTTTCTTTGATACAGTCGTCTCTTTTCTGGGAAGACAAAACCGCCAACCTCAATATGTTTGAGGAGAAGGTTAACAGCATTACGGAAAAAACAGAAATCGTAGTATTACCCGAAATGTTTAGTACCGGTTTTAGTATGCGGCCCGAAATGTTGGCTGAAACCATGGACGGACCTTCCGTTCAGTGGATGAAACAAATTGCTGCTAAAAAGAAAGTGGTGCTTGCCGGAAGCCTGATTATCCAGGATGGAGATCAATTTTATAATCGATTGTTATGGGTGCTCCCAAATGGAACGTTGGGATATTATGATAAAAGACATCGTTTTGCCTTTGCAGGAGAGGACCAACATTATGCTGCAGGCAATAAGCGCCTCATTGCACAGGTAAAAGGTTGGAGAATAAACCTCCAGATTTGTTACGACCTGCGCTTTCCGGTTTGGGCCCGTCAGCAAAGCAATGAAGAGGGCCCAGAGTTTGATGCCATTATTTATGTTGCCAACTGGCCGGAAAGAAGGAGTCATGCCTGGAAAACTTTACTCACTGCACGCGCAATCGAAAACCAATCCTTTGTTCTAGGTGTTAACCGGGTTGGGAATGATGCCAATAATATTTACCACAGTGGTAATAGTATGGTAGTTGATCCGTTAGGGGAAGTGCTTTACCATAAGGAACACGACGAAGACATTTTCACCATCACCCTGCAAAAGAATGCAGTAGACGATGTACGCACCAAATTCCCCTTCTGGAAAGACGCTGATACTTTTTTAATAACGAATATCGAATGATGAATATTGAATGATCAATTATTCGACATTCAATATTCATCATTCAATATTCATTATTTTCTTATGTTTAAGCAACCGTAAAAAGAACTTTCTATGCGTGAGCGCAACACTTATTTTGCCAATCGGTTATTTACAGGCAGCCGTTGGCTTGAACAACAGGTTGTTGTTACAGAGCGCAGCGCCATAGTTGATATTGTTCCTGCAAGAGTCATTCACGAACCATATACGGCTCAGTTTTCGATAATTGCGCCTGCTTTTATGGATATTCAGATTTATGGAGCATACGATAAACTGCTTTCCGTATATCCTGAGCCAAAATCGCTTGAACTATTATATAATTATTGCAGGGAAGGAGGAGCCGCTTATTTTCAACCCACTGTGGCGACCAACAGTTACGAAGTTTTTAAAAAAGCCATTGATGCAGTTGCTGCCTACCAGAAAAACGGTGGTCGTGGTTGCATTGGTTTACATATTGAAGGACCATGGATTAACGCCTTAAAAAGAGGGGCACATCTTGAGGAGTTTATACATGTACCAACTGTTGAAGAGGTGAAGAGCCTGCTTGATTACGGTAAAGGCATCATCACTATGATTACCCTTGCTCCTGAAATCTGTTCGCCGGAAATCATCAACCTTATTCGTGCAAGTGGTATTGTAATTTCTGCCGGACATAGCAATGCAACTTATCAGCAGAGTATGGATGCTTTTAACAATGGCATTCCTACCGCAACCCATCTTTATAATGCCATGAGTGCATTGCAACATAGGGAACCGGGATTGGTTGGCGCCATCTTCGATCATGAATCAGTAATGTGCAGTATCGTTCCGGATGGTTATCATGTTGATTTTGCAGCAATACGTATTGCTAAAAAACAAATGAAAGAAAGATTATTTGCCATTACCGATGCAGTTACCGGAACCAGTAGCGGCCCATATCCACACCAACTAAATGGCGACAAATACGAATCTAACGGCACCCTGAGCGGCTCTGCCCTTAATATGGTAGCCTGCGTAAAGAACCTGGTAAAAAAGGCAAATATCCCGTTGGATGAATCTCTACGTATGTGCAGCCTATACCCCGCACAGGTAATGGGTCTTTCTCACAGAACAGGGAGAATTGAAAAGGGTTATAATGTTGCTATGGTAGGACTTTCTGAAACACTCGATGTTTTGAAAGTGGTAGATGAGTGAGGAGCGGTTTTTGTTTTTTCCAACATAAATAATAATTGGTAAAGATGACTAAGTCCGTAAGTCCCAATCATCCCATAATCTTCAATCTGTTTTATGGTTCCATCCCTGAAAGTTATTTTCAAATAAAGCGTTGTATCATCAAACCAAGTGACCCTATATTTTTGCTCCAACTTTTTTATATTGATATATTGAATGAGCTCGAGGATTGATTTTACAATTTTTGTATCGGCTTTTTCTTTCGCAATTTTCTTTTTGGGATTATTAGTATCTGCTTCGAATGTCGGAGCCCCCTCCTCTGGTATTATTACTTTGTATACCGGAGTTACGCCAGTCCACCCACTCGATCTATAGTATTCTATTGTAGCAATTTCGTAAGAAGCTGTACTGTTATTTTTTTCAATGAATCCACCAAATTTGTAAATAAGGGTATCAATCCTACTTTTCAATTTAATATCTTCAATGAGCGCAGATGGAGAATCATATTCTTGCCGTTTACGATAAAATAACAACAATTGTTCCGAATTAAACTTAATGGGTTTCCCGAGTTCGCAGTTTCCAAAATGATCGTTGGATAACTGTAACAGTTGATAAGTATTATTTCCCATGTCAATCGCAACAAACACTTCAAAATCGGACCA
Source organism: uncultured Sediminibacterium sp. (assembly GCA_964611995.1). Lineage (GTDB taxonomy): Bacteria > Bacteroidota > Bacteroidia > Chitinophagales > Chitinophagaceae > Sediminibacterium. The sequence continues at coordinate 53,179 of CAZTCS010000003.1, read as the reverse complement.
AAATACAGTTACAATTAAATCTGTTTTGTGATCTCCGTTAAAATCAGCTTTCTCCCAGTTATTAATATCCCATTTTATCGCTATACTATCGCAATTCAATTTTTGCCTAAATGAATTAGTTGGTAAAATTTGAATCAATTGGTACTTATTGGAAGTAAAACGCTTTTCGATGCGATTTAAAAATTGCAAGACATCAATATCCGTTTTTAGACTATCGATTGCATTTGCAAAAAGACAATGAGTGAAGAAAAAAGAAATGATGACTAATGTCGATCGCATAAAATAATCTTGGTAACAATAAAGTTACCATATTAGTAAACTAATTCCTTTCATCCGGTTCTACTGTTATGGAAATATTGATGAATTTACTTGAACCGTTTTTACAAGTTACTGATAACTAGGGCAATTTGATTTAGTGACTTTTTAAAAACCCAGGTGTTTCCTTCATATTTGCTTCTGGTTTTTGCCGTGTCTTCTTCGGTATTTTCCGAAGCCGCTTCGGTAATCCTTCGGAAGCTTCCGAAGGATTACCGAAGGATGTCCGAAGAAACACCGAAGAAAACCCCAGTTTTCCCGAAGAACTCCCGAAGGATTACCGAAAGATTTGCTGTCTTTTATTATTTTAAATCATCGCCTGACAATCTTATCCCGTAGCCTCATAAACGGCTTTTCTACCACCATATGCAATAGATAAGCAAACCCAGTGCAGGTGATGATACAAATTACCAGCATGATATTACTGTTGATATTATATTCAGCCAAAAACTGCTGTGTTGTGTGAATAACACCTTTATGCGTTAGATAAATAGCATAAGAAAGGGTTGCTATAAATGTCGTAAGTCTTGAGTTCCATTTATATAAAATGCTACTGGGACTAATAGCCCCGGATACCATCAATCCAAAGCCAATTGCAATAACCGGAAACCCAAAAACAGATGCATTAAATGTTTGCTGGTCTTCACATAGAAAATATGCACCTGTCAAAGTAATCAACCCTAATAGAAGCAATACGTTTCCGTACTTAGCTATATTTTGCCACCAGTTTAATTTGAAGACGTATATCGACGCAATCACTACTCCAATTAGTAATCCATCTAAACGGTTATAGGTTGGGTAATAAATAAACTTATACCAATAAAGCCAATTATAATTATCCGCTATTTGGGGTAAATACAACTGGTTAAAGCTGTAGATCCTGATTGCAAATCCTGCCAGAAATACGCCTATCAATAGCCAATAGGCATTTTTAATCACTTTGCCCTTTTGAAGGGTTATTAAAATAAGTGGAAGGAAGAGGTAGAAATGTTCCTCTACACAGAGCGACCAGCAATGAGAAAACGTACCATAATCTTTTAGATTTAATCCTAAATTCTGGGTGAATGTCAGGAATTTCCATAACGGCGGAAGTGCTTCTTTTTCCCTGAAAAAGGGGAAACAAAAGTAAAGTGCTACAGTAACCAGGAATGCTGGTACAATCCTGAAAAAACGTTTTAAAAAGAACTTTCTAAATGAAACCAGCTCCCCCTGTTTTATTTGTTCGAAAAGCTGGGCCGAGATTAAAAACCCACTCAATACAAAAAACAGGTCAACACCCGTCCATCCGAAAGATGCAATATCCGGAAGCCAAGCTGGTTCTCCTCCGCTGATGATGAAATAATGAAAAAAGAAAACTAAAATAATGGCCAGGGCCCTTAAGTGATCAAGTCCGTATAATTTATGCTTCACGGTAAATGGAATTGTGATGGTGCGGGATTATTTGTGTGCAGCGCACCTCAAAAACGGCCTTTACTTTTTAAAATTGTTTTATTGATTTAATTTTTTTCTACCATTATTTTTAACGCATATTTTGTTGGGCTTCATCATTTTCCAAGTAATGCAACGCCTTGTTGCACTTTGGCTTATAGATAGCAATATATGGTAGAACCAATCGGTTCTTATTTCACCAGACTACTATTCATTACTATTTGTCTGATACTCTTTTCAAAATGATAGACAATACTTAGGTCGCGGTTGTAAACATTCTCGAGTATAATGATGTCTAAATCCTTGGCTGGCACATAAATTTTCAGGCTTACAAAACCTATTCCCCTGCCAGCATGACCAATATATTTATGCGGTGACCCTTCATTAATATTTACACCATATCCATAATTCGATTTTTGCGTACTGAATGTATAGTCTTCATCTACTATTCCAGAGTTCACCATGGCTGTATATGACCCAGGCTGAAGTATTTTTCCTGAATGCAGTTTGGTATCCCAGGTATTCAAATCAAGGGCATTGGAAATTATTCCACCGGCCGGAATAAAATTGGCCCAGGATTCTTTTGTAAAGTTCATGCTTTTAAAATCCACCAATTCAAGTGAATCATTGGTCCGCCAATATCCATTTACCAGTCCCTTATTGGGCATTTCCATTTCATAACAAAAGGTATTAAGCATTCCCAGTTCTTTGAACAAACTATTTGCTGCTTCGATATATGTTTTCCCGGTTGTTTTTTCAATCAACTGGCCCAATAAGCCATAGGCTGGATTACTATAATGGAAACCGGTACCGGGTTTAAAAGACAATGGCCTTTCGAGGTGCACCAAACCTGCCGACATATTCAACAATTGATGAACTGTAACAGTATCTGCCCAACGCTGTTTCAGATCGGGCAAATATTGCCGGATGGGCTGGTCTAATTTTATGTTTCCCTTTTCAACTTCCTTTAATACCAATGCTGCAGTAATCTGTTTACTGTTCGATTGTATTCTAAAATTATCCTTTAATGTAAGCGGCGTTTTCTTAGCAAAATCAGCATATCCAACAGCTTTTTTATATAGCTGCTTCCCGTTTTTTGTAATCAACACAACACCATTAAATGTTCTGGGCAAACTGGTCTGCAGTAAGCTATCAAGACTTACCCTATAGTCAGCAGTTTGAACTGCTTCGTTTCCTGATCCTGCTTTTTTAATATAGCTGCTGCATACAATGGTTAAACTTACCATGGTTAGCAGGTACAAGAAATACCTTTGCTTCATAAAATTGGTTGTGTATTAGGTTGAAAATAGTTGCCCTTATTTATAGTGAATATAAACCAAGTGTGAGTATTTGTTCTTCTATTTTACATTTTATTATAATATGTAAAATACGGACGAAGTCTGCACAGGAAAGTAAATGAGCGTTTATTTATTGGTGTGTGTGGCGGGGGATTGATTTAGTGTTTATCGTTTTCAATCATCTTGCGTACTTCGGCAATCTTAATATCATACCCTTCCTTAATAGCCTGAGAAGATGGTTTTATGAAAACATCCGGCATGATACCATGACCTTTTTCACGGTCTTTATCCATTACCAGTCTATACATTGGCAAACTCACTATTATTCCAGAATTCTGTAAGGTAATTTTCGGAATATGCATGGCTGAATTTCCATAATAACCACCACCGGTTTCTTCACCAACAACTTTTACGTTGGGCTGTCCCTGTAATTGCGAAATAAACATCGTTGCTGCTGAAAATGTATATCCACCTTGTATTAAATACAGTTTGCCATTAAAATGATGGTTGCTGATTGGCGAATAATAATGTCGCTCATAACGTCTGTAATGAATCTTTCCATCGGCTTCTTTCTTCGCCCCGAAATTCATGGCAAACCAGTAAATCAATTTTGGTTTTATATACTTACCATAGGTAAACTTTCGGTTAATGGCTGCAACCGTATCACCTATTTTAAATGGTTTGTCAACCAGGTACTGGGTTAACCTTATACTGTTACTTACGTTACCTCCTCCATTCTCGCGTAAATCAATTACCAGGTTTTGTATTGATAGCTTTGCAAGTGTTTTAAAAGATTTCCTGAAAAAGCTTCTAAGTCTTCCGCCGGTAAAAGTCGTAAGCCGAATAAATGCAGTACTCGTTGCTGTATCAATAATCATGGTTCGCTTATTCAGCAGACTTAGTTTACGCAATTCCCTTCTTGTTAATTGGGGTGCCCTGGTAGCTGGCTTTTTTCTTCCCGTATCTATTATCGGACGGTAAGCTTTTATGGTCGTTTCTTTTTCGATACCAGTGGAGTCTATATAACGAATGTTATAAATCGAATCAGCATCACCCAAAATGGTTTTATACCAGCCCGGGAAATTGCTGCTGATAATCTGACTTTTATGGTTAACTCCATAGCCATCGGTACTGATATACTGGTAAATAGTATCTAGTAGTGCAGCAGGTTTACGCTGGTTAATGGCTGTTACGATAGTACCTCTTTTAAAGATGCTATCGTTTCGGTAGGCACTGCCCAATACTACCAGACTATCGTCCCATGCTTTTAAAGAAAGAGGAAATTGAGGAAAGCGGTACATATTCGCCACTTTACCATAGGCTTTCGAGAATCGAACGGTGGTATGTCCGCACCGAATATGCGCAATAAGTTTAGACACGCGGTTTTTATACTCTACTTCATTCAATGAATCTGTGATGCCCGCAATGGTTTCATTAAAATAATAATCGATGCTGTCTTTGGGTGTGTACCAATAAAGACTTGGGTGGTTGGCCTCAAGAATTTTTTTCAGCAACACTATATCTTCTACCAATGGCTTCGCCGCCATTTTTGGAAGTGGTGGAGGTTTATATTGCCCATCCACCTTAGCAGATAGTCCGATGATCAATGCAAGAAAAATGAGCGTGATGCGGACTGTCTTCATATTTATTTATTGCTGAAATGCGTTCCAACCCTGTGCGGTGATATTAAAACTATTGCCTCCCTTGGTCAGTAATTTACAACCTTCTTCCAATTCGGTCATATATCCGATCACACTGATTTCTTCATTTAAGGTAATTTTATCGTGATCCTCCTGCTTCAGGGTAAATATGAGTTCATAATCTTCACCGCCATTAAGCGCACATACGGTTGGATCTAACCCAAATTTGAATGCAGCTTTACGGCTATGTTCAGATATGGGAAGTTTCTCTTCATAAATACGGCAACCAAGATTACTCTGCTTGCATAGGTGCAGCACTTCACTGCTGATACCATCACTAACATCCATCATACTGGTTGGCATGATATTATTGGATTCAAAGAAAGTGATGATGTCTTTCCTTGCTTCCGGTTTCAACAATCTGCCTACGATATAACTTTCGTTTTCCAGATCAGGTTGAATCTGTGGGTTTTCGAGGTAGATTTTCTTTTCTCTTTCCATCAGTGTTAGACCCAGGTAAGCTCCGCCCAAATCGCCACTTACACAAATAAGATCACCTTTTGCGGCTGTACTTCTTTTTACAAATTTATCGGGTGCCACTTCACCGATGGCAGTAACAGATATTATTAATCCTTTTTGAGAAGTTGATGTATCGCCACCTACCAAATCAACCCCATGTTTTTCGCAGGCAATATGTATGCCTTCGTATAATTCAGTCATTGCTTCCAAACTGAAGCGGTTACTCATACCGATACTCACAGTAACCTGTGTTGGCATGGCATTCATGGCATAAATATCACTCAGGTTTACCATCACAGCTTTATAGCCCAGGTGTTTCAGGGGTGTGTACATCAAATCGAAATGCACCCCTTCCAGCAACAGATCTGTTGTAACTACTGTTTGCTTTCCAAAATGATCAATCACCGCTGCATCATCACCAACACCTAATACAGTGGATGCATTGTGTATTTCAAAATTGCGTGTAAGATGGTCAATTAACCCAAACTCACCGAGATCTGATATTTCTGTTCTTGTTTCACTCATAACTAAATATTGAATATTGAATGTCCAACTCCCAATATCCAAATTGGAAGTTGGACATTCCTCTGTTCTTCTGTTTCCCTGTTCCTCTATCCCTCTGTCACATCTCCGCCATTCACAATTGCAACCAGTTCATCATGAATTTTTCCATTGGTGGCAATAATATGTGGTTGATAAGGAGAATAATGATCTCCTTTGAAATCAGTTACTTTTCCTCCTGCTTCTTCTACCATTAAAAAACCAGCCGCACTATCCCATGCCTGCAACTTGTGCTCATAAAATCCATCGAAACGACCAGCTGCTACCCAGCAAAGATCTATTGCAGCGCTGCCTAGTCTTCTTACTGGCACTCCCTTTCTGATCAGTTTTTCGAATACCTGCAACGGACCATTTTCCATATCAAGGTATGTGTAAGGGAAGCCTGTTACCAGACAGCTTTTAATTACGTTTGTTTTTTCGCTTACGTGTATTTTCTTATCATTCAAAGTTGCACCAAATCCTTTCTGGGCAAAATAAAATTCATTGATAAATGGATTGTAAACCGCACCAAGAATCATTTGTCCATCCTGCTCAATACCAATACTCACACAACAAATAGGGATACCATTGGCAAAGTTTACGGTACCATCAATCGGATCAATGATCCATTTATAAGATGAATCCTGCACAATTTCACCTGTTTCTTCACTCAGGATAAAATGATCCGGATAATCTTGTCTGATCACTTCAAATATTGCTTTTTCAGCAGCATGATCCGCTTCCGTTACCAGGTTATTAACTCCTTCCTTGTTGGTGATTTTAAACTGGCCATTAAAAAAGCGCTGTAATTCCGCAGCGCCGGCTTCTGTAGCTTTGATGAGCGTTTGTTTTAACATATCTGCAAAAGTAACGAACCCGCAGAAGAATATGGAATAAGGAATTGATAGAGTCGGGGAAATTTGGCTGCGAGCTATAGTTGTGCGTATGATGAAAATCTGCGTTCCATTTATAGCGGATAGTGCATTAGCGGGAATCAACTATTTCATTAACCAGCTCATTTTAATTTATACCCCCTTTATTTATTTTATAAAGATCCAACTTAAATGAAGTATTTAATTGCCACTCATTCGCTTATGGATAGGCTATTTCATATCAAAAAAGCTAGCAGCTAGCAGCTAGTGGCTAGAAGCTATTTTTTCCCACTTACCTGATAAGGAATAAGAAATAAGGTCATTAAACCTGCTTATTATTGCAGTGAAAAGCAATATTTGGAACTCAGCGTTATCATAGTAAACTATTGTGTACCCGATTTTCTGGAACAATGCCTGATTACGGTAAAAAAAGCCATGCAACAGTTAAATGGCGAAATTATCGTGGTAGACAACGCTTCACCCGACAATAGTATTACAAAGATAGCCCCCCATTTTCCGGATGTTCATTTTTTGCAAGCGGAAACCAATATCGGATTTGGCAGGGCCTGTAACCTGGGGTTAAGCAAGGCAAAGGGCAATTATATTCTTTTCCTGAATCCTGATACGTTGGTTCCTGAAAATGCTCTTGTTCATTGTGTTAGCTTTCTTAATAATCACCAGCAAACTGGGGCAGTAGGTGTAAAAATGATCAATGGATTTGGAGATTTTTTACCAGAAAGCAAAAGAGCCAAACCTTCTCTTTCAAATACCTTTTTTAAAGTTACCGGTGCTGCTTCTCTTTTTCCGACTTCGGGGTTATTTAACAATTACGCTCTTGGACATCTTTCAAAAAATGAAAACCACCGTATCGATGTGTTGGCAGGGGCTTTTATGATGGTCAGGAGAACCCTGCTCGAATCGCTGCAGAGTTTCGATCCCATTTTTTTCATGTATGGAGAAGATATTGATCTTTCGCTTCGTATACGAAAGATGGGTTATGACATTTACTACTTGGGTGAAGTGTCCATCATTCATTATAAAGGACAAAGCTCACGAAACAGATCTGGCAAACAACATGCGTTGTTTTATAAGGCCATGCGACAGTTTGTACTTAAGCATTATAAAGCTGGATGGGTACTTATTCCTTTTATCTTTTTTGTGCAGGGATTAAGTCTGTTAAAAAAATGGTTGTTACCGAAGGATAACATACTCTACTTATTAAATAAGCCAGGTACAGCGTGTATGATTGCCAGTCAGCCTGGTTGTGAGCAGATCATTAATGTATTAAAAGAAAAGGGGCACAACGATATCCTTAACCAAACTAAAAGTGTATTAGAGCAAGATGGTGGAAAAGTTGACCACTTATCTGGACTGGCTTCTGTAATCAGTCAACAGCAGTTGTCGCAGGTGCTGGCTCATGTTCCTGATTATTCATTAGAAGAGATTATACCTGTGATGGAAGGATCGAAAAATGTGTTCTTCCGTTTCTTGTTTTCGGGTTCCCGGGCCTTGCCTTTTAACAATTAGCCTTTTTATTGAAATGGAATTTTAAGCCACAGATTCACAGATTACTATGGCTAATTTGTGAATTTGTGGCTTAAAAAATTATTTCTTCTGCTATTCTTTGTCCAACAATAGCATTACCTTTTATCAACCGATACCATTGTTTTAGCTGTTTTAGTGTAATTTTGTATATTCAATTAACCCGAGTCTAACGATGTCTATCCTTGATATTAAATTGCCTAACCGTATTTTAAAAGCATTAAGGCTTCCCCAAAACAATCCACGTAGGCAACAGATTAAGGTGTTAAAAAAATTATTGAGAAAAGCAAGGTTTACCGCTTTTGGTCAGCAATTTCGGTTCGATGAGATCCTGCTTTCAAAACATCCCGGAAAAAAATTTCAGGAACTGGTTCCTACCTATAATTATAATACCATTTATAAAGAGTGGTGGCATAAAACGCTGGAAGGCATTCCTGATATCTGCTGGCCCGGTAAAATCCGCTATTACGCACTGAGCAGCGGAACCAGTGAAGCTGCCAGTAAATATATCCCTGTTACCAATGATCTCCTAAGTGGAAATAAAATTGTGATGATTAAGCAATTGCTTAGTCTAAGAAATTATGAAAACATTCCCTACAGTTCTATCAGTAAAGGTTGGTTAACCCTTGGCGGAAGTACTGATTTACAGAAAGAAGGTCCTGGTTATTATGCCGGGGACCTGAGTGGTATTACACAGAAAAAAGCGCCTTTCTGGTTTCAGCCTTTTTATAAACCAGGCAAAAAAATAGCCAAGCAAAAAGACTGGAATAAGAAACTGGAAGAGATTGTTGACAAAGCACCTGAATGGGATATTGGATTTGTGGTAGGTGTGCCTGCTTGGATTCAGATGTGTATGGAAATGGTTATTGAGCGTTATAAGCTTAATAATATCCACGAAATGTGGCCCAACCTGGCTTTTTTTGTTCATGGAGGTGTAAGCTTTGAGCCTTATAAAAAGGGGTTTGAAAAGTTATTAGGAAAACCCATTACCTATATAGAAACCTATTTGGCCAGTGAGGGGTTTATCGCCTATCAGGATCGTCAGTTTGGTAAAGGCATGCGTTTAGTTACGGGCGAACACATCTTTATGGAGTTCGTTCCCTTCGATGATAAAAACTTTGATGCCAATGGTGAAATGATAAAAGATCCTGAAGCATTAATGATTCATGAAGTGGAAGAGGGTAAAGACTATGCATTACTGATTAGCACTGCTGCTGGTGCATGGCGTTATTTAATTGGTGATACTGTTCGTTTTGTAGACAAAGAGAAATGCGAAATCATTATTACAGGCCGAACAAAACATTTTTTAAGTCTGGTAGGTGAGCACCTGAGTGTAGATAATATGAATAAAGCTATTCAACTGGCAAGTGAACAATTGAATATCTGTATTCCTGAATTCACTGTAGCGGGTGTACCTTACGATAGCTTTTTTGCACATCACTGGTATGTTGCCTGCAACGACCAGGTAGATAAAAAAAGATTGATTCAGTTGATTGACGATAAATTAAAAGAGCTGAACGACGATTATGCAGTAGAGAGAAAAAGTGCATTGAAAGAAGTGCTCCTCGATGTGTTGTCGGAAGAACAGTTTATGGAGTTTATGCGTTCAAAAGGAAAAGTAGGTGGGCAGCATAAATTCCCACGGGTATTAAAAGGTAAAATGCTGGAAGACTGGCAGCTTTTCTTAAAAAAAGAATTGGTATCCTAATGAAATATATTTTCCTTCTTTTATTAATGGTGTCTGTTACTGCTTCGGCACAAGAACCCAATATCAGCATCCTGAAAAGAAAAGCGCCGGAAAGTTTTCAGGTGCTTTTTAAAACTACCAAGGGCGATTTTATCCTGGAAGCTTATAGAAGATGGTCACCAATCGGTGTTGACCGACTCTACCAACTGGTTATAACAGGTTATTATAACTCAACAGCATTTTTCAGGGTTGAACCGAATTACCTGGTTCAGTTTGGCATAGCAGATGATATTGAGAAGAATATTTTTTGGGGCACCAAAAAAATAAAGGATGAACCGGTTTTACAACTTCATAAAAAGGGGATTGTAGCATTTGTTAGGGGTAAAGCCAACAGCAGAACCACCCAGCTTTTCATTAATATGAAAGACAACCCCGAACTGGATACAACCATTAGAGAGGGCGTTAAAGGTTATAGCCCCATTGGCAAAGTAATAAAAGGAATGGAAGTTTTGTCGCGCCTTAACGGTAAATATGGTAAAACCATTGCAGCTATACAGGATTCTATTTACTTGTATGGAAATGCCTATCTGGATGACAATTTTCCCGGTCTTGACATGATTATTTCAGCAAAAATTCTGCAATAATTTCTTCCGTTAATCACAGATAAAAGGATTTTCAAAATTATCAACTTATTTTGGTGTATAACCCAATGACCACTGAATGCTAGCTCCGCTGATAAAAGGATTGATATTAGGTGTAATTCTCAGTATTTCTGTAGGACCCGTGATCTTTGCCATCATCAAGCAAAGTATCAATAATGGACATAAGGCAGGGTATGTTTTTGTTGCCGGTGTATCTGCCAGTGATATTACACTGGTTTTAGTGTGTAATTTTTTTACTTCTCTTTTTAATGTCGCTCTTGAATACAAGACTACGATTGCGGTTGCGGGCAGTATCTTTTTAATTGGGGTAGGTATATATACTTTGTTTTTCAAAAAAGTGCATGTTGATGAGGAGAATAAACTCATCACCAAAAACTTCCGTAAAAGAGATTATGCCGCCATTTTTCTATCGGGCTATTTTATGAATATGCTTAATCCGGGTGTGTTTCTTTTTTGGTTTGCCTGGACAACACTAATTATGGCTGATTCTCAAACGGCCACTCACCCTGGAGAATACCGGTTTATTGTATTTACCACCTGTCTGGTTTTTGTGCTACTCTCCGATATTTTAAAAGTGGTACTTGCCGGAAAACTTCGCTCCAGGTTAAATGCCAAGAACCTTCATTTTATTAATAAGCTTTCCGGCCTGATATTGATTGGATTCGGCGTTGCTTTATGTTGGGGTGTACTTGCGCTGTTTAAATAGGTTTAACAAAGGATTTAATAAAAATATATATTTACTTTCTATCTTTCAGGCCCATGAGGCCGGCACTACTACTGCTTTTATTATTTGCATTTACCTGCACAGATAGTCAGGCTCAATCCGGCATTTTAGTATTTAAGAAAAAGAACCAGAATATACAAAGCTGGACAAAAGATAATTTCATTCGGTTTCAATATGTTACTACACAATGGTTCGACGGGAAAATAAAACGCATTGACAAGGATTCCATTTTTGTGCAATGTTTTATTACACGACAAATACCCAATCAGTTTGGCTTTCCTACCATCGATACTTCCTGGTTTGGTTTAATGGGTGTTCATATCTCAGAAATCATAGGTATGCCCGGTAATAAATTTAAGAGTGGCATGTTTACAAATGGTTCCTTATTAAAACTGGGCAGTGCTGGTTATGTTTTTCTAAACTTGTTTAATAGTCTTGAAAATGGCGAACCCCTCTTTGCAAGTAATAACTTAAGGAATATAGGCATTGCAGCAGGTGTATTTTTAATCGGGCATCTTCAATCGCTCAAGTATAAATCTTATATCCGCATAGGAAGAAAATATTCTATGCAGATCATTTCCACCCAATAGGGTTAAGCAGTATCTTGTTGTATAATGGCACAAAAAAGACCCCTGGGAAAAAGAATCTGGCGTTTTATATGGCGTTCCGCTGTTTGGATGTTTCTTACATCGCTTGCCTATATCATCATTTGCAGGTGGGTTATGCCTCCCATTACCATCACGCAGTTATCCAATAGTTTCAGTTATGGGTTGAAGCGTGATTATATCTCCTGGAATAAACTTCCTTATAATATTAAACTCGCGGTTATAGCAAGTGAGGATCAAACCTTTCCAGATCATAGCGGATTCGATTGGGATGCGATTGAACGAAGCATGAAGCCAAAGAAAAAGGGTAAGAAAACAAAAATTCCATTAGGTGGTGGTGCCAGTACCATTTCACAACAAACAGCCAAGAATGTTTTTCTATGGCAGGCGGGTGGTATTACAAAATATATCCGGAAAGTACCGGAACTCTATTTCACGAAAATGATCGAATGGATCTGGGGTAAGCAAAGGATACTGGAAGTTTACCTGAATGTAATTGAAACCGGACCCGGCTTATTTGGTATTGAAGCTGCTTCGAGAAAATATTTCAACAAGCCTGCGGAAAAATTATCCCGTGCAGAAGCCGCTATGATCGTTGCGAGTCTTCCAAATCCTAAAAAGTTTTTACCTAAACCGATGAGTCGAAGGGTTGCGTGGCGCTATCCACAGATATTAAAGCAAATGCAGAATATTGAAGATGATGCGGAACTGCAATCCTTGCTGAAATCAAAATAGTTATTGTGCATTTAGTGCTGTCCGGGGAAAATAGGCTGCAAGCTACTAGCCTCTAGCCATTGCTGTCCGGTAGAAAAATGCACACTGCCCTGAAATGCTTCAGCAACAATCATCTTGTCACAAGTTGAAAACAGACCCCTTGCTTTTTTAATTGCCCGTAACTATTACAAAAGTTATCATTATACGATTTTTGCAATGAGTAAAGTCGATCATGCTTCTGTTCAAAATTCAATATTACTCCTGGGCCGAATGGCCCCGTACCTGTTCCCAGACTACATTGGCCTCTGACTAAATCTGCTACGCATGATTTAGTCTGTCTACGCTGCGCTTGACACCAATGCCAATGAAGGTCTGTACACAGGTACTGATTGTATGTATTCTTTTTTATCTACCCTAATTGCCTGGCTTCAATTGCTTTCCCTGCTAAACATTTGCTTGCAGCTTGCGGCTTGTAGCCAATTTTCCCCGGACAGTACTGGCCTCTAGCCGCCAGCCTTGATTGATGATTGTTTTGGCTTTCTGCTATTATTTGAAAAATCACAGGGCTTGCGAATTTGTTTTGTATAAACCCTACTTAAAATAAATAATTAATTGCCCCATCTACGCTTGTGGATGGTTAAATTAATAGCAAAAAAAGCTAGCGGCTAGCAGCTAGAAGCTAGTAACTGTTTTTCCCCTTACAACAATGATTGTGCATCTATAAATTTGTCGATAGCAGATATCGCTTTTTCTAGACGTACATCGTAATCGCCGGAAATCTCAATCCAGGGTACCCGTTGGTTAATCATAATATCGCGGTATATCTGGTATAGTTCAAGACGTGGTTGCTCATCAGGGTATTCCCTAAGTACATCTTCTGCCCAGGGTAGGTCTGGTTTACAGAGCAGGTAGAAGTTCGTGGTTTGCTGAATTATTTCATCGAGTATAAAATGATGGCATTTTTGAAATACGTATTCACACCAAACTTTCATGACATACATATCTGTATCAACAAATAAAAGCGGAGGATGATTTTGTGAGCGAAGTGTTTTTACATTTATCCATCGTTTTGCTTCTCCAGGAATTGATCCTTCAACCATGGACCATTGACTATCGACCATGGTCTCATATTCTTTCTCCAATGCCAACTGGCCTTTGGCGATCGACAGAAGATCTTCGAAATCATAATCCATTCCATGAGTCGTTAAATACTCCCTTGCAAACTCCGGGCACCACAAAGTGTTGTAGTGTTGTGCCAGTAATTCACACAACGTACTCTTCCCCGTAGACTCCGGACCTAGTATTACAATCTTATGAATCATGAATGTTGAATAATAAATATTGAATGTAGAATTAGATAGAATAGTATCAAATCCTGACTATTAAAACATTTCATTACGTTTACATTTTTTTTCTTGGCACCCTTCAAAGGCTGGCTTCATTACATGAAATTCTTAACACTTTTTTCTGAGGCCGGTTACAAAACCAAGTCAACCAAGGGCTTTGACACCATTCTACCTAATCCTATATTAAATGTTCAGTTTTTGTTTGTATCATTTTTTTGAGTTGTGCTGATACTTTTGGAGAAAATGGAAATTAATTCAATTGTTTCTCTGAGTAAAGCATTTACATCTGTTTTATTTAGCCAGGCCATTTGATGAATAATCAGCATGATATTTCTTGTCTCTCTTAACTCTTTAAGTGCGATTTTCAATTTATGAATAAAGTCTTTCCTAGATTCAGCTGATTGTGCTTCTCCATAATGCAAGGCAGGTGCAGTTGCACTCCTAATTAATTGACCAGATAAATGTTTACCTGAAAATGATGTCGGTAATTTTTCTGCAAACCTGATTGATGTTACTGCAAACTTTACCAATCGCTGTTCCAAATCGAATTTTCTTTCCATAACTACTTATTTGTGAGCACTAAAGTTCTGCACGAATAAGCTATCATAGATTAGGTATAAATACCCTATTTATCACTTACTTCATCATTCTACATTCGATATTCATTATTCTACATTTTCATTGCTCTTTTTTTCCATTCTATTAACCCTGCCATGGCAAGTATTAAAAGGATAACAAATTGCACGCTTGTAAAAACATATCCTTTCACAAAATATAACGGTATTGAGGCCATATTTGTTGCGATCCACCAGATCCAGCTTTCGGTCTTTTTTCTGGCCATAAGCCACATACCTGTATAAGCCGAGGCGCTGGCGAATGCATCGGCCCAGGGAATAGCTTCGGGGGCAAAGCCTTTCTGTAACCAGGAAAGCAGTACAAAAATCAGGAGATAAAAAAAGCTGAAGAATAAAAGCTGTTGTATCCAATCTTTCTTTGAACTATTGGTGATATGGAGTACCAATGTTTTTGTGTTGGCGTCTTTTTTGGTCCAGAGTATCCATCCATAAATACTCATTACCGAATAATAAAAATTAACGCTGGCTTCACCGAATAGCTGTCCTTTAATACTCAGGTAAATATAGATCAGGGTGTTGATGAGTCCGATAGGATAAACAAGTATATGTTCTTTTCTGCTGAACCATACGCTGGCTATACCTGCTATTACTGCAATAAATTCAAGTGGGCCTGTTTGCTGAATGCCGTTGGTAAACTGTTGCAAGAATTCCTGGAAGCTCATCATGGTGCAGCAAAATACAGATTCAATTGCAAATAAGGATAATGTCTGTGCTGGTGGTGTTAGTTTTCCGGAATGGTAAATTGCAAAAGCAGTTCCTGGTCTTTATACAATTGAAGGATGCCGCTGTTAAACTGGTAGCGGTTAACTGCGGAAAGGTGTTTCAGGTAAAGTGATTCCATTTGCATGTCGATGCATGCCATTTCTGTAGATGCCACCCCGGAAATGGCCATCCTTCCATTGTCGATGATCACTTTCCCGAAATAGCGGTTACAGATTGCTTTTCCGGATATCCTGCCTGTTTTTCTATCGAATTGGATATCGGGTATATTACTACCGTTCACTTGTTCCATTCTTCCGTTACGGCTTATTCTTGCCAATGGCAATGAAACCTGGTCTGGAATTGGAATGGTTCTTTGTACATAAGTTTTCGACCTTTCTTTGGAAAGCACTTTTATCAGGTAATAAGCATAAGCCGAACCATCCGCTGGAGGCTTCTCTCTTTTCACCCTCATTATTTCCAGTGTATAGTTATATCCCTCTTCGTAATTAAATCCTTCGATACCTGAATAAAACAGCGCATAGGGTTCGCCTGGTTTTTCCTTTACCTGTAAACAAGGCTTATTGCTGATTCCGTAGCAGTCTGCTTTGGTGTCAGCCACATAAAATGTTGTCCTTTGCGCCAACAGCGAAGTCGCGAACAAAACCATCAATATCGTGAGCTTCAGTTTCATTATAGGCAATATTACAAACAGCATACCATTTAGGTTGCCTTTCCTTTCTTTTAACAGATTTTGTAAGGATAACGACTAAAATACTGTTTTTATTGAAACCGGGGTAGCTGTGGAGCCAAACTAAACAAGAGATACGAGTCCGTGCTCAATACTTTTGCCATGGTGTGATGCGTGGTATGCAGTGAAATAAATCATTTCACGCAGGGTAATCATACCCAGTAATGGATGTGGCAGGATGTATTTATCTAAGGAAAATTCTTTATACCTGCTGGTTTTCTTAATAAGCTGACGAACTTCTGCATCTAACTGCGACAGTAGCCTGTCTTTTTCAGATACTGGTATGCCTGGACCGGGAATAAATGCAGCGGATGCTCTTCCTCCTGCCTGCAATTTTATATGATAACGATCTACCAACGCATCATAAGTGCGTGAGGGTCTGTTTGCATAACCAAAACGCCATCCAAGGATGAAATTGGGAAGAGAAAATGCTTTTTTAACGGGTGCAACACTTTTGATGAGATGGTCAACCTGCTGGAGTGCGTTCCATTTGTCTGTCGGTGCATATAATAGTGCACGGTCATCGAGTTGAGATACCTGTTCAATTAACTGAGCATAGTTTTGCTGCAGGAGCTGCAGGATGGCATCTTTCTCCATTTGGTAGTTTTAGCAGGGTTGGGTTCTCAGCAAATATAATGATGTTGTGCTTTGGTAATTAAAAGTTTGCGATTAATTGTACTATGTTTTTTGCCTTTTTGGATTGTTACCGATTGCAAAAAAAAGCGCTGTACCCTATTGGTACAACGCTTTCAAAAAAAACAAACAAAGTATTATTCAGCTTCTGCTACTACTTCTTTTACTTCCGGAATCATCCGTTTCATCATGCCTTCGATTCCTGCTTTCAGGGTAATCATTGATGAGGGACAACCGCTACAGCTTCCCTGAAGCATCAGATTAACCACGCCTTCATTATAGCTTTTAAACTGAATGGCGCCGCCATCCATCTCAACTGCGGGTTTTACGTAGTTTTCGAGCAGTTCTTTTACTCTTTTAACAATATCGTCGTCATCTGCACTAACCGTATTGGATGCTTCCTGTTTAACCTTTGCTACTTCCTCTTCATTAACCACTACACCACCATTTTCAAGGTATTCTTTCAAAAACTCTTTAATGGTGGGTATAATATCCTGCCAGTCTTCGGTATCCGCTGTTTTGGTCAGCGTCACGAAATTACTCGCTATAAATACGCTTTTGATGAATGGGAAGCTAAACAGTTCCTTGGCCAGCGGAGAAGGGCCTGCCAATGCTTCTTCTGCAAAATCTATGCTTTTCCCCGGGTAAAGCAGTTTATTCGCAACAAACTTCATGGTCTCCGGATTGGGAGTCATTTCTGTGTAAATACTGATTACGGGATTTCCTGTTTTGATCATAATTTGTCTTTTAACCTATGCCAGGCTATTGCCTGTCATACTACAAAAATAATCAAAAGCTGGGGGATCAGGGAAAATACACAAAGCGTCGGGGGGCTTTTTTCGGATATCGAAAACCTGTGAAACCTACCAGATGGCAAACCTGGTTGATCCCTCCAAAATGTAAGTCTCACTATTTACCCGCTCTTTTGCCTGGGTAAATACTGGATTTTGCCGTTCAAACGGCGTTGCATAATCGCTACTTGCTGGTTTGTCGTTGTTTGCCGTACATAAGGTTGATTGGTTGGGGGCAGCCAATACAACGCTTGCCAGACATAGCAAGTAGCGGAGTAAATTGTTGAATGCTGCTTTCATATTCCTTATTGTTACGATGCAAAAGTATTCCTGTTTATGCCGGTTTGCAACCACACAAATATGTGAAATGCATGTTTTTGCAGGTTTAGTATTCACATAAAAAGAATCCCGACCTGTGGTCGGGATTGATTTTGATAGGGATATTGTTATATAATGAGCTGAATATCAGCTATTTAATATTGGAAACTTACCTCAACTATTTCATCTGGCAGTCCGGTAGAGGCTGTCACTGTTCTACGTGTCAGTGGATTCCCTTTACTATCATACGTATAGGTATGGGTAACGGTTGCGATTTGCTGACCCGATTTATCGAAATGTTTCTCTGATAATGGATTATTGGGCATACCTACAAGTGTAGGCAGGTATGGGTTGTTTTCGAAAACCAAACTGGTATTGCGTTTGCTGTCGTAGGCAGTCATTTCGTATACACTGGTTTGTTCCAGGCTGCCGGTATTCAGATCTTTAAACCAGCTCTTCATGGTTTTGATATTGCCATTTGTATAATAATCTACTTCAAATCGCATGGTTGGACCGGTTCCTACAGAACCGGTAAAACTGTCGAACAAATCGGTACGCCATAAGCGGCCATCCTTATACGTATACTCATAGGTAGCAAGTAAAGTATTACCTGGCATAATTATTTCTACTTTGGTAATATCACTGCCGGTATAAGTATACTTATATTTTGAACCGTCGTCAGCGTTCATTTCTAAGAGTTTATCGCCATTATAACTGAGTTGGTATGTTCGTATTTCATCATTTGGAACACCCTTTTCAAGCGTTTTAATGGTCATAGGGTGTCCGGCGCTGTTATACTGAACGGTTAGGTAACTACCATCGTCGTAGGTAATCTTACTCAGTTTTTGCTGACTGTTGTTTGAGTTTGGATCATCCTGTAAGCTTGGGTCATAGGCTTTGGTACAACCGGATACCATTAACACAATTGCTAAACTGGCTACCAAAATTTTGCTTGTCATTCGAAAACTCATTTTCATATAGGATCGTTATTTAACTACTTTTATTTCAGTAGGTGGAATTGGTGCAGGTACAGGATTTTTAATTGCGGGTAAAGACATTAAGTAATTATAAACAGCACTTAAATCTTCATCCGTCATTTTTGCAACATTATACCAAGGCATAGGTGGCATCACCGGGCGACCGCCTTCCTGACCCAGGTGTTTTCCTGTACGAAGGGTTTTTACAAACACTTCTTCTGTCCAGTTACCAATACCAGTTGTTTCATCAGGCGTAAGGTTTGCACCAAACGATATACCCCATGGACCTGCAAAAGTAGTTACATCGGGCGACATTTTTACCCATTGCTGGTCTTTTGCCAGGGCTTCTGTAAGCGTTGGTATTCCATGTTCTGAAGGATATCCCGACATCAGTTTTGTGGTGTCTGGCATTGGTCCCATTGGTGTCATGACTTTAGGAGAATGACAATCGTTGCATCCCGCAACGGTTACCAGGTATTGACCTCTTGCTACCAGTTCTTCTTTTTCTTTTTGTCTTAGTTCGGTAATATCTTCTTTTTTGGTTGCTGTTTCTTTGTTTCCAGCTTCACTGCAGGCAGCAACGGGAGCCATAATCGATAAAGCAATGATTGCCAGGTGCAGGGTTTTGTTTTTTAGTTTCATGGTAATTATTATTTGTATACAGTAAAATGGGAATTCATTTCCATTTATGCAACAAACATAAACCTGCAAAAGCCTGCAAACTATCACACAAAAATGTGGTTGGGATGAGGGGAGGATGTGAGTGGTGAAT
>CAZTCS010000003.1:20216-33666 GCA_964611995.1 uncultured Sediminibacterium sp. | reverse complement strand
AGTCCGAAAGACCGTAAGTCGGGAAGTCCGGAAGACAGAGATTTGTATGAGCGCTTCTTAACAAATACTATCCCTTTCGGACTTTCGGACTCCCGGTCTTTCGGACTTCCCTCAAACAATCCTATTTCTAAAAGCCTTCGCCACAGCTTCGCTTTTACTATTTACGTGGAGTTTTTCGTAGATTTTTTTGATGTGGGAGCGAACTGTATCGATAGCAATAAACATTTCGGCGGCGATCATTTTATAACTGTATCCATTCACCAGCAATTGCAGTACCTGCTTTTCGCGTTCAGAGAGATCGTAGTCTTGACCCTTTTCATTGTTAAGGGAAGAAAACATTTTCAATACCTGGGTGGCGATAGAAGATGTCATAGGTGCTCCACCGGTTTGAGCTTCCTGAATATATTCCAGTAACCTGGCGGGTGGTGTTTTTTTAAGTACATAGCCATTGGCGCCATTACTAATGGCATCAAAAACATTTTTGTTGTCGTCGAATACCGTAAGCATCAGAATTTTTACATCTGTATCAATCTCACGTATTTTTTTTAGTCCTTCAATGCCATTGGTTCCAGGCATATCAATATCCATCAGTATTACATCTGGCTTAAAGGCCCTCACTTCATCTTCAACATTATTACAGTTCTTAAAAGCCGATAGCACTTCAAAGCCATCAGACCCGTTGATGAGCATGGTTAATCCTTCACGTAACTGGGGGTTGTCTTCGTAAATCAATAATTTGGTCATAAGGTCCTTTTACAATTACAAAGCTAACGGATGAATGCTTTGCAGCGTATCGCATAATAATGTTAGAGGGGTGAATTGTGAATGGTGAATGGTGAATTAAATCATTTTAATATTGACCATTCACCATTCACAATTCACCCCTCTCTTTTAAAGTTACCATTCCCCCCACCCCCCACAAAATTTCACACCCCAAAACCACATACTTATGTGATGCATTTTTTAACATGCTTTATCAAATTCACTGACAAACGGCGAGAAAAGGGGATGAGTTGTTTTGCGTGTTAAAAAGGGATTCCGGCAAATACATGCAGGCATAAACTTTCACATTTACATGCGGTTGAACAGGTTTTTTTTCCGTTGCATTTTTGCATCATCAAACAAAATAAATGCACATGACAGGAAAATATATTACCACGGCACTGATTATTGCGGTGATGGCAGGTGGTAAAAAAGCAACAACCCTTTAACCCAGGAATCTATAGCAATATACCGGTCCGGCCCGTAAGCCGGACCCCTGAAAAGGGTTACCACTCTCGCCTAAGGCGAGACAACATTTGGCAAGTTTGGGTTTTTTATAAGCAGTATGTTAGAAGCAGAGCAACAGGTTACACAACAAGTGTGTAACCTGTTCTCATTTTAGCGATTACTGGAATGTTTTTTAAAATTCAAATCAGTGTAAATATTTTCCCCAGGAGATTTTTGTTTATCCTCGAATTCTTTCGCAAAATAAGGTAGTAAGGTCCCCTTAATAAGTTTTGCATTATCCCTATTATCAGATGCCAACTGAAACGAAAAAAAACAGGATCCATCAAGATTTTCAATCTTACATTCCGCAGGTGCAAGCATCAATTGTTTTTCAGCAGTAAATCCATATAAAAACGATTCTTTTGATTTCACCCTATCTATCAAATTTCCATTCTTTTCTATACTGTAATAACAAATAACATCTGCTTTACTTGCTTTACCCTCCTTATCCAATTGCCCGTTATTAGCTTCGATATGTATCGTAAAAGTATCCCGATCATCACTTACCCATTGCCATTTGCCATAATACAGTTTTGGATCGTCTTTTTTTGTACGCAAATCGGTAATGCCAGTTAAGTTAGTAATCGAAAATACTTCAGCAGATATCCGGTTATTAACAATAGTATCTCTGTTAACTGATATACTTGCAGAAACCTCCGTATTATACCCCATCAGTAAAACTGATATTATCGGTATAAAAATGACCTTTTGCATAAACAAATATTAGTCATTTAAAAATACGACTATTTTCCTGCCGCTTATAGAATTTGAATATGCATTAAAAACCAGCATTATAGCTTCGCATAAATTCATTTGGTATGAAACACCTGTTGTTAACCCTTTTTATCATTTCATCTGCTGCCAGTAAAGCTCAAAATAATATCACCGGACTCATACATGCTGAACGATCTTTTGCTTCTTTTACTGTTGCCAATGGCATTAAAAAAGGATTTCTACAGTTTTTAGACAGCACGGGGGTGGTATTTCCAGCGGGCGATGCCGTAAATGGAATTACTTTATATAGTAAGAATCCAGGAGGACCCGCCCAGCTCAATTGGGGACCAGAATATGCAGTCATCAGCGCTTCGGGCGATTTTGGTTTTACAACAGGGCCCTATCACTTACGCAGATCTGCAAATGATACCATCAGTGGTCGTGGACAATACAATAGCATCTGGCATATCAACAAAGAAGGACAATGGAAAGTACTCGCAGATATGGGCAACAGGTATATCGATGACCGTACTATTCCGAACAATGTTGCAGAACTGGATCTGAATAAAGCAGTTGCCAAAACATTTTCATTAGAAGAAGTTACCACTGTGGACCAACAACTTAATACCGAACTAAAAGAAAAAGGCAGCACTGCTTTTCAAACCTTTCTTGGCGCACAAACATGGTTCAGCGTTAATAACCATGCCCCCGCAATGGGCGCTAGAAATATTGGCGATTTACTAAAAGCCATTTCATTACCAGGTAACTTTCAATACATCTATAGCGGAATCGCCTCTTCTAAAGACCTTGCCTACACCTATGGCAAAACCACCACCGGCCCCTACATGCGCGTATGGACAAAACAAGACTCTGGTTGGATATTGTTGTTGCAGGTGATGTGAGAAGTGAATTGTGAATGGTGAATTGTGAATGGCAGAGCGTAAATAATTTTTAGGCATATTATAAAATAATAACCACAACATTCACCATTCACAATTGACAATTCACATAAAAGCCCGGCAAGAATACCGGGCTCATCCCTGGCGGGAAACCTATGGAAAACAGAGAGACTCTTTGAATAACCAATTTTCAATATTCAATTTTCAATGTTGAAGGGGTTACAGTCCAACAAATTGGAAATTCAACATTCATTATTCATTATTCTTCGGTTTACAACCGTATTCCTGCCGACAGCGTTACATAAAACATATTCTTTCCTCGCTCCGATAAATCGGGTCGGCCAGCTACTGTTACCAGGTTTTGTGGCATTACATAGGATGGTGTGACAGACATGTTGAATTTGCCTTTCACAAAAACAACGGGTACGGACATTTCATAGGATAATATATTAAACTGGGTTGTTCGTTCTGTAGTTTGTTGTGTTACAGGAATACCCAGCACATTTTTTCTTTCGAGATAAGTATTACTGAATTGTTGTGTGCCCAGGTTGGCGGTAATGGATGGTGCAACTGCAATAGCTGCATTATTCAAACCCTTTGTGAATATGAAAAAATGATCCACGCCCAAACTGGTATTCACATCTGTTTTATCACTAAACAGCAGGCTAAGTCCACCATTCAGGTTTAATACCTTATTCAGGAAACTGAGGTTTGCACCTGTTTGTGAACGTATGGCTGATTGCACAAGTGTACTTTGATCTTTATACAGAAATTTGGAGAAGAAAATATTGCCTGCAAAATGATCGGTTTGCGGAAAGCGATACCCAGCTTCTACGGTAGCCCCTGTATAAGCCGCCGACTGCACACTATTTTGAACGAATATGAAATTGCCCTGGGCATACAATCCATTTTTGAACTGGAAACCCAGCATTGGAAATAATCCGCTGCTTCTTAAACTATCTGTGCGACCAAAAAAATGGAGTGCAGACTGATAGTTAACGGAGGCATTGAATTCATTCTTTATTTCACCAGCATCCTGTGCCAGGGAAACTAAAGGCAATACGATGGCTAACCAAAGCATTTGCCTGCTTTTGGACAGTTTCATAAGTTTCGTTTTAGTATGGTTAAGTCAGCGGCTTATCAATAAATCAAGGGGAGGGGGGTCTGATTACTTACCAGATTTTGCTTTCGCTTTTGCTTTTATTTCTGCACTTGCAGAGGCAGACGGCGTTGCGTCTTTTACTTTCGCTCTCGCTTGTTGTGCTTTTTCTAGTCCAGCTTCTTTAGCAGTTTCAGCTTTCTCTTTTGTATCTGCTAATTTTTCTTTTGCCATATCTTTTTGCTCAACTACTATTTCTCCAGTTTCTCGCATTGGCAAATGTGCATTAGCGTTGGCATGAACTTCTGCTTCTGAGCGTGTAGCAGCGCGTACAAGTCCTCTTTCTTCACCACCGGCATTACTGTTAAGTTCTGCACTTGATGATGTTTTCAGCGATGCATTTGCGTTTACATTGGTATTCGCTTTTACACGCTGTACCGAATTGCCAGCCATTACAGTTGCTGCCCTGGTAGCGTTTACGGTAGCCCTGATAGTTTTACCAATAGTGGCCGTAGTTCTTGCTGCTGCATTGGTAGCGGCTGTTACTGCCCTGGTAGCATTTACAGTAGCTCTGGCTGTTGCTGTAGTAGTACCTCGTACGCCTAATCCTAACTGTGCTTCTGCAGCCTGAAAAAAGAACAGACTGGCTAATGCTGCTGTGGTTTTCATCATTGTTTTCATGATAGATGGATTTTGGTGATCAATTGGTGTTCTGGTTTACTCTTTTCAAGTTCCGTGCCAAAAACACGAAACCCCACAAAACTCTTTAATACCAATAGTTGTAGCAAAAACAAAAATTTAATATGTACGAATCGGCCTCTATTACCGGTTTTTTTATTGTGGTTGTTTTATTATTTTTTACATTTTTTAAACAAAAGCAGAATTAGTAATTTGTTTCAAAATATGGGTATGAAAAAAATACTGTTGATGCTGGTTCTCTTTTCTACAATAAAGGCTAATGCTCAATACCAGCAGGATGTAGTTTCAGCAGATGCTATCATTAAAGCTTTATATGAAGTAATTTCCGGGCCAAGTACCCAGGCACGCGATTGGAATCGGTTTCGTTTTCTTTTTGGCAATGATGCGCACCTGATAACAGCTGTTCCCCATAAAGACAGCGGCACGGTGATACGCACGATAACTCCTGAACAATATATACAGCGAAACGGAACCCGCTTGCAGGAAATTGGATTTGTAGAAAAAGAATTACACCGTATTACAGAAACCCATGGGGCCGTTACACAAATGTTTTCTACCTATCAATCTGATCTTACCGTAAATGGAAGTCCGCAACAGGTGCGCGGCATCAACAGTATTCAACTGTTTAATGACGGAAAAAGATTTTATATTGTTTCCATCTTCTGGGACGGTGATTCAAAAAAACCAATCGATAAAAAATACCTTGGAAATTAAAAACCCATCCCTGCACCGGATTTAAATCCGGTGCAGGGGTTAGAGGAATGTATTAAATTGTGGCATGGTTTCTTTTCCTGCTTATGAAATATATTCCTGTGGCGACCATGCATATACATTGGATTTGGGTCAACAAATAGATGTTGATACAAATCGCTTTATAATCCGTCTGTTTAAAGCACTCCAACATAATAAACCCTTTTTTATACTCGATATAATTCCGGCTTACAGTAGTATTACTATTGTATACGATCCATTGGTATTGCCACATGAAAATCCAGAAGAAATTATTCATCTATGTTTTACAGATGCTATCCATTTATCTGCACTGGATCAATCAACCCATCAGTCATCTGTTATTCGCATTCCTGTTTGTTACCACCCTTCCGTTGCCCCAGATCTGGAAGCATTGTGCAGCAAACTAGAGATAGATGCAGATAGCTTTGTATCTATTCATTCATCAAAACCCTATCGTGTTTTCATGAATGGCTTTCTTCCTGGTTTTGCTTATATGGGTTCAGTTGATCATCGCATTGCTTCTCCGCGTCACCAAAGTCCACGTAAAGTTGTACCTGCCGGCAGTGTTGGAATTGCAGGAAATCAAACCGGTATATACCCCCTCGATTCTCCGGGCGGATGGCAACTCATTGGTAAAACAAACGTTTCCTTATTCGATGCTCTTTCAGATAGACCTTGTTTGTTACAGCCAGGAGATGAAGTACAGTTCTATCCCATTTCATTAGATGAATTTCAAGAAAGCAAGCCTTTATGAGTATCCATATTATAAAAAAGGGATTACTGGATACCATACAAGACCATGGAAGATATGGCTATCAGCACCTTGGAATTAATCCGAATGGGGTGATGGACTTTGTTTCCATGCGATTGGCCAATGCCTTAACCGGAAATAAGGCACAAGAAGCAGTGATTGAAATGCACTGGCCCGCACCTATTATTCAATTTCAGCAAAACACTTGCTTTGCCATCACTGGGGCAGGTGTTATTGCTTATTTAGATGACACCGTACTGGTAGAAAACAATAAAGCATGTTTTGCAAATGCTGGTAGCAAGCTTTCATTTCAAAAAAAATTATCTGGTGCACGATTATATCTGGCTGTGCGGGGTGGTTTTGATCTTCATCCATGGTTAAACAGTAATAGTACTCATATTCAGTTAAACCATGGTGGTGCTATTTTAAAATCAGGTGATACATTGCCCTATAAATTTTCTTTCGAAAATACTGAGTCAGCAAATAGTTCTTTATCGTGGCATGTGCAGTCGCCTATTATCCTGTCTGATAAAATCATTCATTTTACTACGGGAAAAGAATGGTTATTAATAGATGAAGTCGGAAGAAATCGATTTCAACAAAGCTTGTACCAGATCGATCAAAACAGTAATCGCATGGGATACCGTTTGCATGGCGAATCTGTTCATCTTTCTGTATCAACAGAGCTTATTTCAACAGCTGTTACCAAAGGAACCATTCAGTTATTGCCCAATGGACAGCCGTTAATATTAATGGCTGATCACCAAACAACGGGTGGTTACCCCAGAATGGGTCATGTTATCAGTGCCGATATCCCAAAACTCGCACAATTTGCACCTGGCGATACCATTCAATTCAAAGCAATTTCCATCTCAGAGGCCCATAAAAGGTTGCGGGAAATAGCTTGTAAATTGAGGATGTATGATCGCTGATCTCTGATATTAAATCAAATCAGAGATCAGCGATCATACATCCTACATCTTCTTCTATGTTTATTGATCTTAACTGCGATATGGGTGAGGGCATGGGTAACGATGCCTTATTGATGCCGCTAATTAGCAGCGCCAATATTGCTTGTGGTTTTCATGCGGGTGATGAAGATACCATGCGCCGTACCATTGAACTGGCCATTAAACACAATGTTGCAATTGGTGCCCATCCTGGGTTTCCGGATAAAGAAAATTTTGGAAGAACTGAAATGGATTTCCCGGAAGAGGACATCGTTTCGATTGTTTCCGAACAAGTGTATATTTTATTAGACCTTGTTTTTGCGATGGGTGGCAAACTGCATCATGTAAAACCACACGGTGCTTTATACAATATGGCCGCCCGAAATTATACGCTTGCTGCCGCCATCGCCAATGCTGTTTATGAAATAGATAGTACCCTTATTCTTTACGGTCTTAGCGGGAGTGTAAGTATTCAGTCTGCAAAAGATATTGGTCTTGCAACAGCCAATGAGGTTTTTGCCGACAGAACTTATCAGGATGATGGATCACTTACAAAACGCAGTTTCGCCAATGCATTAATTACCGATCCCAAGCAGAGTGAACAACAGATTTTACAAATGATCCTTAAAAAAGAAGTAGTAAGTGTCAGTGGTAAAATTATTCCTATTCAGGCAGACACAATCTGCATTCATGGCGATGGTGAACATGCTGTTGGTTTCGCAAAACAGATTCACGAATCATTAAAACAACACCAAATAGGTATTAGCACTATTCTTCCTTGAAAATAAAACTAAAAAATACAGCCATTTCTGGTGCCGCTTTCTTAATGGCTACTTCCGCTATCGGACCAGGTTTTCTTACGCAAACAACCGTTTTCACGCAAAAATTGCTGGCAAGCTTTGGCTTTGTAATCCTTATTTCCATATTGTTGGATATTGTAGCGCAGGTAAATATCTGGCGAATATTAGCTGTTACTGGCAAGCGTGCACAGGATATTGCCAATGAAACTTTACCTGGACTCGGTTACGCTCTTGCAGCACTTATTATAGCAGGTGGAATTGCTTTTAATATTGGCAATATTGGTGGCTGTGGATTGGGCATAGAAGTGCTTACGGGTTTACCGAATGTTTACGGTGCTGTTATCAGTTGTGGTATTGCCCTGTTTATTTTTTGGCTAAAAGAAGCCAGTTTGTTTATGGATGGTTTTACCAAAATACTGGGAATACTCATGGTATTGCTTACGATTTATGTAGCCATTAGTTCCAATCCACCCGTTACCGAAGCAATTCAAAGAAGTATTATTCCCCTAACCATCGATGCAAAAGCCATTGTAACACTGGTAGGTGGAACAGTTGGTGGCTATATATGTTTTGCTGGTGGACATCGTTTACTGGATGCGGGGTATAAAGGAGTGGACGCAATTCCTTCTGTTACTAAAAGCGCGGTAACTGGAATTTGTGTTACAGCGATTATGCGCATCGTTTTATTCCTGGCAGTACTTGGTGTAGTAAGTGCCGGCAACCAGCTTGATGTTGCAAATCCACCTGCTTCTGTATTCAGGATTGCGGCCGGCGAAATAGGTTATCGATTTTTTGGTGTGGTAATGTGGTGCGCAGCTATTACTTCAGTTGTTGGTGCAGCATATACTTCTGTTTCTTTCCTACGAAGTTTTCATCCCCTCATTGAAAAAAATTATCGCTGGTTGATTACTGCATTTATTTTGCTTTCCGGAATAATTTATGTTTCGGTTGGTAATCCCGTGAAAATACTGGTGACCGTAGGTGCATTAAATGGATTAATACTACCTGTTGCATTGGCGGCCATTTTGTTTGTAATACACAAGAAAAAAATAACTGGTTATAAACATCCGTTATGGCTTAGTATCAGTGGTTGGCTTGTGGTTGGGTTGATGTCTTATA
Organism: uncultured Sediminibacterium sp.; assembly: GCA_964611995.1. Classification (GTDB taxonomy): domain Bacteria; phylum Bacteroidota; class Bacteroidia; order Chitinophagales; family Chitinophagaceae; genus Sediminibacterium. The sequence continues at coordinate 24,634 of CAZTCS010000003.1, read as the reverse complement.
TGAGCTATTTAACCATCAAAGGCTGGTTGAGTTAACCAGCATAAGGTGTTCTCTTTTCACCTTTTGTGCATTGGATGTTGGGTCTACTTTACCAATGCTTATTTTTTGCATGACTGCTTCAACATTCGCACGCTGGTTGTGCATACTCTTATTGTAAAATTTGTCGTAATACTTTAAGAGTATTGCAAAAGCACCATGTATATCGTTTTCCAGTAGATAATTCACTACTGTTTTCGTTTCAAGTCCCCCGAGTCTTTTTTGGATACGAATTGTTGCATTAATCAATTTCTCTCTTTCAAATTTTCCATAATGTGCAACGATATAATTTAAACGTTCTTCAAATGGAATATCTAAAAAATATAACTTCCTGGTTCTTAAAAAAGCAAAAAGGCTCATAGGTATATTCACTTCTCCAATACGCTGACTTTCGTCTTCTGTCCAAATATGCGTAGCTTGTTGTAGTTCCATTAATTCATAGAGTCTTGCAGCCAGTTTGTTTTCAAACATTTCCTGTTTGGGTTGTGCGGGTAAACCCAGGTTACCAAATGCAGAACCTTTGTGATTAGCAAGTCCTTCCAAATCAAGTACAGATTCCTTCATGTTATGCAAATGGTGCAATATTTCTGTTTTACCACTTCCAGTATAGCCGCCGATAATCGAGATAGGATATTCTCTTTCAAACTGTTTCAATACCCAGTTTCTATAGGCTTTATATCCTCCAACAAGGGTATATACTTTAAAACCATACAGATCTAATAGCCAGGCCACGCCGGCACTACGCATTCCTCCACGCCAACAGTACACAAATACTTTTTTTGCCTGATCCTGCTTTTTCTCTTTTTCATTTATTGCTCCTGTAATTGATTCAACTTCTTCTACCATTTTAACCATCTTTGGACCAAAATAATCGAGTCCAATTTTTATGGCCTTTTGTTTACTTTCCTGTTTATAGGAAGTTCCAACTACTTTTCTTTCTTCATTGGTGAATAGTGGTAAACTGTGTGCTGATGGTATATGGGCGTGTTCGTATTCAGCCGGACTTCTTACATCAAAGACAGGCTGTCCCTGCGACTGTGCGATAAAATCTTCTATGAGAAGTCGGGTTATAGGCATATTTACAAAGTAAGCAGACTTTATTGTAACTTTTCAGTAATGAAAGAACTTTTGATCATTCGGCATGCAAAAAGCAGTTGGGCCAATGCTTTTAATGGCGATTTTGATAGGCCTTTAAACGATAGGGGCCACAGAGATGCGCCTCGCATGGCAGAAAAAATTAAAGCGAGGGGAGTTAATGTGCAGGCATTTCTGTCGAGTACCGCTAACCGTGCCCTCACCACTGCAGTTTATTTTGCGGAAGCTTATGGAAAAACAAAAAAAGACATCCTTCTCTTTCCTGAGCTTTACCATGCGCCAAAAGCTGTTTTTTATGAGGTGATTAAAAAGACTTCAGATAACATTACCACGGTAGCTCTTTTCTCCCATAATCCTGGTATCACTGATTTTGTAAACAGCTTAACAGAAACACAAATCGACGATATGCCCACCTGCGCCATTTTTGCTATTCAAATAGAAAGCAAAAGTTGGCAAGATTTCGATACCGCGAAAAAAAGCTTCTGGTTCTTTCAATACCCGAAAGAAGATTTTTGATTTCAGATCGCAGATGTCAGATGTCAGATTTGTAATTGCATGCTTGCGTTCATAGACCATAGTCCATGGACTATGGTCTATGGTCTATTGACCTTTCCTATTCACCAAAAATACACCGGCAAAAATGCTGAGGGCCGCAAGGGCTTTGATGATGGTGAAATGTTCGCCCATGAACACCATGGCGATGATGGCAGCAAATACGGGTTGCGTGTATATATACGATCCAGTTGCTGAGGAACTGAGTACGGCGAGTCCATATACATTCAATAGATAAGCAATAAAAGTAAGGAACAGGGCTACGAATGAAAGGGCTATCCATTGAGCTGTTCCGAATGCCTGCCAGTCGGTATGTATAAATTGGTCTATTCCAAAAGGAAGAATCATGAATGTGCCGAATGTAAATACCCATCTTAATACATGAATGGGTTTGTATCGCTCCATCAATGGTCTAACCATCACCAGGTAAAACGCATAAGAAATGGCGTTTACAATGATCATCAGATCACCTAGCAGTATATCTTTTCCATTTTGCTGCATATCTTTCGATAGAATCAGCATAGATGCGCCGCCGATACCTAAAGCAAGTCCCATCAGTTTTCTCATGGTCAACTTTTCTCGTAGTAACCATGCAGCGATGATGGTAATAAAAATAGGTGTACCAAGCGATAACAGGGAACTATGTATAGCCGTTGTAAGAGACAAGCCCTTGATAAAAAATAATTGATTGATGGCCACGCCCGTTAAGGCACATAATAAAAAGCGCGGAAGGTCTTGCTTATCGATACCTGCTTTTCCGGGCTTCATTAAAAATACTATCCAGAATAAAACAAGGCTCGATAATACTCGAACCACATTCAATGCAAATGGGGCAATATACGCTGGTGTAATGGTTTTTACGACTGCATATCCCGACCCGAAAATCAGGTTGGCTCCTAAAACGGCCAGATGTGCTTTTGTATGATTCCTCATGTAAAGCACAAAAATATGATTTTCTCTGTGGCACTATTTTTCGAATTGCGATGAAACAGCTTTTAGTAGCTGTTGTAAATGTGTCGCACTCAAAAGAGAAACAGGGGGAAATTTATATTCAAATGATCGGGCCTGATCAATAAGCATAGCCAAATCGAATGTTTCCTGACTCGTCGATAAAGCGTGATTTTTTTCACCCAAAATTTTAGCCAGGTATTCCTGTTCTGTTTGTCCGGGAGTTGGAATAAGTATTGATTTTACCCGAAGTTGCATCAGGTCCATCAGGCTTGAATATCCACTACGGGCAATAACAATTTCTGATGTAGCCAATAGCTCTTCCAGTTCAGTAGCATTAAGGTGATTAAACTGTTGTATAAACGAGGGCAAGGACAATTTTTCTGTGGTGGATGGAAGTCCACGTACGATTGTCAAAGGCTGTTGTAAACGTATTGCCTGATCAACTATTTTCTCCTCTAGTAAGCTGCGTTGTGGTTCCGGGCCAGAAAGCAAAACGGTAATACTTTGTTTCGTGGGGTTTTCTTTACGTTGAAACCTGGTTAAAAGGCCGAGGTAAGCAATAGGTATATTGAGTTTTTGTTGTGGATGTGATAGTACGCCAGCCAAACCTCCCCCTTCTTCCATATCTGGAATCCAACAGGTTGTAAAGCGATTGATATATTGATAATTCAGTTTTTGAACCAGTTTTTCTAACCAATTGTAGGGTGCTTTTATGGTTAGCTGGTGGGTAATAAAAACAGTTGGAACTTTCGTGCTCCACAAACCATATCGGTTATCAGCAATAACCAGGTCTATTTTATGCCGATCAATAACTTCATTCAACCATCGGTTTTCAGCCCTGACAGCCCGGTAAATTGCGGGAATTTGCTGTAATATTTTTACTGGCAGCCAACCTTTGGTTCGACTATAACGTATTTGATAGCCTGGAAGCCGAATAAAATCATGGGTTGGAAACTCCTTTTTCAGGAGTATTTCCTGAGGACCATCGCTGGCGATTATTACCCGATAACCTAACAATTGCAGGTTTTGTATTAATGGGATACATCGGGTAGCGTGTCCAAGACCCCAATCGAGTGGGGCTATTAGGATGGTTTGTATGTTAAAATCGGCAGACAAAACGGCTATGGTTCTTATTTTTTGGGCGAATGATGTACTTTAGAATATCATTATGAAACGGAAAATAAACCAAATAATCGTTTTACTGTTACTTATTGCATTAGCGGGCAGCTCTTGCGGTATTTTCCAAAAAGGAAGAAACGGTAAAGGCGGATGTAACTGCCCCAATAATGTTCGTTAAAGCACTGTTTGGTATGAAAGACATGAACCGTGATCTCTGGCTGCTTTGCAAAGAAGATTATATGACCCAGTCTGAGCTGGATCGTCAGGTGAACCTGTTGAATACAATTTTGTACCATACCGAGAGTTGGCCCAACTTCTGCCTTTCGCACGAAATCCTCGATATCAACCGCCACAAAATTATCCGCAAACCTCATCTAATGCAAGGTATTTTGAAAGAAAGAGAGATGAAGGCGTTTGTGTTTGTAAATAATTTGAATTGAAGTAAAGAAAGCTTCAAGCCGCAAGCTACAAGCTGCAAGCCTTAAATACACTCAGATTAAGGCTTATGGCTAGTAGCCATTGCTGTCCAGTATAAAACAGCTATGAGCCAAGAGCTACGAGCTTTTTTTATGTTGCATTCAGGAATCGAATAGCGTATTTCTGTTGTTCCATTAAAAGCAGAAAGCCTATAACAAGCACCAATCAAGGCTTGCAGCTTGCGGCTT
>CAZTCS010000003.1:0-20195 GCA_964611995.1 uncultured Sediminibacterium sp. | reverse complement strand
CTCTTATAAAGTCTTACTTAAGTTTCTCCAGTGCAGCTTCCAGCTTGCCTAACATTTCTGGAATTTCTTCTTTTTTACAGGTACCTACGCTTAAGCGATACCATGGGTTATTGGCCCCTGCTCCAAATGCGGAAAAGGGAACAACGGCAAGTTTGGCTTCGGCCAGTATATAAGATGTTACATCTGATTGTTTCTCTAATATATTTCCTTCAGCCGTTTTTTTACCTGTGAGGTCTAATTTAATTGTAAGATAGATTGCAGCCTGCGGTGCAATGGCATCTACGCTGTAACCCTTTTGTTGTAAGGATTTGAAGCCATCGTGTATATTTCTTAAACGAAGTTCTATTTCAGCTTTAAATTGCTGGAGGTATCGCTGAATATTTTCTTTCTGTAATAAATATTTCGCAACAGCTTTCTGTTCTGCCATTGGTGCCCAGGCACCCACATGACTCAGAATAGCTTTCATTTTTGCTATAACGGTTGAAGGGCCTAATGCCCATCCCACACGTACTCCTGTTGCAGCAAAAACCTTGGAAATTCCATCAATAAAAATGGTATAATCCTTCATTGCTGGTCTCAATGCGAGCGGATTGTAATGTTCAGTAACACCATAAGTGAGTGTCCAGTACATCTGATCAAACATGAGGTAGCATTTCTTTTGACCTTCCCCTCTTTTGGCATTTTCATCGAGTATCAAATCGCAGATAGCTTCCAGGCTATCCTTTTTCAATGTGGTACCTGTAGGATTTTGAGGTGTACAGATACAAATTAGTGTTGTACCGGAAATATGCTTACGCACATCTTCCACGGTTGGCATAAAATCGTTTTCAGGAGAACATTGAATGATACAGTGTTCAGCATCAGTAAGATGCGCATAATGGTTATTGTTCCATGATGGTACCCCGTAAATAACTTTATCGCCTTTGTCAACAATCGCTTTGAATAAGGTATAAATCAGTGGGCGTCCACCAGAGGCAATCTGTATTTCGCTTGTGTCGAAATCTAGTCCTTCCCATTCTTTAATAAAAGCTGTAACTGATTTGCGTAAATCAAGTACTCCTTCCGCAGCAGGGTAGCTGGTATTTTTGCTACGATACGATTCAATAATGAGTTCTTCCAGTTCGGTAGGAATTGGAAAAACAGACGGATCAAAATCACCGATAGTAAGGTTATAAATCTTCTCTCCATTGCGGATTCGTTCGCTGATAGCATTACCCAGTTTTACAATTTCACTACCAGATAATGTTTCAGCTAAATGACTCAGTTTCGGTGCGCTCATAATTCATAGTATTTGATCCGGCCGCAAAATTACTATTTTCCATTGGGTTGCAGCGGGTGAAAATAGATTTGACTTTGGCATGACTTGATATTAAAGCCACAGATTCACAGATTATTAGTGCCTGTAATCTGTGAATCTGTGGCTTTCTTTAATATGAAGTGTTTGTTTAATCTATGATTGCTATTTGCGCTGCAATACCTTTCCGGGCAAGCAAACTGAATACACCATCTACCGCAATACCAAGTAAACGAAAAGGAAGCGTTAGTATCCAAAATATCGGATAAAGAACCAAGGCCAGGATGGCTAGAGGCCAGCATAGTACAAATAATATTATCCAAACGAGGAATGTAAGCATGTAGTAAAATAAATAATTTATTACGTAGTAGTAAACGCTTGATTTATAAACGGCAATTTTTGTGTAGGATGGAACACGGATTTTCATGATTCTCAAGATCTATCATGATAAATCTTGAGAATCATGAAAATCCGTGTTCTATCAATACTTCTCACAAAAGCTGAAAGCCTGATATACCCGACATATATAAATGTCTTACACGATTTCAAAAATAAAAGGCCGCAATTTCTTGCGGCCTTTTAAGTAATTCATTGATCAATTTTATTCCAGTGTCTTGTAATCCTTGAATAATTTCAATTCAATGGTATCTGCCACTGCACGGAGTGTTTTCCATTTCGTATCAAAAAGTTGATTTGCAATGGTAATCACTTCGCTGATTTTATCTTCTGCAGATTTCATTAATCTTTCTTCCTGTTCGCCAGGCATGGTTGATTTACCCATTACATTAGAGCGGGCCTCACTCAGGTAAGTGTTTACAGTTACCTGAGGAATATTTCCATAACCTTGTCTGGTTTGTGGTTTACCATTTAGTATGGTTCGAATATTGGTTAAACCATCTTTAACGGCTTTTATCGATTTACGAATTGTATCTGCTTTCTTGGCATCAAGATTAGGTAACGCTGTTTCTATTTTAGTCATAATAGTTTCAGCATCCACCATCCTATCATTCAAGCTACCTAAACGAATGGCTGATTTATTCAGTCTATCGTTTGCTTTGCGAATAGCATCACGCACTTCTTTCGGGGTAGGTGCATTTGGATCATCGTTTACTACAACCATGGTGCTATCGCTCAGGTTTCTTCCCAAACTAAGTACTACTTTATAGGTTCCCGGATCAACAGGCAATCCTGGAGGTTCTGCATTAAATCCGCCAAAACCACCTCCTGCACCACCTCTTCCTCCACCGCCGCCGCCGCGACCGCCAGCACCACTACTTGTGCGTACACCTTTACCTTCCATTCCCCAATAGTATTTATTAAAGCCTGTATCTACTTTGGTGCGCAGTGTTCTTACAAGTTCATTCTTAGCATCATAAATACGTAAGGTTACTGTATCACTGATCCTGTTTTTACCGGTATCACTGGCAGTTTTGTTAACAAAGAAACTGATTGGTGCTCCGCCTCTTTTGTTTTCACCTTCATAACTTCCCCAGATACTGTATTCAATTCCAGAAGCCAGTTTACGTTTTGCCTGATAAGCTTGTGGTGCAGCAAATGCAGTAAGTTTATTACCAAACAACTGTCCTTTATTTGCTGCCAGTTTGCGCAAAGGATTGATATCATCCAAGATATAAATAGCACGACCAAAAGTGGCGATTACCAAATCTGCTTCTCTTTCCTGAATAACCATATCGTAGGTTGATACAGATGGGTATCCGTTTTTAAACTGCTGGAAACTGGTACCATAATCAAAGCTGATAAACAGTCCTTGTTCAGTTCCTACAAATATCAGGTTTGGTTCAGTTGGGTCTTGAATTACGCATAATGTATAACCAGTAACTTTTTTCTCATCTACAAGACTTGTCCAGGTTTTACCATAATCGGTTGTTCTGTACAAATATGGTTTGTTATTACCCCTGCGATAATCATTTACTACCACATATGCTTCACCGGCATTGTGTTTTGATGCACGTATTTGTGGCACCCAGGCTCCGGCGGGCATGCCAGGTAGTTTTCCGCGGAAATTGGTCCATGTTTTACCACCATCTCTGGTTAATTGAACATTTCCATCATCGGTTCCAACCCAAATAACACCTCTTTCTTTTGCTGATGGTTCAATTGCGATTATGGTACAATAATTTTCTGCACCGGTAATATCTACTGATAATCCACCATTGTTACTCTGGTCAATTTTTACACTATCATTAGTTGTAAGGTCACCAGAAATTGCTGTCCATGATGCACCTTTATCTGTGCTCATGTTCAATAACTGACTTCCATAATAAATGGTTTTTTTATCGAATGGATCCTGAGCGATTGCAGCATTCCAGTTAAAGCGCTGACGAATACCACTTGCGGTTGTCGGCGGACGAATACTCCATCTTTCACCAGTTGCAATATTATATCGGCCTACGCTACCTCCCTGACTCATACAATATACCCAGTTTGGATCTTCTGCATCGGGCATCACATCGAAACCATCACCACCTGCAACTCCCTGCCAGAACGCATTGCGGATACCGCTTTGTCTCCATACATAAGCCGGACCATGCCAGCTACCATTATCCTGTAAGCCACCCATTACATTGTAAGGAATATTATTATCTACATTGATGTGGTAGAATTGTCCGAGTGGTAATTTCTCATCAAACTGCCAGTTCTTACCGCGGTCGCGTGTAATGGCAATACCACCATCGTTACCATCAATGATAAAGTTGCCGTCTTTTGGATGTATCCAGAATGCATGGTGATCCGGATGAATGCCCGCATAAGGGATTACAGTTTTGAATGTTTTACCTGCATCTTCGCTTACCGTAATTATCTGGTTGATATTATACAACCTGTTTTCATTGGTAGGATCAATAGCTATATCCTGGAAATAAAAAGCACGGTTGGTAACTACAGACGATTCGCTATTTACGAGTTCCCAGGTATTACCACCATCATCACTTTTATATAAACCATTTTTAGTTGCTTCTACTAAAGCAAAAACACGATTTGGATCATTGCGTCCAATCGCGATACCGATACGACCATAATCACCCGCTGGTAAACCATGTTCTTTACCAAGTTTGGTCCAGTTTTTACCACCATCAAGTGTCATATAAAAACCACTTCCTTTTCCACCGCCCTGCAAGCTCCATGGAGTGCGCTGGTGCTGGTACATATTTACAAACAACTTATTCGGGTTTGATGGATCCATCACCATATCACCCACTCCAGATGTTTCATTGGTATAAAGTATTTGTTTCCAGGTAGCTCCGCCATCGGTTGTTTTATATACACCGCGTTCAGGATGTGCAGCAAATGGATTACCTATTGCACCTACATAAACCACATCAGGATTTGTTGGGTCGATGATGATACGGTGAATATTGCTGGTTTTTTCCAGACCCATCATTTTCCAGGTTCTGCCACCATCAATACTTTTATACAAACCTCCACCAAGGCTGATTGAGTTACGGGGGTTACCCTCTCCTGTACCTGCCCATACAATACTTGGATTGCTCTGTGTTATGGCAACTGCTCCTATATTTAAGATAGGTTGATCATCAAATACAGGATTCCAGCTTGCTCCGCCATTTTCAGTTTTCCATACACCACCACTGGCAGTACCCAGAAAAATGATGTTTGGATTGGCCCATACTGCATCAATAGCAGTAACACGACCACTCATTCCGGCTGGACCAATACTTCTCGGCTTTAAATCTTTAAAATGTTTGGAAAGATCTGCCTGCTGGGCAAATGAAACAAGTGCAGTGCCAAAAAGCATTGCACCTAACAGTAGTTTTCTCATTCAATTGGTTTTTGGAATCGGGAATTTCCGAAATGATGTGCAGTCTGCCAAATCTGAAGGATGGGTGGGTAGATGAGCGTCAAAAAGATCGAAAAACAAATTCAGTGTATTTCTGTGACTTCAGTGGCATTAAAATTTATCACAGAGGTCACAGAAAATCACAGAATGAATGCTGCTTCACTTTCGGACTTCCCGACTTTCGGACTATATTTAACCAAACATCCATCTTGAATAAAACCCGTTTTGTAACCGGCTCACCCATTCAGGTAGGCTTATATGCTGCACTTGCTGCATTTCTTACTTATACCATGATATTCGGTTTCCGTAAATCCTTTACTGTTTGCACATTTGATGGTATGACTGTTGGCAGCCTAAGCTATAAAACGGTTTTAGTACTTAGCCAGATGATGGGCTATCTGATGGCCAAGTTTTATGGTATAAAATTCATCGCCGAGTTAAAAAGATTCGGGCGCAATAAAATTATCCTGCTGCTGGTAGGCATAGCATGGATGGCATGGTTGTGTTTTGCCTTAATACCAGCTCCTTATAATATTCCCTTTCTTTTCATCAATGGATTTCCTTTAGGTATGCTATGGGGTGTTGTGTTTTCTTATGTTGAAGGAAGAAGAAGTACCGATTTTATTGGCGCAGCGCTGGCAGTGAGTTTTATTTTTTCATCTGGTTTTGTGAAATCAGTAGGTGGTTGGTTGATACAATGGGGTGTTTCCGAATTCTGGGTTCCTTTTTGTACAGGGCTGGTATTTGCGTTACCACTTTTGTTCTTTATCTACCTGATGGAAAAGATTCCACCACCCGATGAGGCCGATGAGGCTTTGAGAATGAGCCGTATACCCATGAGTGCCGGTCAGCGAAAATCGTTTATAAAACAGTTTTTACCCGGCATCATTGCCTGTATTGTGATATATACTTTCGCTACCCTGTTTCGTGATATACGCGATAATTTCAGTGCGGATATGTGGAAGGAAATGGGTTATATAAATCAACCTGCCATTTTTTCTAAAACAGAAACGCCTATCTCGCTTATTGTACTGGTTTTAATCGGTAGTATGGTAATGATTAAAAACAGTTTCAGGGCACTGATGGTTGCGCATGTATTAATTGCCTTGGGCTTTATACTGGCAGGAATTAGTACATGGTTATTTACCAAAGAGCTGGTTTCACCAATGTGGTGGATGATCCTTGTAGGACTTGGACTTTATATGGTATATATTCCATTTAATGCTGTATTCTTCGAAAGAATGATTGCTGCATTCAGGTTTACAGGAAATGTAGGTTTTTTAATTTACCTCGCAGATTCGTTTGGTTATCTTGGTAGTGTAAGTGTATTATTAAGCAAGGAACTATTTAAAGTGCAACTCAACTGGGTTTCTTTTTTCTCCAATAGTGTATTGATTTTATCTGTAGTAGGCGCATTGATTACTATTTATGCAGCATGGTATTTTTGGAGGAAGTATCATAAAGAAATTAAACACCGAGAACATAGGTTATCCTAATAAAACAGCTACTATGTCTAGTATCAACAGAAGAAATTTTTTACGCAGTTCGGGTAGTATTGCCATTCCCGCAGTATTACCACTTTCTGGTTTGCTTGCGAATAACAATCAGCAGGAGAGTGACCTGCCAGCAAAACCTTTGGTTAAATTTTTTGGAGATGGTGAAATGTATGAACCATCTGATTATATACGTGTGCTCGCAGAAGCAGATAAAACAGTTGCTATCGCTAAAGACCGTTATGGTGTAGGAGGTGTAGTTGAAGCACTGGAAAAAAAATTCGCAGCTCTTACCGGAAAAGAAAAAGCCATTTTCATGCCCAGCGGAACAATGGCCAACCAACTTGCTATTGCTGTTCTAAGCGGACAAAAAAGCAAGGTTTTTGTGCAGGAGGTTAGTCATGTTTACCGCGATGAAGCAGATGCGGGGCAATCCGTTTTTCAAAAAAGATTGGTGCCGCTGGCTAAAAACGAAACTTATTTTACCGCAGCTCAATTGGAAACTGCCATTCGTGAAATGGGAAACGAAGAAGCTTTTAATACTGGCATTGGTGCTGTTTCAATTGAAAATCCGGTAAGAAGAACGGATGGTGGACTTGTACCTCTGGATGAAATAAAAAAGATCAGGGCCTATTGCCAGCAACAAAAAATTCCGATGCACCTCGATGGTGCAAGGTTGTATGTGGCTTCAGCATGGTCGGGTGTTTCTATTAAAGCGTACAGCAGTTATTTTGATACGGTATACATTTCATTATACAAATACCTTGGCGCAAGTGGTGGTGCTATTCTTTGTGGAGATGCTGCTGTGATTGATCAGATGGTGCACCTTATTAAAATACATGGTGGCTCTATGTATGGTAACTGGACCAATGCCGCCATGGCACTTCATCGAATGGAAGGGGCCGAAAAGAGGTTTGAGGACGCTAAATTAACTGCCGAAAAACTTTTTGGCGCATTAACTAAAACAGGAAAGTTTACGATACAACCTTTACCTGGCGGTACCAATATTTACCGGTTAACGCTTGCTAAAAATATTGATGGAAAAAACTTTCAAGCCAAACTAAACCAACAGTTCAATATTCGTTTACCCAGACCCGATGCCAATAACCAATCATTGATTAGTATTAATGAAACCATCCTTTACCAATCGGTAGATACATTGGCTGATGCTTTTGTAAGGGCTACGACAGTCGATAGACCATAGTCCATGGACAATGGACCATGGTCTATGGTCTATGGTCTATTACTGCTTCTTCCCTGCCTCGTATTTCTTCTTTGCTTCTTCTGCTTTTTCGAAGTCGAGTACTACACCATTAATACAATAGCGTAAACCGGTTGGGGGTGGACCATCTTCAAATACGTGGCCTAAGTGACTTTTACATCTACCGCACTGCACTTCGGTTCTGACCATTCCATGGGTGTTATCGGGAAGGTAAATAATGGAACTTTTGGTGATTGGCTGGTAAAAACTTGGCCATCCGCATCCGCTATCGAATTTGGTGTCGCTCTTGAAAAGTGCATTTCCGCAAACGGCGCAATAATAGGTACCAATCTCTTTGAAATTCTCAAACTTGCTTGTATAAGGACGCTCAGTTCCTTTTTCCCTGGCTATATAGTATACTTCCGGTGACAGGATTTTTCTCCATTCTTCATCTTTCAGAATCACTTTCGATTTATCGGTCCGGGAATAAGCCGGGTTATTATTTTTTTGTGTAGTGTCCATTTTTTGCTGTTTCTCCTGGTTATTTTGTGAATAACAACCCTGCGCAATGAATGTTGTCAGGACTATTACCGCTAAAAACTTCATATAATAAATTGTTTTATACATTATTTTTACCTATTTACACTTTGAAAATGCCTTCTATTTACAGACGAACGCTTGTTTTTTTCCTTACAAATCTGTTTTATTCAATGTTTTAATGGTTTGTTAAATGATTTTTAAGGGTTTGGGCTTATATTTGTAGTTCACGCAAGGTTAGTTTGTACATGTTTAATATTATTCTGTTTGGACCTCCCGGTAGCGGAAAAGGCACACAAAGTGAGAAACTGATTGCAACTTACGGATTAAAGCACTTATCTACCGGCGATTTATTACGTTCTGAAATTGCTGCCCAAACACCACTTGGGATGGAAGCCAAAGCTATTATGGACAAAGGCCAGCTTGTTCCAGATGAGGTTGTGGTTGGGATGATCAGCTCAGCTTTAGAACAAAATCCACAGGCAAAAGGTTTTCTTTTCGACGGATTTCCTCGTACAGAAGCCCAAAGTATTGCGCTGGATAAGCTGCTAAAACTTAAAAATACGGAAATAGGTGTTGTTCTCGCACTGGATGTTAGCGAAGAAGAACTGGTTAAGCGCCTGTTGAACCGTGGTAAAACCAGCGGCCGCAGTGACGATACCAATGAAACAGTTATACGTGCAAGAATTACTGAATATCACCAAAAAACCACGGTAGTGGCTAACTATTACGCAGGTTTTGATAAAGTGGTGCATATTAAAGGAGAAGGAACGGTTGATGAAATATTTTCATTACTACGCAGCGAGATCGATCAAAGAATGTCTTAATTATATAAGAGTTTAACAACCAACAACCAACTGCGATCCCGTCATTTCAACATGACGGGATTTTTTTATCTATCAATGCCCTGTTAAAGCTTTGGCTGATTCGTTTACCCTTTAGCAATCAATTGTACTTTTGCCGTCCCCCCAACGTGTTAAGGGATTAATGTGCGTATGGCAATATTTCAAAAAAGAAGGCTTTTTCTCGGTGGCATCAGTTTGTTGCTTCTATGTCTTGTATTTGGGTTAACCGCTTTCTCCGAAAAAAAGAACAACACAGTTATCGAATTAACGAACCGGTCTGATTCTTCTCATAATGAAACGCTCGATCTTTACGAAAACCTGGACCTTGAAAAAATGGGTCTTTCGCGTGAAGCATTTTTATATGCACTTAAGGGGTATAAACATTTACAGAAAACCGGAAAGCTGTTCAACGATGCAGTAATTTCTGTAATTGATTTCAGCCTTCCTTCCACACAAAAGCGCTTTTTTGTTATTGACCTCGAGAATGACAAACTACTCTTTCATACCTATGTTTCCCACGGAAAAAATTCCGGAAAACTGATGGCTAAAAATTTTTCTAACAAAAGCAGCAGCTATCAGAGCAGTTTAGGATTATACACAACCGGATCTACCTATTTTGGTAAACACGGCTTTTCATTACGCCTGATTGGTATGGAAAAAGGGATCAATGACCAGGCTATGAAAAGAGGTATTGTAATACACAGTGCAGATTATGCATCCGAAACATTTGCCTTGCAGCAAGGTTATCTGGGAAGAAGTCAGGGTTGCCCGGCAATACCGGAAGAGGTTCATAAAGCACTTATTGAAACCATCGAAAACAGGTCTTGTCTCTTCATTTATTCCCCGGTTAAACTTTATTCAAAACAGTCTAAGTTAATTTGATCCTTCCTATTAACCGAACATCATATTTTAACAAGTTTTTGCCCTTGTGAGCTGTCTACCTTTAGTTTAAGGTGCAACACGTAGAATTTTTTCATACAGAACATTTCAACCAAAACTATCAACGCCTCAAAGCGGATGGTGCTATTTCCTATTTCATCGATTTTTTCTGGGAAACCAGTTTTGATGACTTATGGGATCAGTATCCCAAAGGTTTTTCAGATGCGCTATTTCCAAATACCGGATATACCTACCTGCTAAACCTCGGAACCCCTTTTGTAATGCAGGTGGGGGATAAGAAATTTGAAATGAAAACCGATGGCTTCCTTCCCAGACATCGTGCTATTGAATGCTTTCATCAGCCAGGAAATAAACTATTTGGTATTAAATTCAAGATATCGCCTGTTATCTTCGAAAAGAAAATAAACTTCTCTGAATACAGGGAATATATTTTTCCGCTTAGCTACCTAATGGATGCAGGTATTATTACCAAAGTAAAAAAAGCACAAAACTTTGAAGAGCGTGTTGCTATTCTTACGGAATATTTTAAAAATATTATTGAACAGTATTCAGGCTCACTTAAACCTATTCAGATCGTTTCTGAAATTCTGGCGCATTGCGAAACCAAACGCGATTTTATTACGCCGGTTGAAGACTTTGCTAAACAGTATGGGATTTCTTCCAGAACGCTACAACGATATTTTGAAACAGCAACCAGTATCAGTACCAAAACAGCTATACAAATTATGCGTATACGAAAAGCTACTGAACACCTGGTAAACGATCCGGGAACATTTAAAAGTGCCGATTATGGTTATTACGACCATAGCCACTTTTATAAACACCTGAGAAGTTTTCTTCAGAAAAACACACTCAAAAAGTTACAGCCACATTTGAAGTTGCTGGAAAAGCTTCATGGTAAGCATTAGGTGTGAATTGTCAATGGTGAATTGTGAATCATTCACCATTTAAATTGACCATTCACCATTGACCATTCACGCTTACTAGTTCCCAGCCCTGCTTCTCTCTTCTTCTGATGCCGTTGCCCTTCTCCTGGCTGCTTGTACTGTGTTCTTACCGAATCGATAAGTGAACGTGAGGTTCGCTACCCTTGTTTCACGGTATGCCCGCCATTTTTCGATGTAGTTATTATAGGTAATCACTGCTTTCGGTAAGCTTGTCCAGAAGATATCGGTAATATTGAAACGAATGGTTCCTTTCCTTTTCAATACCGTTTTCTGTATCCCAAAAGCTAATCCCCATTGCGGATCAAGCACCATAAATCCATATTGCCCGCCAGAGTTATAGTTCACATTTAGTTCGCTCATCCATCCATTTCCAATGGTAAAACTATTATTCGTGCGCAAATCAAATGCAGGTTTGCCATTATTGAGAGTGGTGCCTCCGAGTTTTCCGTTAAAATGATTGTAGAAAATATTTCCATTGTTAACCATATTCCACCAGTTGTTTATTCGTACGGGCGCAGAAACAGTTAACCCGTAGTAATCCTGTGAACTAAGGTTTACGGGAATTTGCACGGTTACATTGTCATCGGATGGTATATTCGGAAACACATCTTTAAAACGTGCTATGGCAATATTCTGGTTTTGTTTTGTATGACTATAACCTAGTGTAAAGTTTACCTGCTTCATGGTATAGCTCAATTCATAAGACCAGGTAAGCTGTGGTAATAAACCTGGTTTGCCTGTTGAGTAGGTGGTTACATCAATCAAAAACAAAAATGGATTTAACTGCGAATAACCCGGTCTGTCGATTCTTCTGCTTACGGAAAGTCCGATAGTATGGTCTTCTTTCAACTTATAATTAAAAAAGGCGCTTGGAAACAACTGGAAATAAGCACTATCGAAACGTATATTTCCTTTTATCTGATGGGTATTGATTTTGGTGTGTTCGCCTCTTAGACCTAATTGCAGGCTAAACTTTTTAAACTCCTTATTAAAATTCAGGTATGCTGCATTATTATATTCATTGTATTTAAATCGGTTTGTTTTATTTACATCATCCTGTGGTGTGCCGTTACTCATGTCATAGAACTTTGCGTCATTGTCTGCAGAAACATAACTTGTTTTGGCCCCGGCTTCAATTCTTCCGCCTGTTTTTAACGGGTTTGTATAATCTACCTTGCCCGTTCTCAATATCAGTTTACCATCCTGATCGCCATCAAGAATATAATCGGGCTGCAGACTTCCACCGCTGAGGTTAAAATATTTTGTAGCAACCCGTGAAAGTGATGCTGAATTGTATTCTCCGTAATCAACATCTGCTGTTAATTCTTTTCCGTTATTATTAAAGTTGTGTTTAAAGTTTATATTAGCCACTACATTCTCTGCATGATCATTATTAGTAGCAATGGTTTGAAAGGTGGAGGTTTTTTGTCGTTGTGCATTAAGTACTTCAGACCCGTTAATATTATTTCTGCCAATCTTATTAAAGTTTGCACTAACCACTGCTCCGATAATTGTTTTGCTGGATGGAAAAAAATCAAACCCTACTCTCGTATTATGAAAGTGTACAGGTGTCTTCGTGTAATTGTCTTTTAGGTCACCACCGGTATATACTTTGTTATTATCGTAAAAATTTCTGTCGAGAATCAGGTGATTAAGGTTCATCCGATAACCATAGGAATAGTTACCAAAAAGATTAATTTTTTTATTGCGGTGATTAAAGGTTAATCCGGCATTCGATTTCGGATAAACACCCTGACCATAACCCATGGTTACCGTTCCATTGGTTCCCATTCGCTGGTCTTTTTTCATCCTGATATCTATTATACCTGAATTTCCTGCAGCATCATATTTAGCAGATGGATTGGTGATAATATCAATTCTATCAATGGTATTGGCAGGAAGTCCGCGGAGGTAATTTGCAAGGTCTGCGCCTGTCATTGGCGTAGGCTTTCCATCAATCATTATTATCACACCTTGTCTTCCCCTTAAACCAATCGCATCATTTTGATCAACTGTAACTCCTGGTGATCGTTCAAGCACATCTAGCGCTGAGCTTCCTGCACTTACAATACTGTTTTCAACGTTTACTACAATTCTGTCGGTAAGTTTTTGAATAAATGGTTTACGACTGGTAACGGTTACTTCACTAATAGAAGAAGCGGCTGCGGATAATTGAAACGGACCTATAAGTTGCTCTGGTTGCTGTGTGGTAATATTGATTGGTGCAGTAATTAATGTAGTAAAACCTACTGCTGATATGCTGATACGGTATTCACCTAGTAATAGCTGTTCAAATAACACCAAGCCTGCTTTGTCAGAAATAGCGGCTTTTACTAAACCAGAATCCCTGGCTCGTAAAAGTTGAACTGTAGCATTTTCAAGCGGAGTTGGTTGAGCAGTTTGAACGGTAAGGGTAATTTTCCCCACGCGCTGCAATTGCGAATAACCATCAATAATCAGCAACGCTATACATGCCAAAAACAGGCAAATTTTTCTCATAGTATCCGTTTATCGGCCAAATATCTGTTCCGATAAAACAGTAGGATACCATATTCTGTTGAACAGTTAAACAAGCGCATTCAACGGATGTTTTCACCATTAAAGCTGTCTGTTTTTTACATTACTTAAAAGGGTTGGCAAATTTTTCCTGCTGAATACTGGTTACATCACTAAGGGTTTGCATAAACGCAAGTAAGCGTTGCCTGTCTTGTGGAGCAACCGTATGTTGTGGAATTGGGTTATTCACACCTGCCAGCATATTTTGCAAACTGTTTATAGATCCATTATGAAAATAGGGTGCTGTATTGGCTACATTTCTGAGTGATCCCGACTTAAACGCCCTTGTTCCATTAATACCCTGGTCATTGGGGTCTGCCAATCCAAATGGTGCTGCAGGTGAAGATGTAATAAACATGGGTGGAGCATGACAACTAGCGCAGGTTATATTACCGGCATTTAAAAATAAATTCTCGCCAGCTGCTTCATCCGGAGTAAACTGTGCCTGTCCTTGTTTCACCTGATCATATTTTGATTGTGTTGTTATAATGGAACGCAAAAACTGAGCCAGTGCCTTTGCAATTCGATCGCTGGTTACCTGAGTAGTTCCAAATGCATTTTGAAACAGAGCGGGATAATATGTTTGTGCGGCTACCTTCTGTTGTAATTCATCAAGCGTTAAACCCATTTCAGTCATGTCTTGTATGGGCATTAAAACCTGTTGTTCTAAGCTGGCTGCTCTTTCATCCCAAAACATTTTACCCGATTTATAGAAACGAAGATTGAGTAATGACATAGAATGGCGTGCAGTTGAACCACCGGCAAAACCTTTGCTTTTTATAGCAGAATCTGAAAAGGATAACGATGGCTGGTGACAACTGGAACAACTGATGGTATTTGTTTTCGACAACTTTACATCATAAAATAAAACCCTTCCCAATGTTGCCCCATGATCCGTTACGGGATTATCAACAGGTGTATTATCCTGCTGCGCCAGGGCTGTTGCTATATGTGAGGGGAGGCCAGGATTTGCATAACTATAAGGGGTAGTTGGCAAACTCGGTGTTTGACCAGTGTTTGTATTTGTATTCGTTTCGTTCGTTCCGGTATTGGTAACTACCGCATCGGTTTCTTTACTTGAGCAAAACTGAAACAGTACACTTATTCCAATGATAAACAGGCTGATTTTTGTTTTCATGTGCAGGTTATTAGGTTATAACATTATTCATTAGAAGGATGAATGCCCCAAACCCTTCGGCCTTAACAAAAATTTTGCATCTAATACTATTTGTGCGGGGAAAAATGGTTACAGCGTAGCGTAGGATAGAACACGGATTTTCATGATTTTCAAGATCTATCATGATAAATCATGATAGATCTTGAAAATCATGAAAATCTGTGTTCTATTAATAACAGGTAATGCATTAACGCAATCTAATATTTCATTAACCGGCTAATTTTATATTATCTAATTCTCAGGCCCACTCATTGATTCCATTAAAAGCAGAAAACCTAAAACAAGCGCCATTTCATCTTGGGCGAGACTTGCAGCTTGCGGCTTGCAGCTTGAAGCCATTTCTTCCCACACAGCCATATAAATGATGCTTGAAACACTGTTGATTATATTTGCCTTATGCAACAGATTCTTTTACTCCATGGTGCTATTGGTTCACAGGAACAATTGTATCCTCTACGCGATGAGCTTTCTTTTGCCGGATACGAAGTGCACAGTCTTAATTTTTCTGGACATGGCGGAAAGCCATTTGGAAGTCGGTTTTCAATGGAGCAGTTTGGGGATGAAGTATATCAATATATTCAGGAGAATAGTTTAAATGATCTGTTAGTCTTTGGTTATAGTATGGGAGGTTATGTTGCGCTTTTCCTTGCTTCAAAGTATCCTGGCATATTTAAAAAAGTAAGTACACTAGGAACGAAATTTAACTGGACTCCTGAAATTGCAGCAAGAGAAGTAAAGATGTTGAACCCATCTACCATTGAAGAAAAAGTACCCGCATTTGCGCAGATACTCGCAACCAGACATGGCATGGATCATTGGAAGTTATTGTTAAATAACACTGCTACAATGCTGACTGGCCTAGGCAACAATCCGCTTTTGACCAATACTGTTTTACAAACAATTGATTTGCCTGTCTTGTTACTCATTGGTGAAAAAGACAATATGGTTACTTTGGAAGATACAGAAGCAACTAAGCAATGCTTACAAAAAGGCTCTATCTACATTTTGCCAGATACCCCACATCCGATTGAAAAGGTAAATATTGGTTTGTTGGCGGATCAACTAAATAATTTCTTTCATCACTGACGATGTAGAATTTTTATCAGCAATTTTAAAAAATCATCTGGTTCAAAAGGTTTGGTTACTATTCCATTGATGGATAAGTTCCTGGCTTTTTCTTCTACTTCAGATGGAAGACTGGCTGTTAAGGCAACGATTGGGATATTGATTCCTTTTGAACGAATAATAGAAATAGCTTCATAGCCATCCATAACCGGCATATGCATATCCATGAGTACCAGTTTATGTACTTCAGGATTTAGTTTTTTTACTGCTTCTTCTCCATTTACCGCTACGTCGATATTTGCTCCCCACTTTTCCAGGAAGGTTTTGGCCACAAGAACATTCAGCTCATTGTCTTCTGCCATCAACATTGATACACCGCTCAATGGTCTTCCTTTTTCAATTTGAACAACCGGTTGCTGGTCTTCCTGTGTAAACGAGAATGCCTGTGAAACAGGGAAGGTTTGAGTAAAGAAGAACACGGACCCTTTTCCGGCCTCACTGGACAATTGCAAATGTGAGCCTTGTAACTCCAGTATTTTTTTACAGATAGCCAATCCTAAACCGGTTCCGCCAAAACTTCTTGACGTTGAAGTATCGGCCTGAGTAAAGCGATCGAAAATGAGTTTTTGTTTTTCAGCTGCAATACCTATTCCTGTGTCTTCTACTTTGATGGTAAGTGTTACATGTTGCTTATTCATTTTCTCCTGCTTGATCACCAACTTCACATGTCCTTTTTTGGTGAACTTAATAGCATTCTGTAAAAGATTTCCAACTACCTGGCTTATACGTGTTGGGTCAGAAATAATTCGGGTATTGAATGCCGGGTCCTTTTCAAGTATCAGCTCAATATCTTTT
Organism: uncultured Sediminibacterium sp.; assembly: GCA_964611995.1. GTDB lineage: Bacteria > Bacteroidota > Bacteroidia > Chitinophagales > Chitinophagaceae > Sediminibacterium. Next base: position 3,511 of record CAZTCS010000003.1, on the reverse strand, counting down.
TCAGCAGCCAGTGTTTTCAATCCGGATAAAATATCCTGAAACACTTTTACCAAATCCATATCGATGTACTCGAAATTAATTTTACCGGCTTCGATTTTATTATAATCAAGTATATCGTTTACAATGGTAAGCAGGTTATTGGCCGAAAAGAGTAACACATTCAACTGTTCTTTCTGATCTGGTCTTGGGTTATCTTCCAATAAAATATGGGAAAGGCCAATCACTGAATTCAAAGGTGTTCTGATTTCATGCGACATATTCGACAGAAAATCGCTCTTGGCAAGCAACCCTTCTTCAGCTTCCCTCTTGGCTTTGTTCAGTAGATAAGAGTATCGATAAGAAAGTATCAAAGATTGCAGGAAGAAGAATGCGATATAACCAAAAAACAGTACTTCTTTTTGTGGTGCAACAAAACCAAAATACTGCAGGTTAATGATTACAAAAACAAGCATTACCACGCCTGTGCTTAATAACGCATAGCCGGCTCCTAGTCTTTTTTTCCGGTAAGCAATTATATAAACGTAAAACGTATAAGCAATTACGGAAAACATTACCACCAAAAAAGGATTGATCAGTTGTGTGAACACCGAAGGTGGGAATATGATGGTAATTAACGAGAGTATAATACAGGCCCACATTTCAATGGCTGTAATATATTTATTTGAATCTTGTGGATAGAGCTTCTGGGTATACTGGGTAAAGAATATTACACTGATAAATAACGACAGGTATTCCAGGTGTACCGTAACAATCCATGAAACATTCCCAATAATACTATGAAGTGCATATTGAGATGAGCCTACTATGCGGTAGCTGTATGTTATACAGAATAAGGCGAAATAGAGTATGGTGCGATCATAGCGTCCAAAAAAGTAGAGACCGAAAAAAAACAATCCACACATTACGATACTACCCATCAATATAAAATCAAGGGCATTATTCTTTTCTCTTTCCCTGAAAAGTTTGTCTTTATTTCCTATCAGGATTGATTTATAAGGACCGCCTTTAGAGTGTTGAAAATTCGCTACCTGTAGAATTAGTTTTAGGGTATCGGTTGAAAGTGATACTTCGCGGGTAAATTGTTGCCAATGAGGTATGGTTGTTTCAGCAGAAGAACCTGGCACACCTGATTGTACAAACAGGTCGTTATTGACAAAAAGTTTATAGCTGGTATAAGTATCAGGTACATCGAGTGCTATGTTTTTTGCAGCTTTTGGCATCAAAACAGTTAGCATATACGATGCGTATCCTTTAGCTGAAATATGCGTTCCACTGATTAGTGTATCATCCCATCTCTTCGGAAAAGGAATCATACCAGTCATTTTGCCATCGGGCTTACCTGGCTCACAAAGTTGTTGCCAGCATAAACCCCATTCTCCATCCAGTGCTATTGTTTGTTTTGATAAATCCGTTGATCGCAGGTCAATAATTCCTTTTACTGCCACTGGTTTTTGCGCATACAAGTTGGCAGTCAGGCTCAGGACAATAAAAAAAATAAAACCCTTTATCAGAAGGTTTTGGGATCTTGGATATAGTTTCATCTGCTTACGTATAGGTTAGCCGCAAGTGTTTCAGCGCTTTCGCTTTAAATTTACTTAAAACTTCTGCGAAGTTCCGAATTAATCAACAGGTTTCCTTGCAAAATTTATTCTTTTCACTCCTGTAAGTATAATGCCGGTTAGCTTTCCTTATTACCATTGATCCTCAACCACATTCTTATGTGGTTTTGCTTTACTGATATTTCTTTCAGATTTGCCCTTCAATCTATAAAACCATAGTATGAACCACGAAACACGTTACAATCCCTTTCACATGATACACCAGGGTCTACGCGCCATGCTCTATCATTGCTCCTTACAAGTTCAGCAGGCTGATTTTTTAAATGATAAAGAAGCGGAAAAACTAATCTTATCAATTAAAGAACTTATTTGGCTTTTTGAAAGTCATGCGCATACAGAAGATACTAAAGTTTTCAGTTTAATTGAATCCAAAGCGCCAGATGTGGTAGCCGATTTTGAAAAGCAGCATGAAAGAGACCATATGCTGGCAACTCATTTGCAAGGATGTATTGAACAATATGAAGCGGCATCGAAACAATCGGATAAGGTTTTTGCGGGTCGTCAATTGCAATTTTCACTTGCTGAGTTTACAGCATTTAACCTCAGCCACATGAATATGGAAGAAGTGATTATTAAAAGTCTTTTATGGCAACACTTTACAGACGATCAGTTACATCAGATGACGAATGAAATACTCGCTGATATTCCCCCGGAAAAAAATGCCCGTTACAGCTATTGGATGTTAAAAGGATTGGCCACGCACGAAATCATTGATTGGTTTAAAACCATTCAGCAAATGGCGCCTGCCTTTGTATTTGAAAATATGATGTCGCTGGCAGCGAGTGCATTACCGGAAACACAACTACAGCAAATACAGGAAGCCCTGTTGGTAGAGTTGGTATAAGTTCTTTCAACTGTATACTGTATAAATAAGAAGAGGCCCCCAAATGGAGCGCCTCTCTGGTATATGGTCGGTTAGTAAGTAAGCTTATTGTGGTTTTGTTTCCAGCAGTTTAAAGAACTGGTCGAGCATTGGCTGGATAACGATCCTGGTTCTGCGATTTGCAGCTCTTCCTTCTGCGGTACCATTATCTTTCAATGGAATATACTGGCTTCTACCTGCTGCGGTCATTCTTTTAGGATCAATACCATAAGTATCTTGTAAAATACGTACAACAGTAGTAGCACGTTTAACACTCAGATCCCAGTTGTCAAGAATTCCATTGGTTTTAATGGGAACTGAATCTGTATGACCTTCTACAATAAATTCAATTTCAGGTTGAGCATTCAATACTTTAGCAACTTTACCCAGCACTTCTTTCGCGCGGTCCGTTACTTCATAGCTTGCACTTTTGAACAATAGTTTATCAGAAATATCAACGTATACAACTCCTTTGTCGACCTTGATATTGATGTCCTCATCATTAAGGTTTCCAATAGCACCTTTCAGGTTCATAACCAATGCCATATTTAAGGAATCCTTGCGGGCAATTGATCCCTGCAGGTCTTTGATATAAAGATCTTTCGCACCAATATTTTCAAGTGATTTCTTGATACTTTCAGCCTGAGCTCCTGTTACTACAGAAAGATCTTTTAACTGATTAAGAACGGTGGTATTGTTTTGTTTTAAGAAATCTATCTGTTTATTCAGATCAGCCAATTGCTCCTCAAGCGCCTGTTTACGGGCATTGAGTTCGTTGTTTTGGCCCTTTGATTTTGCCAGTTGGTTTTCAAGGTCTTTGATCTGATCTTGCAATTCGCGGTATTTACCCTGCATTTCGAGGTAGGCTCCGCTTAACTGGGTATATTTTGCCTCAGATTCTTTAAATTTCTTGGTACTTACGCATGAAAACAGCAGCATAGACGACGCCACTGCTACGATGAAATGATTGGTTTTCATAGCTCTACATTTTTATCCAGCTATACAACGAAAAACCATACCAAAATATTGC
>CAZTCS010000002.1:87548-116872 GCA_964611995.1 uncultured Sediminibacterium sp. | reverse complement strand
CGCAAGCTGCAAGCCTTGATTGATGCTTGTTTTAGGCTTTCTGCTATTAATGGAAAAAATAGAGGGGGTATAATTTAAAATGAGCTGGTTAATGAAATAGTTGATTCCCGCTAATGCACTATCCGCTATTAATAGAACGCAGATTTTCATGATTTTCAAGATTTATCATGATAGATCTTGAAAATCATGAAAATCCGTGTCCCATCATACGCACAACTATAGCTCGCGGTCAAATTTTCCCGAACAACAATGAATGGTCAATAGAGAATGGTCAATAGCAGAAAGTCCTATTCACAATTCACCATTCACAATTCACTGACTACTATCTTTACACCATGGATAAAATACCCAGGATACTTGCTTTTTTGGAACAACAGCCTAAAGACAATTTTCTGAGACATGCTTTGGCCTTAGAATATGTGAAAATAGGTAAACTGGTGGAGGCGAGGGAGTTATTCGAAGCAATACTCACCGACTCACCTGATTATGTAGGATCATACTACCACCTGGCAAAATTACTCGAACAATTACAGGAAACAGACCTTGCCATTCAATGGTACGAAAAAGGAATGGAAGCCGCAAAAGCAGCAGCAGACAATCATGCACTAAATGAGCTAAGAGCAGCATACGAGGACCTGGTTTATTGATGTATGATCGCTGATCTCTGATCTTTGATTTAAAATCAGAAATCAGAGATCAAAGATCAAAGATTCCCCCTAGCTTCCTCTCGATCCACCGGTTTTAATTGGTTTTTTCGCAACACCTACGGCTTTTGTGCCCGGCTTAGAGATGAATTTGGATGCCTGTCCACCGGACTTCTGACCACCGGCGCCAGCTTTTCCGGCTTTTTTGTTATTTACTGGTAATCCCATATGATGCTTTTTCTCAAATATACAAGAAGCCAAATAATTTTTGGAGGGTTTATTTTTGACCCGCTTTTATCGATTGACCCGCTATTTTGTTATAAGCTGCATCGTGCACAATGATTCGCATAGGTACTGTGTTGCTAAAAGAAATCTGTATCCATCCCAAATACGATGCCCCGTCTTTAACAAGTTTTACAGGCAGGTATTTATTGAAATGGTTCAACCATGTTCCCTGCCAGTAACTATTGGCAATATCTGTAGGAATAACCCTTGTAACAATTGCAGCAGATAACTGGGTGTTCCATTGATAGGGTAACTCATCTGTAATGTAAATAGGCACATTTTCTTCTTTTCGGGCAGGCGTTCGGTCGTCTTTCATTAATACCTGATTCTGAGCCAGGCTGGTTACCCTGAACTCAAGCAAATCGCTGCCGGAAGCATTATCCTGTCTTAACTCATTGGTTACCCGAAAATCATCAGTGCCATCTTTGTTAAGGTCGATGTTTAAAGGGGCATTAACGGTAACAGATGTATTATTCAGGTTAAGGTACTCCATTGATACCTGTGGAGATGCAGAATCTTTTTTACTGCAACTTGTGATTAGTAAAACTGCACCAGCAATAAAGGAAATTTGTTTATACATTTTTATTTTTTTTTTGATGACCAAAACAAGGAATGATACGTTGCAGTAAAAATCTAAACTGTGTTGATTGGTGAATGTGCAATGGTGAGTGGTGAATAAAAATGATCGGCTGAAATGATTGTAAATAAAGGGTTTCGTAAAATCACATATTTATGCGATTGGAGTAGATCGCTTTTTTATACCATTCAATGCTTGCTTGAATATTGATTTTTGTTTCAGCATAACGAAATGTAATTTAACGACTGTAAACAGTTGCCAAAAGCTTGCGGATGTAGGTGGATGATAGTCCATAGTCCATAGACCATAGTCAATGGACCATGGACTATGGACCATGGTCTATGTATGGTCTATACTCAAAATGATTAATTCATTGTGGATCGCTTTTCCTTCGCGATAAAATTGTACTTTAACTTTTTTAAAACGAATTGCTATGTCGCTCACTACCGCGTATGATTTTAATAAATACAAAACGCCAACCGGAACAACACTTAATTGTAAAGGGTGGATACAGGAAGCAGCATTACGAATGCTGTTGAATAACCTTGATCCGGCTGTTGCTGAAAGACCTGAAGAGTTGATTGTTTACGGAGGTAGGGGTAAAGCGGCCAGGAATATTGAAAGTCTAGACCTGATTATTCAATCCCTAAAAAAACTGGAAAACGACGAAACCCTGTTGATTCAAAGTGGTAAGCCCGTGGCAATTATGAAAACCCATGCGGATGCACCAAGGGTTTTGCTTTCCAACTCACAATTAGTGCCTAATTGGGCCAATTGGAAACATTTTACGGAATTGGAGCAAAAGGGGTTGATGATGTACGGACAAATGACTGCTGGCTCCTGGATTTATATTGGGTCGCAAGGAATTGTACAGGGAACTTATGAGACTTTTGCCGCGGTTGCAGATAAACATTTTAACGGATCACTGAAAGGGACACTTAGTGTTACTGCAGGATTAGGTGGTATGGGTGGTGCACAACCGCTTGCTATTACCATGTGTGATGGGGTAGCACTCTGTGCCGAAGTGGAAGAATGGCGTATCGATAAAAGAATTGAAACAAAATATCTGGACCTGAAATTTGTTGATATTGATGAAGCGATCGATAGGGCAATCATTGCCAAAGAAAAAGGGGAACGTTTGAGCATTGGTGTGCTTTGCAATGCAGTTCAGATGCTGCAAAAATTAATTGAAAGGAAGGTTAAGGTAGATGTACTTACTGATCAAACTTCGGCACATGATCCACTCATTGGTTATGTACCGCATACACTGGACAATAATGCAGCAAATACACTAAGGGAAAAAGATCCCGAGGCATACATTGCCCTTGCTTATGATAGTATGAAACTGCATGTAGAACTGATGCTGCAATTACAAGCTTCCGGTGCTGTAACATTTGATTATGGTAATAATCTTCGGGCCCGCGCACAGGAGCATGGGTTAGCCAATGCCTTCGATTTTCCTGGATTTGTACCTGCCTATATTCGTCCTTTGTTCTGTGAAGGCAAGGGCCCTTTCAGATGGGCGGCACTTAGTGGAGATCCGGCAGATATTGCAGTTACGGATGAACTGATTATTAAACTATTCCCTGAAAATAAATCGATGCAAAGATGGATGAAGATGGCTAAGGAAAGAATTGCCTTTCAGGGACTACCAGCCAGAATTTGCTGGCTCGGACAAGGAGAGCGGGAAAAAGCTGGTCTTGCATTTAATGAATTGGTGAAAACCGGAAAAGTAAAAGCGCCGATTGTAATTGGGCGCGATCATCTTGATACAGGCTCTGTTGCATCACCAAACCGCGAAACAGAAGCAATGCTCGATGGGAGTGATGCGGTGGCAGATTGGCCAATATTAAATGCATTAGTAAATACCGCTGGCGGTGCAAGCTGGGTTAGTCTTCACCATGGAGGTGGTGTAGGCATGGGATATAGTATTCATGCAGGAATGGTAATAGTTGCAGATGGAACAGATGCAGCGGCTCAACGTCTTTCAAGGGTTTTAAGAAACGACCCGGGAATGGGGGTTATCAGACATGCAGACGCTGGATATGAATTAGCACAGGAGACCTTGGCTAAGCATAAGCTGGGGTTGTAATTGATGTAGTGCCGAGGTTCATGTTGGTCGATAGTCGATGGTCCATAGACCATAGACCATGGACCATCGACTATGGACTGATCAATCCAATCGCTTCATCAACATATCATCAATCTTTTTGAAAAGATGGTAGGGCTTATAGGTGCGCCATTCGGGAAGATCCATCAATTCGATGTAGTAATTTAATTTCTTCTTTTTGAAGTCATATTGAGCAGCATCACTCATGTTAAGGGCCACGGCCCATCCATTTTCTTCGGTGAGTTCATCGAACCATTCCTGGTAATACTCTTTGTCGCTGCTATGAAAATTCATCACGTTTTCTGCAATGAGGATGTATTTGGTGATACCCTGTTTGTAAAACAAATCCATTACTTCACGTTTCAGTTCCATGATATCGTTTTCAATAGCATCGTTCCATTCCCCAATCAATTCGATTACGGCGAAATTCAGTTCATAATCAACATAGATTACTTTCAGGTACAAGGTTCTGCTGCCAAAATCATCCCATTGAGGATGTATGTAGTAATTGTAAACTGTTTGAGAAAATTCAAACTCACTATAGGTACGTCCAAAAAAAGGTGAACGTTGATCCTCCTCAGAAACGTAAATATGCCGCCAGTTATAAAAAGGCTCGATGTCGTGCATACGCGTGAAAATATCCAATATTAAACAGAGAAATATCGAATGTTCAACTATTTGGAAATTCGATATTTCTCTGTTGGTAATTCTTCTGTTTTACTATCCTGCTGCTTCTACTGCTTTCTTTACACTGCCGTGTTTAAGTAGCAGGTCTTTGGCAACTTCGTATTCAGTTATTTTGAGGTTTTCCATCACCATTTTTACCCCTCTGTCAACGAGTTTTACATTACTCAGTTGCATGTTCACCATTTTATTATCATCAACACGGCCAAGCTGTATCATTACGGCAGTTGAAACCATATTCAATACAAGTTTCTGTGCGGTTCCGCTTTTCATACGTGTACTACCAGTAACAAATTCTGGTCCAACAACCACTTCAACAGGAAAATCTGCTTCTCTTGAAACGGGGCTGTTAGGGTTGCAACTGATGCTGCCGGTAATAATTCCCTGCTTGCGGCATTCTTTCAATGCGCTGATTACGTATGGGGTAGTACCACTCGCTGCAAGTCCAACCACGACATCTTTATCACTAACAAAATGTCTTTGTAAGTCTGCCCAGCCTTGTTCGGTACTGTCTTCCGCAAATTCAACTGCCTGGGTAATGGCTTTATCACCACCTGCAATGATGCCGATAACAAGTCCGTAAGGAACCCCAAAACTTGGAGGACATTCACTCGCATCAACAATACCAAGTCTGCCACTGGTTCCTGCACCGATATAAAACAGTCTGCCACCGGCAAGCATTTTATCTGCAATGGCTGCTACTAGTTTTTCGATTTGAGGGATGGCTTTCTCCACTGCATTGGGAACCATTTTATCCTCGTTATTGATATTGGTCAGCAATTCCTGGATCGACATTTTCTCCAGATGCCTGTACGTTGAAGTCTGTTCTGTTACTTTAATAAACTCAGCCATAATGCTTTTTTAGCGGTGATATTCAATTAGTCCTTGCATGGGTGCTTTCAATACCCTGCCCAATTCCAGTTCGTAGGTATTACAAAGGTCTTTTAATACATCTTTGAAACCAAATGCAATACTTCCAACAAAATGAATGGGGTGGGTCCAGCTTTCCCTGTATTTGTATAAATGGGTGAAAAAGAAGTCGTTTAATCCGTCTTCAATAATGTTTTCAATCATATAATGTCCTCTGTTCTCGGCCAGAAATATGGCAAATGAAGCGAGGTATCGGTTAGCCAGCGGTTTCTTGTATACATTTTCAAGTATCTCCATTTGGGTAGTCTGGAAACGTTTTTCAAACCTTGCTTTAAGTTCTTCGTCGTAGGTATTATACAGGTAATACTGTATTACTTTTTTGCCCAGGTATGCGCCGCTTCCTTCATCACCAAGAACATAACCGAGTCCCGGACTGTTTTTTACCATTTTTTTACCATTGAAAAAACAAGAGTTAGCCCCTGTTCCAAGGATACAGGCAATGCCTTTTTGTTTTCCGCAAAGAGCTCTGGCGGCAGCTAACAAATCGTTCTGTACCTCTGCTTTTGCTCCAGGGAATAGTTTTTTCAAAACTGATTTTAGAACTGTTACATTTTTAGGGTTTGCTAAACCGGTTCCGTAAAAAAAGACCTGTTTAACGGTGAATTTCTTCAGTTTCGGGAGTAATTCTTTCTCTAGTAATACAACAATTTCCGGTCCTGATAAGAAATAAGGGCTGATTCCCTGGGTAATGATAGATTTAATTTTTTTACCATTTTCGAGTACACACCATTCACATTTGGTGGCACCACTATCAGCAATTAAACTTACAGGCATAGAATCATTTTGAAACCGGATAATAGAAGAAGCCACGAAGTACGAAAATTTTAATGAGAAATCAACTCATTTTATTGATTGATTGGCTATACTAATGCCTGTTAGCCATTCATCCCAAGAGAGAAAGAACTTAAACGATGAATTACGATATTTGCAGTATGGGAAATAATAAGTTGAAGGTTTGGTTGCCGATTTTGTTTGCCTTGGTAATGGTATTCGGTATGATGATTGGTTACCAGTTAAGAGATAAAACACAGGGTAACCGTTTTTTAAGCTTTAAAAAGAGCAGTGCTTTACAGGAATTGGTTGAGCTGGTTAGAAGTAAATATGTAGATCCTGTAAAAATCGATAGTATCAGTCAGGTTGCGGCAGATGAGTTATTATCTCGCCTCGACCCGCATTCTGTTTATATTCCAGCAAAGGACCTGATGGAAGTGAATGAAGAACTGATGGGAAACTTTCAGGGTATAGGGGTAGAGTTTCAATTGTTTAGTGATACAGTACATGTAGTTACAGTAATGAAAGGAGGTCCATCAGAGAAAGCAGGAATGATGGTTGGCGATAGGTTGATTAAAGTGAATGACACTATTTCTCTGGCGGGAGTTAAAATTAAATCAGAACAGGTGAGGGCTAACTTAAGAGGGCCTGCAGATTCTAAAGTGCAGGTGACTGTATTAAGAAATGGGGTTGAGAAGAAAATTACCATACAGCGTGGAACCATCCCTGTTCCTACGGTTGACGTTTCTTACATGATTTCTCCGGGTGTTGGCTTTATCAGGATCAATCGTTTTGGAGAGCCTACCTATGAAGAGTTTATGCAACAGCTCGAGCGATTGCAGGCATTGGGTATGAAAGAACTGATCCTTGACCTGCGTGGAAATGGTGGTGGATTATTAAAAGAAGCAACTGATATAGCGGATGAGTTTTTGGATGAAGATAAACTGATTGTTTACACAGAGGGTGAACATGTGCCTAAAATGGAATACCGTTGTAAACGTGACGGTCTATTTGAAAAAGGAAAGCTTGTGGTACTGGTAGATGAAACATCTGCCTCAGCCAGTGAGGTGTTAAGCGGGGCATTACAGGATTGGGACAGGGCCACTATTATTGGTCGACGTTCTTTTGGTAAGGGGTTGGTGCAACAGCAGTTTCAGTTATCAGATGGAAGTGCGGTACGACTAACGATTGCCCGTTATTTTACTCCATTGGGTAGAAATATTCAAAAGTCTTATGATAAAGGAAAGGCAAAATATGAGGAAGACCTTGTATCGCGTTGGCACAATGGAGAATTGGTAAAAGCGGATACTGTTAAACCAATTGGCACATCCTACAAAACACCAGGAGGTAGAATGGTTTATGGAGGAGGTGGTATAACTCCAGATATATTTGTTGCCTATGATACTACCAGGCTCGACACCGCTTTAATGGCTATGTACTATAAGAATACGATGAATAATTTTGTTTATCGGTTATACCTTAGCCAGCAACAAAAATTCAATAGCTTTAAAACCCCAGAAGCCCTTTATGAGCAATATATACCGGGTGAATCAGAGTGGCAGCAATTGGTAGCATTTGCAGCAAAAGACAGTGTAAAACTGGCTGGTGCTTCAGCAAAGGATAAAAAATTCCTCTTGCATAATGTACAACTCATGATGGCCAGACAGATTTGGAGAACAGAGGGGTATTATGAACTGCAGAATAAAACAGATCAGACTGTTTTAAAGGCATTAGAATCCCTGAAATAACCGGGTTTAAAGCAATTTATCCTGAGCAACAAGATTAATCTAATTAAACTCCGGTTCATGAAAATGAAGTTATCTTTTGTTGTCGCTATTTTATTTGTTAGTGTTTCCTCCGTAAAAGCCCAACCTAAAACAACGTCCCATGCTTCTCAGGTTTGGCTTGCCTATTTTAATCAAACAAGGTTATCAAATAAATGGGGATTATGGGGCGATTTTCAGATTAGAACAAGGGAAGATTTGGTTGGCCATTTTTCAACAGGTATTGCTCGTGTTGGATTAACTTATTTTGTTGACGATAATGTGCGGCTAACGTTGGGGTATGGCTACATCAATAATTTTCCGGCGAATGATAATATTAAACTATCGCAGCCGGAACACCGTCCCTGGCAACAGGTTCAATGGTTTACCAGGAACAAAAGAACCCGTCTGATTCAATACATCAGGTTAGAGGAAAGGTATAGAAGAAAATACCTGAGCAATACGGAGTTGGCCAATAGTTATGCTTTTAATTTTAGGATGCGATATAATATACTCTACCAGGTTCCTTTAGCTACGGCAGGATTAATTCCTAACAAACTTTCTGCCATTATTAATGATGAGGTACACATCAATTTCGGGAAAGAAATAGTGAATAATTATTTTGACCAGAATCGTTTTTTCCTGGGGTTAAACTATCAGTTTGATGCAAACCAAAACCTTCAATTTGGATACCTAAATACATTTATTCAAACAGCGGCCGGGAACCAGTACCGGAATATTAATGCTTTAAGGGTGGCTTTTTTGCAAAATTTGGACCTACGCAAGTAATAATCAGCGTTTTAGGGGAATGTTTAAACAACCAATCAGCCTGATTTTACGTATTTTTAGCATTGCATTTGTTGATATCCAATACCCATATAAAATTGGGCTTATATGTAATGCCCCATGATAGGGAAGGCTTGTTTAATAAGTCTTTCAGCGTTTTTATTGTTTTATGTCTGCTATTATTTTCGACTGATAGTTTTGCTCAATGTGGTACGGGTACTTCACCCATTTATGATATCAATTTAACTGCTGCTAAAGATACTTCCTGGACTCTTCTAAGCACATCAAGAACAGGTACGGCATGTGTAGGTACCCCTGGTGCAGATACACGATGCATTCGTTTTAATATTAGTGTTAATTCTGGAACTGATTTGATAAATTTCGCTACAAGTAAAATTACTGGAGCAAGTTTTTATTCTATTAATTGCGGTCCTTTGATTCCAATAGGAACGCCCGCTTGTGTAACTGGAATGAGTTCTTTTTGTATATCGTTTTGCAAACCAGGAAATGATCCCGATGACTATATTATTACAGCCTCAAGCATAATTAAGGGTTCTGGGGATATTATCTTGAGACAGAATTGTTCAGGTACAATGAGTGTAACTGGTGTATCTGCTGCAACAGTGGGTTGGCGTTCGATATTTCCCGGTGCCGCAAATGCTTATGATGGTTATTTAAGTGCTACAACTGGTGTAACAAGTGTAACCGTAACCCCTACAACCGGAGCACCTGCCTTTATTGATTATGAAGTTAGTGGTACTGGAGCTTGTACAGGTTTACGAAGAGATACCATTCGTGTTTATACAGTATCTCCAATGACTGTAAGTATCAATCCAACAAATCCTGCATTGTGTAATGGCGCGTCTGTTTCATTGAATGCAACAGTAAGTGGAGGTAATCCGCCCTATACTTATGCCTGGAACACTGGATCAACAGCCGCAGGCATTACAGCATCAGTAGTGGGAAATTATTCCGTAAGTGTTGCAGATAATACAGTTGGCTGTCCGAATGAAGTTGGTAACGTAACAATTGTAGCTGCGGCTACGCCATCCGCACCAACAGTATCGCCAGTCAGTATCTGTGCCGGTAATACGGCTACCTTAACGGTAACATCACCAGTAGGTACACAGGAATGGTTTACCGTTGCATCAGGAGGAACTGCAATAGCAACTGGGAATAGTTTTACAACACCTGTTTTGTTTGCCAATACAACTTATTATGTACAGGCAAATAACGGATGTACAGGAAGCCGAACCGCAGTAACGGTAACAGTAAATGCCATACCTGCTGCGCCTACGGCTGCAGGTGCCACAATATGTGCTGGTCAGACAGCATCACTGAATGCAAGCGGAGGAGCAGGAGATGGTTTTAAATGGTTCGATGCTGCATCTGGTGGTAATCTGCTTGCTTCAACAGCAGGTTATACAACTGCTGCTCTTAATACAGCAACTACATTTTATGTACAGGCTGAAAACAATGGATGTATTGGTCCTAGAACGGCTGTTTCGGTTAACGTGAATAGTATACCTGCTAATCCAACAATTGCAGGTACATCAATTTGTAGCGGTAATACGAGTACATTAACTGCTACAGCGCCGGGGGGTACTTATGAATGGTGGGATGCGGCCATAGGCGGAACAATGTATGGAACAGGTATTTCTTATACCACACCAACATTAAATAGCACAGCTACTTACTATGTACAGACTACTGTTAATGGTTGTTCAAGTGCCAGTAGAACGGCCGTAACAGTAACAGTTAATCCAACACCGACTGCGCCTAATGTAAATAATGCTAGCATTTGCGGAGGCAATACGGCGACCGTTTCTGTTAGCTCAACAGGGGACACCTACAGGTGGTATAATGCAGCAAGTGGTGGAGACCTATTGATTATTGGCTCTTCATATACTTCTCCTGTTTTAAATGCATCAGTAAATTATTATGTTTCTGCAACTTCTTCGGCGGGTTGCGTTAGTAATCGTGCAACGGCAACAGTAACTGTTACAGCAATTCAAAATCCTGTATTCACTTATCCCTCCAGTACATTTTGTAAATCTGACCCCACACCGCCAGTGCCTAATTATATTGCACCTGGAGTTAGCGGCACCTTTACTGGAACTGGGGCATTAGTTATAAATGCTACAACTGGGGAAATTAATTTAGCAACTACTCCAGTAGGTTCTTACACAGTTACCTTAAGTGTTGTAAGCGGTTCTTGTAGTTATTCCAGAAGCGTTACAGTTAATATCATTAATAATAGTCCAGATCCAAATTTTAATTATGCAAGTGGGCAGTTTTGCGTGAATCAAGCGAATGCATCACCTGTATTTTCAGGCAGTGCAACTCCTGGAGTGTTTTCAAGTTCGCCTGCTGGGTTAACATTTCAGAATAACTCAACAGGAGAAATTGATTTTTCAAATACTAGTGCAAATACTTATTTCATTACTAATACTATTACAGGTGCAGGAGGTTGTGTAACAGTTTCTGCAACGATTCAAATCATAGTTTCTCCTCCACCAACCGTTGATGCTGGTACTAACAAAGTTGGATGTGAAGGTCAGCCAATTGCATTGAATGGAACTTTAGGCGGTACTGCTTCTTCAGGAGTATGGTCTATTTTAGGAGGAGGACAAGGAAATTTTTCTAATTCGGGGTCACTTACGAGTTCTTTTACTCCAGCAATTGGGCAAACATTTGTAACACTGCGATTGACGACTGATGATCCAGTCGGGGCATGTGCTGCAGTAAATGACGAATTAACGATTGAAGTAAAACCAACACCAGCGCTTCCATCTGTAACAATTCCTTCAGTATGTTCAGGCAATACTGCGACACTAATTGCAACAGCTCCTGGTGGTACTTATAAGTGGTTTGCAAATGCAAATGATATAACTGAATTACAATCCGGTACTAATTTTACAACAGGAGTACTTACAAGTAGTTCGACCATTTATATTTCAGCAACATCGGCAGATGGGTGTACAAGTAATAAGCAATCTATAGTAGTTCCGGTTAAACCTTTGCCATCAATTAATACTTCCCCAACTGGAAATATTTGTTCTGGCATTGCTCATAATTATTCAATCGGCGCAGATATTCCATCAAGTAGTTTTACCTGGAGTAGGGCAGCAGTAGTAAACATAAATAATCCGGTAATTTCTGGGCAAACGACAAATACAATTACCGAAACACTTAATAATATTACCACTAGTGCCATCAATGTGGTTTACCAGATAGTTCCCTCGGCCAATGGTTGTACCGGCTCACCATTCAATTATACGTTAACGGTAAAACCAATACCCGCTACGCCTTCTGCCACAAATTCCGGACCTGTTTGTGCCGGAGGAAATATACAACTTTCTACTCCTGATGTCTCGGGTGCTACCTATTTGTGGACAGGACCGTCGTCTTTTAATTCTTCCATCCGAGAACCTCAAATTCTGAATGCAGTAAGTGCCAATGGAGGTAATTATAGTGTAAGTATTGTTGTGGATGGATGTACAAGTCAGGCAGGATCTGTGAATCAAATTATAAAAGCTATCCCTGCTGCTCCAACTGTTTCAAATTCATCACCAGTTTGTGTTGGTCAGGATGTTTCATTGAGTACACCAATTGTTTTGGGCGCAAGTTATCAATGGACAGGCCCCAATAGTTTTGTCAGCACGTTGAGGGAACCTGCCATCAGTGCAGCAGGATTTGCCAATGCCGGAAATTATTCGCTTGCACTTACAGTTGACGGTTGTACCGGCCCTTCGGCAAGTACAGCAGTGGTAGTTAATCCATTACCTTCTGCAGTACCCATTTCCAGTACCGGACCAGTGTGTAATGCTGAACAATTGCGTATTACTGCTGACGCATTACCTGCAGCAAACTATTATTGGACAGGCCCTAATGGTTTTGTATCTACTGATCGAGAGTTTGTTATTCCATCTATGAGTAGTAGCACTGTTGGTAATTATCAGGTTGTTGTATCGGTAGCGGGTTGTCCGAGTTTAGCCAATTCATTTGATGCAACATTAAAACCTACACCATCTGCGCCCTCTATAGATCCAGTTTCTCCTGTTTGTGAAAATGGTACGCTTGTGCTCAATGCGGCGTTGGTTTCAGGAGCAACCTATAACTGGACAGGCCCTGCAGGTTTTATAAACAATACCCAAAGTCCGGCTATAACAAATGTTACAACTACTATGGCCGGCAATTATGTAGTGAATATAGTAGTGGATGGTTGCAGAAGTGCAGACAATTCCGTGAATGTTGTGGTGAATACTTTACCTGCCGCACCTACATTAAGTACTGGTGGACCGGCATGCGTTGGAAATGCATTACAGCTCAATGCTGCTAATATATCAGGAGCAACTTACAATTGGTCAGGACCAGCAGGGTTTATAGCCAGTACACAAAATCCATTAGTCACCAATGTATCATTGGCCAATGCGGGAACTTATACTGCTTCGGTAACAGTAAATGGATGTGCCGGACCTTCCGCTACAGTTAATGCAGTGGTTAATCCATTACCGGGTCCCGTAAATATCAGTAGTACTGGGCCGGCCTGTATTGCTGATCCGCTAACAGTTACAGCGGATGCAGTACCCGCAGCGTCTTATCAATGGTCGGGCCCGAATGGTTTTTCTTCTACCGACCGAACATTTGTTATTCCATCAATGAGTACCTCAACGGCAGGGACATACCAATTAATTATAGCTGTAGCCGGTTGCAATGGTTCACCTAATTTAATAGATGCCACTTTAAAACAAACGCCAACGCCACCTGCTATTGATCCTGTATCACCAGTATGTGAAAATGGAACATTGATATTGAGTGCAGGAATAGTTGCAGGTGCTACTTATAGCTGGTCGGGACCATCAGGATTTGCCAGTAATGCACAGAGTCCGGCAATCTCGTCTATTACTACCGCTATGGCCGGAAATTATGCCGTGAATATTGTTGTTAATGGATGCAGAAGTGCCAACAATATTGTGAATGTGGTTGTGAACCCACTGCCTGCCGCACCTGTATTAAGTACAGGAGGGGCAGTTTGTGTTGGAAATACTTTACAATTAAATGCAGCAAGTATCACTGGCGCCAGTTATAGCTGGACAGGCCCCGCAGGGTTTGTATCAAACATACAAAACCCTCTTGTTACAAATGCAGCATTAAACAATGCAGGAGTTTACACGGCTGCAGTTACGGTTAATGGATGTGCAGGTCCGACGAATTCAATTACAGCAATTGTTAACCCATTGCCAGGTGCAGTTAATATCATTAGCAGTGGCCCGGCTTGTCAGGGTAGGCCTTTGCAACTTACGGCTGATAGTGTAGTTGCTGGTGTGTACACATGGTCTGGACCAAATGGATTTACAGCCAATACACGCAATATTTCTTTTGCATCAATGAACAACTTACTTGCAGGAAATTATCAGGTTTCAGTAGCAGTGGCCGGATGTCCGGGAGCAAGTAATAATATAACGACAGTGCTAAAGCCCACACCTGCGGCACCTGTTATTAATACTATTGCGCCGATATGTGAAAATGGCCCATTATTACTTAGACTAAATACCGTTAACGGCGCTATTTATAATTGGTCTGGCCCTAATGGGTTTACAAGTAACGCACAGAATCCATTTTTCGATTCTGTAAAATTAAATCGCTCAGGTATTTATACTGCATTCGTTACAGTAGATGGTTGTGCCAGCAATAACAGTTCGGTAAATATTAATGTTATTCCCGAACCTATTGCTCCAACTATAAGTAGCAATAGCCCTGTTTGTATCAATACTCAATTACAATTCAATGCTAATGCTGTTTCAGGTGCAACATATAGATGGATAGGAGAGAATGGGTATTCTTCTACCTTGCCAAACCCATTGATTAATACTGCTGCATTAAACGATTCGGGAAAATACGGTATGGCCGTAACAGTTAATGGATGTGTAAGTGATACTTCCTATTTGCAGGTTGCAATAGACAAACTTGCGGTAGTTGATGCTGGGAGAGACCAGGTGGTTTGCGCCAATAATGCAATGGTGAATTTATCCGGAACGGTTAGCGGCGGAACCACCAGTGGAATATGGTCTACAAGCGGCACTGGTCGTTTTGGCACAAGAACGGGTAGTTTGAATAATACTTATACGCCGAGTAGCCTTGATACCGCAAATGGCTTTGTTCAGTTAACACTTACGTCAACCAATAATGGTTCCTGTCGGGCTATCAACGCATCAATTGTTGTCCAGATTACTGATGCGCCATATGTTGATGTAGGAACTAATAAAGTGGTTTGTGCAAATGATCAAATATTTCCAGTGAGTGCGTTGTGTCGCAATGCAACTGGAGTTAGGTGGACCACTAGCGGTACTGGATCTTTTGATGCTTCTAATGCATCTAGTACAAACTATGTACTTTCAGATCGGGATCGAACATCTAACAGTATTCGAATTACTGCTACTTCTACAGGCAATGGAACCTGTCTTGCGGCTACAGATGAACTGGTAGTAAATCTTGCTCCAATACCAGATGTAGATGCAGGAAAGGATGTATTGGTATTCGAGAATACGCCATATACTTTAAATCCATTGATTACAGGTACCATACAGTCTTTTCAATGGTCGCCAGCCAATTTCCTGAACAATCCTAATTTGCGTACCCCTGTTTTCAGAGGTAATGCAGACCAAACCCTTAAGTTAACTGTAGTAAGTACCAATGGTTGTGTTGCTACTGATGAAATTGCTATTACCGTTTTAAAGCCTTTCCCAATACCCAATGTGTTTACACCTAATGGTGATGGTATTCATGATACCTGGGTAATTCCAGAGCTCAATAAATATCCTGATGCGGAAGTAAGTGTGTTCGACAGGGCAGGTAAGCGGGTTTTTTATACAAACGGATATAAAACTCCTTGGGATGGAAGGTATGATGGGAAACCACTTCCCTTTGCTACCTATTATTACATTATCATTCCAAAAATAATTCAGGGGGTATTCTCCGGACCAGTTACGATTCTCAAATAGTTGGGTTATCTGATTAATACCAAAGTGCCGGATTGCTGTTGCTCTTTACCTAAAGGCGTTTTATAATTAATCTTATAAACATAGGTGGCTGATGGTTGTGGCTGCCCGCCTACATTACCATCCCATCCTTTATTGGTATCTGTTGTTTCAAAAACCAACACCCCCCATCTATTGAAAATTTGCATCCTGTATCCGGGTAATGGTACTGGTATCAGAGGCTTGAATACTTCATTTTTGCCATCACCATTAGGGGTAAATGCATTAGGAATCATGATGTCAACACAATAAGTAGTGCCAATGGTTATTTGGTCGGTTCCATAACATCCATTTTTATCGCGAACCTGTAACTCGTAAGTGCCTGCCTGTGTAATAGCCCTTGGATTTTGTGTGTTCCCATCGCTCCAGTTGTAGCTGGTATAGTTAGGTAAATCAATGGTATATGTAGCAGCGCTACAAATGATAGTGTCTTTGGGTAAGAAATGTGCGGGAGTGTCTACCAGGTAAAGATTAGTAACCACGATAGAGTCGCATCCCAGGAATGTTTTTAAGGAATCGGTAAATGCCCCCCTTGTTTTTTGCCAAGCCCCACCAAGTAAAACAGAATCACCTTTGCAGATTATGAGATTTCGGTTGGTGAATTTCAATGGATTTACGGTTAGGTTTAATAGACGCACACTATCACAACTACTAGCTCCTTGAAATACATCTGTATAGGTACCTGTGGTTGAATAGCCCATGTATTGCTCATTAGCACAGATGGTAACATTTACAGTCGTAACGGGTGGCTGGTAATTATAAGTGCCGATATTATTTGATGAATCTTTTTCTTCAAACGATATGCTGGCTGGAATAATCCTGATATTGTTCCCATTGTCATTCACAGATGCGTATATAATACCACTGCCAATATGCTGTATGCTTTTTATAAAAGTTTGAGATTGTGTAAATAAGGTATCAGTGAGTATAAGCGGAGGTCCAAGTATAATCGCAGTATCTGTAAGTGGGTTTCCTTTATAAAAAGTAACCTGTAGGTTTTTGGGAAGAACCCCTTTTCGATAACTATTGGTGATGGTAATACTCACAGAAAGACTGTCTTTCGACAAGCAATTAGCCGCATTAATAGTAACGCTATAGTCATTAACAGGAGGTACTTTGATATTTATAAATGCAGTATCGAAACATTGGTATTGACTTCTTACTGCAAGTCTTTTTATGCGGGATGAATCAGCAACAAAAAGCGGTGAAGAACAGGTGGTACAACTAAGTTGTTTGGCATCACTCCAAAGATAGGTAGAGGTAATACTTGGATCAGGGAATGTTCCGCCTTGAATCCTTAAAGTGTCGCCTGGTTCTAGTGTTGTGTCTAAAGGTGAAACCACTGCACGGAAGCGGATATTATTAATCCTTAATACATTGTTTGTATAGTTCTGTTCCACTAAAATTGTATTGGGCAAACTTATGGGGATAGAAGTGCCTGTATCTCCAACGACCGCATAAAGACTATCAATTTTTTTATAACCAATGTCAATGATATGTGTATAGTACACGCCGCAACAACGTCCTCGGATACTATCAGGAATGATAAAAGTGGTATCGATTTTTTTTGCACCCGATAAATTGGGGTTTCTATCATAAAAACTTACGGGCGTTCCTGAAGGAATGGTTTTAAATCCACTGTTACAAACGATGAATTCCAACCGAACTTTTGTTTCCTGGTAACAATTGGCCCTGCTTATAAAAATGGATGCATCTGAAGTTGGATCCATTACATTAATGCCAAAAGTGTTGGTAGTATCTGAGCAGGTGCCATTGCTTGCAATCATTCTTAAGTAATGTGCAACCGGTTCCTGGAATACATAATTCAGGTTAAATGTTGTACCAACCTCCTGCTCATTCTGATTTAGGTCATTTCGCATGAGCCACCTGTAACTGGTTGCATTGAGCGATTGATTCGTAAATAAAATGCTGTCGAGTAAAACATTGGTTTTCGAGGCAACACTTTTTTTATCACTGTAAAAACGCGCAATTACACCGCAGCCTACAATTACTTCATCACGATAAGAGGCGAAACAAGTGCCGCCGTTTGATGCTTTTAGTGTAACGATAAATTTCCCCTGGGTAGGAAAAGTATAAGTGATATCATTGGTTAACGCTACCAGTGAGTCGTTTACAAACCATTGATAAGTGTTAGCGCCAACAGTGCTGTTGGTAAAATTAATCACATCGCCGATTTTCGGGTTGCTATTATTTCTTGTGAAACTGGCAAGTATGTTATCGTTACAGGGTTTATTACATTTGTATTCAAGAAGTCCGGTTCTTTGGGTATTAATTGCTGCCCGCATACGAAGTGCTTGTCCGGTAGTAAATTGATTGGCACAACCGCTGTTGCCATAATCCATAAAGTTCAAGCCAAAATCAGTAGTATCTCTTACATAGAATCCATTGGAGTAGTTAGATAATGTGTCTGTACTACAAGAGTTAACACCGTTGGGATTACTACAGGCATTTGGATTGTATGGATAACCATCCGGGGGCGTGTCGCAAACCCTGTCGCCATCTGTTTCACAATTATTATTGGTGCAATAACCTTCAAATGTGTGGTATAGGCCAAGGTAATGTCCCATTTCATGAGCAAACAATGTTCCAAAACCTGTTATTACAATACCATCTGAGGCGCCTCCGCCCGGGGGAAGGGTAGCATATCCTCCAGCGTTTAGTCGGGTCCATGTGTTACAGGAAAAATCGGCGCTGATTTCTCCAACAATATTATTTACCAGCCAAACATTAATATACCGTTGTGGATCCCATTGTGCAAGTCTCTTAAGTCTTTCATCCTCGATATACATATTGAGGTTTGTACCATAAGTGGAAACAATACGGTTTATACCATTAGTGATGCCTCCATCTGGTGCTTTCTGGGCAAGACAAAACCGTATTTTAGTATCTGCTCCGGTACTGCCCGCATAAGTACCGGCCTTCCCAAAAGCATCATTTAAGTCTTGAAGAGCATTCTGAATCGTAGCATCACTGATGCTGTATGGATTTGTGTTTACAATATGAAATACAACCGGTAGTGTAATTATGGTATCAATGGTATTGGATTTTTTAATGAGTATATCATTATTCATCCTGATTTCCTGTACACGAAATGTACTTGAACTTCTTTGTGCAGCCATTAGTTGATCGAAGCTACATAGTACTGACGGAGGAGGGGTATTGGGGTTAAAAGGTTGGTATGATTTTACAGAAGTTGACTGCTGAGCTTGTAAATTATTGAGATAACCGAAGCAGATCAGTGTTAAAAAAAGAATTCGGATGGAAATTAGTCGCTTCATTAATGTACCTAACTCATGTATAAATAAAATCTAAGATACAGGATGCAAGTAAAATGAAGCCTGGTTATTAAGCCCGATAATGGGGATAATACCTGGGAAATAGCCAATAAAGAATGTATATAAACACTTGAATGTGAGTAAATCATCTAAAAAAGACTAATAAAAATTTGGCTGGTTTTTTATTTCGCCTATTTTTGCACTCCCAAAACGAGATATAGTAATATAAATCGTTTGTTAAAAGGGCGATTCCGTAGCTCAGTTGGTAGAGCAATACACTTTTAATGTATGGGTCCTGGGTTCGAGTCCCAGCGGGATCACAAAGGCTACTGATTTCAGTAGCCTTTTTTTATTTATTTTGTAGCCGAGTATTTAACTCCAGCATTAACGCAAAAAAAATGGCTCAATTCTTAGACAAAGTAGTAGTAATCACCGGCGGTTCTGATGGTATTGGTAAGGCATTAGTAGAAGCATTCCTGGAAATGGGGGCAAAAGTGGCAACCTGCGGTCGGAATTATGATAAACTGTATCACCTTCAATCACAACATACCAATAAACCATTGCTTATTCATACGGCAGATGTAAGCAAAGAGTTAGACTGTAAACTGTTTATTGAACAGGTTATTAAGTCATTTGGCACCATTGATATTTTGATTAATAACGCAGGTGTTTCTATGCGGGCACTGGTTGCAGATGCTGAACTCGAAACCATACGCAAAGTGATGGATATTAATTTCTGGGGTACCGTTTGTACTACGAAATTTGCCCTGCCTTATATCATTCAGAATAAAGGTACCGTAGTAGGTGTATCTTCTATCGCCGGATATCGCGGATTACCAGGCAGAAGCGGCTATTCAGCTTCCAAATTCGCGGTACATGGCTGGCTGGAGGCACTACGAACAGAATTATTGGATAGCGGGGTCAATGTAATGTGGGTTTGTCCTGGTTTTACCAGTTCAAATATCCGGAATGCAGCATTGAATAAATCGGGCGAATCGCAGGGTGAATCGCCCATGGATGAGGGAAAAATGATGAGTGCAGATGAATGCGCCGATCATATTATCAAGGCAATTGTAAAAAGAAAACGCACTATTGTGCTAACATTTACCGGTAAAGAAACTGTTTTCTTAAACCGTTTCTTCCCCTCTCTGGCCGATAAACTGGTTCGTAAGTTTTTCTTTAAAAACGGGGAGTTGGTGAAATAACAACCGCATACTTACGTTATTTAGGCGGCATGCCCATTGTTACCTTAACTACTGATATCGGACAGCGTGACTTTCTTGTTGGCGCTATTAAAGGACAGTTCCTGCAACTGGACCCTACGGTAAATTTGTGTGATATCACGCATTATCTGCCACAAACCAACTATCCGCAGGCATCTTATATCTGCACCAATGCTTTTAAACATTATCCTGCGGGCACTTTTCATGTTATTATTGCGAATCTCTTCGATACACCCCTGAAATACCTCCTAATGGCAAGGTATCGCCAGCAATTTATTGTTTGTGCCGATAATGGGTTATTGACCATGATTACAGGTGAAAAACCTGCTGAAATGGTATCTATTACTTTAGGTAACGCCCATAACTTATTGCAAATCACATCCGCAGTAGCTGTTGCTGTTAATACCGTTTCCAAAACTGGTCAGCTATCCAGTGCCGGTCAGCCCATTTCAAATATTGATGAAAAATACCCGCTCAGGCCAACACTTGGACCAGATTGGATAGAAGGACAGATACTATTTATAGACCAGTTTGAAAACGTGGTAATCAATATAACCGAGGCTGAATTTAACGAACAACGAAAGGGCAGGGGCTTCAAAATAGTGTTTAAGCGTAATGAAGTAATAGAAACCATAAGTGCCAACTATGCCTCCGTTCCGGAAACAGAGAAATTGGCATGGTTTAACTCGGCCGGTTATTTGGAAATAGCCCTCCGAAACGGTAATATGGCCGGACTATTCGGCCTCCAGGGCTTCAATGAGCAACTTCAGAAAGCCCCTTCGGTTGATACCAGTTGGTTTTACCAAACGGTTAGGGTCTTTTTTGAGGAGTGAGGCCTTAGGGTTTAGGTGTTAGGGATAAGTTCGTCTGATCAAAGTCCTCTCTCACTACTCACTACTCACAATTGACAATTGACAATTCACCATTCACTATTCACTTTTTCAGTATTTTCGCATCCGCAACGGCAAAGGCCGGATTCATTTAATCATCAATAATTTTTATGGCATACGACTTAATCGTAATTGGCAGTGGTCCCGGAGGTTATCCGGCAGCTATTCGTGCTTCACAGCTTGGCTTTAAAGTAGCAATCATTGAAAAAGAGAGCCTGGGTGGTGTTTGTCTGAACTGGGGTTGTATTCCCACAAAGGCATTGTTGAAAAGTGCACAGGTTTATGAATACGTAAAACATAGTGCTAAATACGGCATCAATGCAACAGGTACCCACGATTTTGGTGGAGTAATTAAGTTCAGCCGCGGTGCTGCTGAAAAAATGAACAAAGGTGTTCAGTTCCTCATGAAAAAGAACAAGATTGATGTTATCATGGGGTATGGTAAAGTACAATCTAAAGGAAAGGTTGAAGTAACGGCTGCTGATGGTAGCAAGCAGGTGCTTGAAGCTAAATATATCGTTATTGCTACTGGCGGACGTAGCCGCGAACTTCCAAACCTTAAACAGGATGGAAAAAAAGTAATCGGTTACCGCGAAGCAATGGTATTGCCAGAGCAACCTAAAAGCATGATCATTGTAGGTAGTGGTGCAATCGGGGTTGAATTTGCTTATGTGTATAATAGCATGGGTACTAAAGTAACCATCGTTGAATTTATGCCTCGAATTGTTCCGGTTGAAGATGAAGACATCTCTAAAGAACTAGAAAAAAATTATAAGAAACAAGGTATCGATATTATGACCAATGCTTCTGTTGAGTCGCTTGATACCAGCGGAACCGGTGTTAAGGCACTGGTTAAAAAACAGGATGGCTCTACAGTTACACTTGAAGCAGAAGTGGTATTAAGTGCGGTAGGTGTTGTTGCTAATATTGAAAATATTGGTCTGGAAGAAAATGGTATTAAAACAGAGAAAGGTAAGATTGTCGTAGATAAATTCCAGCAAACTTCAGTGCCCGGTATTTATGCAATTGGTGACTGTTCTCCTGGACAAGCTTTGGCACACGTTGCTTCTAAAGAAGGCATCAATGCTGCGGAACACATGGCTTATCTTGAAAAGAAGCACCATCATCTGCCAGAAGCAATCGATTATAATAATATCCCGGGCTGTACTTATTGCACACCTGAGATTTCAAGTGTAGGTTATACGGAGAAAGCAGCGAAAGAAGCTGGTTACGAAATTAAAGTAGGTAAACTGCCATTTGTAGCAAGTGGTAAAGCAACTGCTGTGGGTGCTACTGAAGGTTTTGTAAAAGTTATATATGATGCAAAGTATGGCGAATTCTTAGGATGCCATATGATCGGCTATAATGTAACAGAAATGATCGCCGAAGCCGTAGTTGCACGTAAACTTGAAACCACAGCGCATGAAATCCTTAATGCAGTGCATCCCCACCCAACCATGAGTGAGGCGCTTAAAGAAGCTACTGCTGCTGCTTATGGAGAAGCGATAGATATTTAGAAGATGTAGGATGTCAGATCTCTGATGTCAGATTTGAATTATTATAGAAGATGCCGGACTTTGTTCCGGCATCTTTTTTTGTTATATAAGGGAACTAAAAACACTATTTATCTGGTGTTTTTTGATAATGAAATCCGATTAAATAATTCATCAGGTAGAATCAAAGAAAAATCGGAACTTTCTATCTTCTTATCTTTTTAGAAAAAATCTGAATAAGTTAAATTATAGCATCATGGCTACTTTCAAACTAAATGTTAACGGAAAAGAGAGAGAACTAGAGGCAGAACCTACTACCCCTGTTCTCTGGGTACTGCGTGATTACCTGGATCTTACCGGTACTAAATACGGATGTGGCATTGCGGCCTGCGGTGCCTGTACCATTCATCTTGATGGCACACCTGTCAGATCCTGTCAATTGCCAGTAGTGGCAGTTGGCTCAAAGAAAATTACCACTATCGAGGGACTCTCTGATAACAATACCCACCCTGTTCAAGCAGCATGGATTGAAGAGCAGGTGCCACAATGTGGTTATTGCCAGTCAGGCCAGATAATGGCAGCAGCAGCATTGTTGCAAAAGAAAACTTCTCCGACTGATGCTGATATTGACGCAGCGATGCAAGGTCATATCTGCAGATGTGGAACTTATCCAAGAATAAGGGAAGCAATCAAAAAAGCTGCAAAAAAAATGTCGGCAAAAGGGTAGTGTCTATTATTTCTAACCACAACAATGATCTATTATGGAACCAAAAGATATATCAAGAAGAAAATTTATCAGGGCAGCCGGCTTATCAGCCACTGCGCTAACCCTGGGGTTCTACTTTGCAAATGAATCTAAAGCAAGTACCATTATCAATGGTGATGACGCCGAAAACTATGGTATTTCTCTTAACTCATGGATACATATAGATACCAATGGTAAAGTAACGATTGTTTGTCACCGTGCAGAAATGGGCCAGGGGGCTTACCAGGCAATACCACAAATGATTGCAGAAGAATTGGAAGTAAACCTTGATGAAGTCAATATCATTTTTGGCAAAGGTGATACAGTTAAATATGGTAATCAGATTACAGGTGGTAGCTCAACTGTTCGCGGTACTTACAAAAACTTATTGAAGTTGAGTGCAAGTGCGCGTGAAATGCTGATAACTGCCGCAGCAGCGAAATGGAGTGTGCCTGCAGCAGAATGTTTTGCAGAAGCAGGACATGTAATTCATCGTTCTTCAGGCAAGAAACTACATTATGGAGAATTGGTAGTAGATGCTTCGAAACTCGAAACACCTAAAAATGTACAACTAAAAAAAGTTGCCGATTATAAACTCATCCGTAAGCCACTTCCACGCCAGGATACACCTTTGAAAACAAATGGTGCGGCCATTTTTGGAATCGACAAAAAACTACCCGGAATGCTATATGCTGTGGTAGAACGCAACCCACGTTTGAGGGGTAAAGTGAAGTCGTTCGACGATACTGCTGCACTTAAAGTTCCGGGTGTAAAGAAAGTATTCAAAGTTACCATGAAAGTATACGATACTGATAGGGAAGGTGTTGCTGTAGTAGCGGCATCTACCTGGTCAGCTATGCAGGGCCGGAAAGCGCTAAAGGTTGTATGGGATGATGCAGGTTTTGAGCATGTTAGCACAGAAGAGATTTATAAAAAAATGAAGACTGAATTGCAGTCTAAAGAAGGGTTGTCTGCCAAAAAGCAAGGAGACCCAGATGCGGTGTTGGCTCAGCAGAAAAATAAACTGGATGTCATTTATGAAACACCATATCAGGCACATGCTTGTATGGAGCCTTTGAATTGTGTGGCGCATTATAAAGGTGATGCTATTGATATCTGGGGCCCAATACAGGCACCTGATTGGGTACAGGGTGATATCAGCCAGAAAATGGGTATTAAAAAAGAAAATGTTCAAGTGAATATGACCTTTCTTGGGGGAGGCTTTGGAAGAAAAGCATTCCTTGATTACACTCATGAAGCTTGTCTAATCTCTAAAGAAACTGGAACACCGGTGCAAGTTATCTGGACTCGTGAAGATGATATGACACAAGGTCCATTCCGCCCCGGAATTAGTTATAGAGCTGAAGGTGCAGTGAATAATGGAGAAATCAGTGCGGTTAAATTCAGGATGTGCGGACAAAATATCGGGCACTGGATGGGGAGTAAAAAAGATATTCCTAATGATAGTGTATTAGAAGGCTTCCAGCCGCATTATTTAAATAACATTAAGGATATCAGTTTCTCAGACATTCCTTTTGAAACACCTGTTCCTATCATGTGGTGGCGTTCGGTATATGCTTCTACCAATGGTTTCGCGTATGAGAGCTTTATGGACGAACTGGCGATCGCAGCAGGAAAAGATCCATTGAAATTCAGAAAACAATACCTGAATAATGAACGTTGCCTGAAATTGTTGGATAAGGTTGAACAGGTTTCAGGATGGGCATCCCGTAAACCTAAACAAGGGTATGGCGTTGCGATTACTGAGTGTTTTAATAGCAGTGTTGCACAGGTAGTAAAAGTATCGAAGGATGCGACCGGGAAAATAAAAATTGATAAAGTTTGGGCGGTGATTGATTGCGGCTGGTATGTAAATGCTGATACCGTGCGTGCACAGGTGGAAGGCTCTATTATCATGGCATTAGGGGCGGCCACCAATCATGAAATACATTTCAAAAACGGATTAACCGCTGAGTCAAATTTCACCACTTACCGCATGCCGCGAATTAATGAAATACCACCTATCGAAATACATATTATGGATAACAACGAAGATGCTGGTGGAGTGGGTGAGCCTGGTTTGCCGCCATTTACACCTGCACTTACTAACGCAATTTTTGATTTAACTGGAAAGCGAATCAGGAAACTACCATTCGATCTGGCAAAGATTTAATGCATTTTATATTTAATTATTTACAATTATGAGAAGAAAATTTTCGACCCTTACTATAATTATTTTAACCGTAATAGTCTCAAGCAGTTTTATTCAAAGCGACGTACAAAAAAGTATTACCAGGGGTAAAGAAGTATATGAACTCTATTGTCAGAGTTGCCACCAGGAGAACGGAACGGGAATAAAGGATGTAAATCCACCATTGGCCAAAGCTGATTATATGAAAAATACAGCCAATGACCTTATTTCACTGATACTTCAGGGATCAGCTATGAAACTCACTGTAAACGGAAAGAAATTCTATGGTTCTATGACCTCTCAAGAATACCTTTCTGATGAACAAATTGCTGATGTACTCAACTATATAAAAAATAGCTGGGGCAATAAAATACCAGGAGTCGTTACACCTGCTATGGTTAAAGCAAAACGCAAATAAGCACTGCTTTTATTATCGATTAATATGCATGAAATAGTTGCAATCATAGAAGCTTATCATCAGTCATTTGCTGCCGGTAAGAAATCAGCCCTTGCAACCGTTGTGCATGTGGAGGGTTCTTCTTATCGAAGACCTGGTGCAAGAATGCTTATTACAGAAGATGCTGCATTAACAGGTTCCATAAGTGGCGGCTGTCTGGAAGGTGATGCTTTCCGAAAGGCATTACATGTGATATTGTCAGATAAACCAATGCTTGTTACTTACGATACAGCAGATGAGGACGATGCAAAATTTGGAATGGGGCTTGGGTGTCAGGGTGTAATACAGGTATTGATAGAGCCTCTTCAGGGAGATCGTGGCGAGGAGATTATCCGGTTATTAAAAATGGCCACGGCAACAAGACAAAAATCTGCCTTGCTTACTTTATTCTCCATAAACGATAAACGTTCACAACAATATGGGTCTTGCTTTTTGGTTGCTGAAAATGGACAACAAGCAGGCGATCTTCCGGTAACGGGTAAAGAAATATTAATTGAAGCAGCAACTGAAGTTATTGAAAAGGAACAATCAGTATTTTTTGCCCATCAATTTCAACAACAGGAGTTGATTGTATTCGCAGAATTAATTCAACCGCCAGTTTCCCTGGTAATTATTGGAGCAGGTAATGATGTGATTCCACTGGCAAATTTTGCTTCGATCCTGGGCTGGCAGTCTACCATAATCGATGGCAGACCAATGTATGCCACCAAAGAAAGATTTCCCATGCCTTCCTGCCAGGTGTTTCATGCTAAACCTGATCAATTATTGGAGCATATCATCATAGATCATCGAACAATGTTTGTATTAATGTCTCATAACTATAATTATGACTTGGTAATCCTGAAAACATTACTTAAAAAAGAAGTAACCTATATCGGGGTACTGGGGCCGTATAAAAAAATGCAAATGATGATGGATGAATTGAGCAGTGAGGGTATAAACTTGACAGAAAAACAGTTGGAAGCAATCCATGGTCCGGTTGGACTAAATATCGGTGCAGAAACTGCGGAGGAAATTGCGGTATCTGTAATTGCAGAAATACAAGCAAAATTAACGGGTACAAATGCACAACCTTTGCGTGAAAAAAGAGATGCGATTCACCTTAGGGCAGATTTGACCATTAAATCAATGGGCTCAACTTCATCTGTGTAATAAAATCAAAAAAATGCCAGAAACTGCTGTAATGATTTTAGCCGCGGGAGCTTCCAAGCGACTCGGCAGGCCCAAACAACAGCTTTTATTTGAGAACCAGACTTTACTTGATAGGATTATTCATACAGCTATCTCTTTACAAACAGGCCCAGTGTTGGTGGTGCATGGCGATGATATTATTTTACCCCAGGCTATTGCAATTGTTCCGGTATTGAACAGTCAATGGCAGGAAGGTATGGCTACATCCATTCATGCTGGTATTAACGCAATGGAAGCTAAATTCCCCCTGATTGAAACAGTGATTATAACTGTATGCGATCAACCATTTATCACAGTTGAACTATTTCGTGAAATGATTGCTTTGCAACAGCAAACCGGTAAGCCCATTATCGCTTCTGTTTATGGAGAAACAATAGGGACGCCGGTATTGTTCCACAAATCTGTTTTTAAGGAGCTACTCATTTTGAGTGGGGACAAAGGGGCAAGACAACTGTTAAAGAAAGAATCAGATCGGGTTGGATTGGTTAACTTTCCACTTGGTAAGATAGATATTGATAAGGAAGAGGATTATGAAGGGCTGATTAAACAATAAAACATGATTGTAGATTCACATAATCGGGTACATAATTATTTACGGATATCATTGACAGATAATTGCAATCTGCGGTGTTTTTATTGCATGCCGGAAGATGAATATGATTTTGCCACGGCCGAGCAACTAATGCAGGTAGATGAGATAGAAGCATTGGCGAAAATATTTGTGAGTCAGGGCGTAAATAAAATCAGACTAACAGGGGGAGAGCCATTGGTAAGGAAAGATGCAAAAGAAATCATCAGACGTCTGGCCGCATTACCCGTAACCTTAACAATTACCACCAATGGCACGAGGCTGCATGATTTTGTGGAACTTCTGAAAGAAACAAAGGTGAGTTCTGTAAATATTAGTCTGGATACATTACAGGCTGAAAAATTTCAATTACTTACCAAACGCGATCAGTTTCAGGTTGTGCAGAAAAATATTGAACTGATGGTCACGCATGGCTTTCATACCAAAGTAAATATGGTTGTAATGCGAGGCGTAAATGATTCAGAAATCAATGATTTTGTTGAATGGACAAAAAATATGCCCATACATGTTCGCTTTATTGAGTTTATGCCGTTTAGCGGAAACAGGTGGAACAGCAATAAGGTATTTACAATGGATGAAATGCTCAATGTTATATCCACGAAGTATGATTTTATACCATTGCAAGCCGATAAGCATGATACTGCTAAAAAATTCATGGTACCGGGGCATCTCGGCACATTTGCTGTAATCAGCACCATGAGTGCTCATTTCTGTGGAGATTGTAATCGGATCAGGTTAACCGCAGATGGGAAAATTAAAAATTGCCTTTTTTCAAAAGATGAACTAGACCTCTTAACCCCATTACGAAAAGGGGAAGAAGTACTGCCGCTGATTCATCAATCAATTGCAGCAAAAGCACCACAGTTGGGGGGACAGTTTACCCAGGATTTTGAAAAGCTTGAAGCAGCAACCATTAAAAACCGAAGTATGATCACTATTGGTGGGTAATATCTACCAATACTCAAAAACTCGATAGTAAATGATCAGTGTTTCCGAGGCAAGAAAAATTATTAGAGAAAATATACCCAATATTTTACCTGTTCAGGCAAAGCTGGAAGATTGTGCTGGTCGTATGCTTGCCAAAGATATAATAGCTCCTATTGATATACCTGCTTATCCGCAATCATCGATGGATGGATATGCATTCTCTTTTGCTGAATGGAAAGAACAACCCGTTCTGAAAGTTATCGGAGAGATGGCAGCAGGTGATCCTACTCAATTCACGCTTGCTCCTGCGACAGCTGTTCGCATTTTTACGGGAGCCGCAGTACCCAATGGCGCTGACACTGTAGTAATGCAGGAAAAAGTTAGGGTGAATAATGGTATGCTGGAAATCCTGGACGATCAATTGATCGCAGGAGCAAATGTTAGAAAAACAGGTGCTGAAATAAAAGCCCGAGAAATGGCTTTGTCAACAGGTGCTTTGCTAACGCCCGCGGCAATTGGTTTTCTCGCAGGATTGGGACTTACAGAAGCAACTGTTACCTCACTACCAAATGTTACGGTTATAATTACCGGAAATGAATTACAGCAGCCTGGTGAAAACCTTGGATATGGACAGGTTTACGATGCGAATTCCTATTCACTAACTGCGGTTTTAAAAGCTTGCGGCGTAAAAGAAATTCAGATTCGGAGCATTAGAATCAGTTTCCCTTGAAG
>CAZTCS010000002.1:29334-87538 GCA_964611995.1 uncultured Sediminibacterium sp. | reverse complement strand
GAGAGCGCCGGATAAACTGGAATTACTTACCGAACAATTACAACTCGCATTATCAGAAAGTAATATTGTTTTATTAACGGGAGGCGTTAGTGTAGGAGATTATGATTTTGTAATCGAAGCAGCCCGTCATTGTGGTGTTATTACCCGATTCCATAAACTAAAACAAAAACCAGGGAAGCCATTATTTTTCGGTACAAAAGATCAGCAATTAATATTTGGATTGCCCGGAAATCCTTCTTCAGTACTCACTTGCTTTTATATGTATGTGGTTCCCGTGATTGTTAAGTGGGTATCTGGGAAACAAGGTTTGAGCGAACAGAAAGTTGCAATTGCGGGTACTTATCAAAAGTCTGCAGGACTAACCCATTTTCTAAAAGGGTTCTTTGACGGTGAGCATGTTTCAGTGCTGGGAGCACAGGAATCTTATAGGATGCGGTCATTTGCAACAGCAAATTGCCTGATAGAATTAGCCGAAGATATTACTGTAGTTGAAGAGGGAACAATAGTACCTATTCATCTTTTACCCATATAACCGCAAGTATGGATAGTGTATTGTTTTTTTATATTTTACTCCTGGTCATTGCATTTCTGTATGCATCTGTTGGACATGGTGGTGCCAGCGGCTACCTTGCATTAATGGCTTTATTTGGTGTGGCTCCTGTAGTGATGAAGCCAACAGCATTATTACTTAACCTGTTTGTTTCTCTAACTGCATTCCTGCAATTTTATCGGGGAAAGCATTTTGTATGGAAAGTATTTCTTCCCCTGGCATTGGCTTCCATACCAATGGCATTCTTAGGAGGGTTGATAACAGTTGATGCAGGGATATACAAAAAGATACTAGGCGTATTGCTGGTATTTTCGGTAATCCGCATGTTGATGCCTGCTAAAAAAATATCGCTGGAATTAAAGCCTGCAAATTTCTCAGGCGCTTTAATGATGGGTGGAACAATAGGCTTACTGTCTGGAATGATTGGTATTGGAGGTGGAATTATATTATCTCCATTGCTAATCTTATTTAATTGGACAGATCAGAAGCAAACCGCTGCCATCAGTGCGCTTTTTATATTCGTGAATTCGGTATCCGGACTACTAGGACAGTTAACAAAAGGAATACAGTTTAGTACAGATATGTACATTTATGTAGTAATAGCATTTACAGGAGGGATAGCGGGTGCCTATTTTGGGGCAATGAAGTTTAAGCAGGAGGTGATGAAGAAAATATTAGCGGTTGTTTTAATAGTAGCAGCATATAAGTTATTGTTTACCGGAGTTTAAACAGAGCATAATTAAATGTTGGTTAAGTTTAATCGTGTTTAATCAGAAATAGATAAAATGAAAACAGAGATTCTTTTATTTGGTCAACTTGTTGAACTGATTGGAAAAGATACAATCAGTATAGAAGGTTGTGCCGATTCAACCATTTTGTTGAATAAATTAAAAGAACAATATCCGGTGCTGGCTGTAACAAAATTTGTTATGGCAATTGACAAGGAAATAGTAAACGAAAACAAATTATTAGAAGAGAAAAATATTGTAGCCTTACTGCCACCATTCTCAGGAGGATAATATGCAAAAAGACGCTTTTTTTGAACGTTACCAGCGGCAGATGATACTGCCCGGATTTGGTATTGCAGCCCAGCAGCAATTATCAGATGCCAGTGTTTTGGTAATTGGGGCTGGTGGACTGGGCTGCCCCGTATTGCAATACCTTGCCGCGGCAGGAGTAGGGAATATTGGTATAGCAGATGGAGATACTGTTTCTCTTAATAATTTACACAGACAGGTTTTGTTTCAAACCATTGATATTGGAAGGAATAAGGCCGATGTTGCAAGTAATTATTTGCGGGGTTTGAACCCGGAAATTCAGGTACATACTTACGCTGCCACTGTTACCACTGCTAATTTATTAGAAATTCTTGGGAACTATAATATAGTTGTTGATGGTACAGACAATTTTGCAACAAGGTACATGATCAACGATGCCTGTGTTTTGTTGAATAAGATACTGGTTTATGCAGCCGTATCCAGATTTGAGGGCCAGGTAGCGGTATTTAATTTTCCAATGGAAGATGGAAATCGATCTTCAAATTACCGGGATATTTTTCCGCAGCCACCAAAAGAAAACGAAATTTTAAATTGTGCAGAAGCTGGCGTTATCGGTGTATTGCCTGGCATTATCGGATCTATGCAGGCAAATGAAGTAATTAAAATCATTACAGGAATCGGACAACCACTGGTTAACCAATTACTCACTTTCAATGCCTTGAATAATCAGTCATACACAGTAAAAATCAAACCACAACCTGACACATACTCGTTAATACCTAAGGATATTCCTTTGTTTCAGGCTACAAATTATGAATGGCTTTGCAGTTCCCAGCCTGACGAATATGAGATTGATGCAGCAACTTTCAACAAACTGATTCAGTCAGGCGATGTTGATATTGTAGATGTACGAGAATTACATGAATTGCCAAGGGTAGAAGAGTTTGAACATATCCATATTCCATTGGCAAATCTTAATATCGAATACCAAACACTTAAAAAGCAAAAGGTTGTGTTATTTTGTCAATCAGGCAAGAGAAGTAAGCAGGGTGTTAAACAACTATCCGGGTTATTGGGTAAATCGAAAACTATAGTTAGCTTACAGGGAGGAATATTGGCCTGGAAAAAATTAGTGAATTAAAGGAGTATGAAAGAAAAGAAAATCAAACCTATTTTTCTTAAGGGGGCTATACCTGCATCGTTTATTGCAGAAAGCATCCAGAAACACAGCACCAAAATTGGTATTGGCGGGCATAGTATTTTCCTGGGACAGGTAAGGGCCGATGAAATTAATGAGAAACAGGTAAGCTCCATTGAATACACTGCTTATGAAGATATGGCCCTAGAGAAAATGCATGAAATTCGTGAAGCTGTTTTTGCAAAATATCCGCTAACCTGTATGCATGTGTACCATAGTCTTGGTAAGGTTAATGCTGGAGAAATTTGTTTGTTTGTTTTTACTTCATCTGCCCATCGTAAACCTGCTATAGAAGCATGTAATGAATTGGTTGAACGTATTAAAGCTGAATTGCCAATATGGGGAGCAGAAATTTTTAACGATGAAACCCATCAGTGGAAAGTGAATCAATAATTATGGTCGATATAACTTCAAAATCAACTACACTTCGGCAAGCTATTGCATCTGCAACAATCACTGTTTCTAAACAGGAAACAATTGATGCAATCCGGAATAAACAGGTTCCCAAGGGAGATGTTTTTGAATTTTCAAGGGCAGCGGGTTTACTGGCCATCAAGAAAACGAGTGATGTGATTCCTGATTGCCATCCTTTGCCCATAGAATTTGCGGCTATTAAACACGAGATTAATGAATTGAGTATCCTGGTTACGGTTGAGGTACATACCATTTATAAAACGGGTGTAGAAGTAGAAGCCATGCATGGCGCATCTGTAACTGCACTCACCATGTACGACATGCTAAAGCCACTCGATAAAGGGGTCGAAATTTCCAACATCAGACTGTTGGAGAAAAAAGGAGGGAAGTCTGATCGCATGCCTACCCCCGATGGATTAATCACCTGTGCTGTGGTTGTTTGTTCTGATACGGTTTCCGCTGGTAAAGGAACAGATAGTTCAGGAAAACTTATTGTGGAGCGAATGGATCAGTTCGGGGTTAAAGTAGCTGATTATGCCATTGTGCCAGATGATGTTCAAATGATACAGGCGCAATTAAAAAAATATGTTGAACAAAATGTGCAACTGGTATTGTTTACAGGAGGAACAGGGCTCTCACCCAGAGACCTTACTCCAGATGCGGTTAAACCATTGTTAGACAGAGAAGTTCCTGGTATAATGGAAGCTGCAAGAAATTATGGACAGCAAAGAACACCTTATGCGATGTTATCCAGAGGTATAGCAGGCTGTGTGAAGAATACTTTTGTAATTACCATGCCTGGTTCTGTAAAAGGAGTAAGTGAGACAATGGATGCACTGTTTCCTCAAATATTACATCTATTTAAAGTGGCCAAAGGGGAACGTCACGAATAATTTTGCCATTCAGAACAGCCAACAATCTTAGCGAATACTTGTTTTGAAAAGCAGTTGACCGATTTTAAGGGATTAGACTTTTCTGTTTCTGTGATAATGTGTAGTTTACAAGAGCTATAAATCCATTTCAGCTATGCCAAAATATACCTTTACCGTAAACAACAAACAGGTGTCTGTTGAAGCAGATGCTGATACCCCGTTGTTATGGGTGTTAAGAGATCAGTTAAATTTAGTTGGTACCAAGTATGGATGCGGTGTTGCACAATGCGGCGCATGCACCATTCATTACAATGGGAACCCGGTACGTTCCTGTCAATTTCCTGTGGCAGGCGTGGGTACAGGAAAGGTAGTAACCATAGAAGGACTGAGTGAGAAAGGAGAGCATCCGGTTCAACAAGCCTGGGTTGAAATGGATGTTGCACAATGTGGATATTGCCAATCTGGGCAGATTATGGCTGCAGTGGCATTACTGAAAAAGAACCCCAACCCAACAGATGAAGAAATAGATTCAACCATTACTAATATTTGCCGTTGCGGTACGAATGTGCGTATACGTAAAGCCATTCACCTGGCTGCATCAAAAGGAGGTAAATCATGAGTATACCATCAGTTAGCAGAAGAAATTTCCTGAGGGTAAGCATGATCGCCGGTGGCGGTATGCTTATAGGTTTCTCATCCTTGGGCCGTAATCAGGAAGAACAATTAGATGATACCGCATTTACCCCAAATGCTTTTATTAAAATCACACCAGACGGTAAAATAACCCTGCTTGCACCCAATCCGGAAATTGGACAGGGGGTAAAAACATCGCTGGTGATGCTGATAGCAGAAGAAATGAATGTTGACTGGCAAAAAGTGGAGGTAGAAATTGCCCCATTGAATGCTAAGTATGGTAGTCAGACAACAGGCGGAAGTGGTGCCATCAGAAGTCGTTATACACCATTAAGACAAGCAGGTGCAACAGCACGTGTTTTATTAATAGCTGCCGCTGCATCGACCTGGGGTGTGGCACCTGAAGAATGTTATGCAGCAGATGGATTTGTATTGCATAAATCTTCCGACAAAAAACTTTCCTATGGCGCATTGGCAAGCAAGGCAGCTTCAATGCCAGTACCAACGAATGTGCCATTGAAGGATGCCAAAGACTTTAAACTCATCGGAACAAGGGTAAAAGATGTAGATGCGCAGGCTATTGTTATGGGGAAACCATTATTTGGTATTGATACCAGAAGAGAAGGAATGCTGTTTGCAGTAGTAGCCCGTCCACCCGCACATGGTAAAAAATTGCAGTCATTCGACGACAGTGCAGCTTTAAAAGTAACCGGAGTTAAAAAAGTAGTACAGGTTAAAAACAGTGTTGCGGTGCTGGCAAACTCTACCTGGGCAGCCATAAAAGGTAGGGTAGCGCTAAAAATAAACTGGGAAGATGCGGCTAAGTTAGAGAGTACAGCCGATCACGATAAAGCATTCAAAGATTTGTTGAGTAAACCAGCCGCAACACCAAGCCGAAACGATGGCGATGTAGATGCTACATGGTCAAATGCATCGAAGGTGTTGGATGTATATTATGAAGTACCTGTATTGTCGCATGCACAGATGGAACCACTGAATTTTTATGCTGATGTGCGGGATGGTAAGGCAGAATTATACGGCCCTACACAAGTACCTTCAAGCCTGGTAACTTCAGTAGCAAGAGAATTGAATATACCTGCAGCTAATATAAGTCTTGGCTTACCTAGGCAGGGTGGAGGTTTTGGAAGAAAACTCAGACCCGACAACGGAATTGAGGCTGCACTCATTTCTCAGGCGGCACAATGTCCGGTTCAGGTACAGTGGACAAGAGAAGATGATATGCAAAATGATTTTTATAGGGCTAGCGGTATGTTCCGTTTTAAAGCAGCTATAAAAGACGGTAACCTCGAAGCATGGCAGCAATCTTTTGCATGCCTTAGTAACGGGAGAAGCCCGGATACCTATCCTGCAGGGGCCGTGAAAAACCTTCGAATTGAAAGTCATAGTTTACCCACTAATATTCCAACTGGTCCATGGCGTGCCCCAACACATAATGTACAGGCTTTTGCCAATGAGGCTTTTATGGATGAAGTGGCAACTGAGCTTAAGAAAGATCCTGTTGCATTTCGACTTGAATTATTTCGGAAAGCAAAAGAACAACCTGTGGGCAGACTTGCCTATGATCCGGATAAGTTTATCAGTGTGGTTGAATTAGTGGCCAAAATGAGTAACTGGGGTAAAACACCAGCAAATACTTTCCGTGGGTTTTCAACCTGGTTTTCATTTAATACTTATGTAGCACAGGTTGTAGAGCTACAAATGGTAAAAGGGAAACCTAAAGTAACAAAAGTGTATTGTGCTGTTAATTGCGGAAAAGTAGTAAACCTTAGTGGTGCTGAAAACCAGGTACAAGGTGCTGTGGTTGATGGACTTGGTCATGCGATGTATACCAAACTTACCTTCCAGCAAGGTGCTGCGATTCAAACTAATTTCGGGCCGTATAATTTTGTAAGAATGCGTAATACGCCAATTGATGTTGAAGTAGGGTTCGTTCCTTCCGAGGAAAATCCTACGGGATTAGGTGAGCCAGGTTTACCTCCAATTGCTCCTGCATTGGCAAATGCATTGTTCGCTGCTACAGGAAAGCGTTTCAGAAGAATGCCGTTTGTTGATGATATACAATTTGCATAAAGAAAATTGCCACTGAGCGCACAGAAATACACTGAACGATTCTGTGTATCTCAGTGCTCTCAGTGGCTATAAATTATACTTGGAACAGGCTAGCTTTTACAAAATTCAAAATTCAAAATTTTCGACTTTCTTATTTCGCTCCAAACACTTTCTTCAATATATCGCTTGTTCTGGCTAATGGATTTTTTCGGATTTCTTTTTCCTCCAAGGCAACCTGATAAAATATACCACTCATGGCTCTTTCAGTAACATAAGCGGCTAAGTCCGGGTTCAATTTTTGACGAACCAACGGAAGTTTATTGTAACTATTTACCAAACTGGCCCAATGTTTTGTGGCATCTACTTTAACCAGTGAAGATTCAATTACCGGGCGAAAAGCTGCGGTTAATGGATTGGTAGTTTTTGACTTCAGGTATGCAGTCGCTGAAGTGTCTGAGCCTTTCAGGATACCAATTGCATCCTGAAAACTCATTTGTTTAATGGCATCTGTAAATATAGGTGCGGCACTTTTACAGGCGTCTTCTGCAGCGCGGTTCATGCTTAATATGGCTTCATCAACCTGCTTGCCTAATCCAACACTACGCAAGGTTTTTTCTACTTTCTGTGCTTCAGGAGGTAGTAAGATTTTCAGGGCAGCATTGGCAAAAAATCCATCAGTCTGCGACAAAAGATTGGAACCTTTTACCGTGCCCTGCACCAATGCTTCTTTTAAACCTGCAGCAATATCATCATTACTTAAACCGGTTTGGTTACCTGTTACTGCATTTTTAGCCTTGTTTAATAATCCACCCAAACCTTGGGCCTCTGTGTTTATCGATACAAGACTGCTTATCATCAATAGGGTAATGATCCTTTTCATACTTCTTTTTTTATCCTTGTTCAAAAATGATACCAAATCTTCGGTAAAAGTAAATACTTGTGGGAGGTTAAGATGTGAAGAATACCTTATAAAATTTTATAATCGATGGTTAAAATGGACGGGCGGTTCATAAGATTCGGTCGAAGCACTTATCTTGGTTGTATAATTTGTAATACATGAAGCAATTATTTACCCTGGTCTTTCTTTCTTTTCTGCTGATAACTGCCATTAATGGTCAGTCGCAGACTACTACCATCATCCTTATGCGACATGCAGAAAAAGATACTTCTGTACAGGGGGCAACCCAAATGCAGGCCGACCCTAAGCTTAGTGATGCAGGCTTGGCGAGAGCCGCTCGTATTCCGGAAGTATTAAAAGCATATAAACCTGATGCGATATATTCTACCAATTTTATCCGTACAAAATCTACGGTAACACCGCTGGCTACAAAAGTGGGTAAAGAAATACAGGTGTACGACCATAGAAACCTGAAAGGATTTGCAGAGGAACTCCTGAAAATGGATGGTAAAACAGTCGTAGTTGCAGGACATTCAAATTCAACCCCAACATTGGTTAATTTGTTGCTTAAAGAGAATAAATACCAAAATCTGGACGAATCAGTATATGATACCTATTGGATCGTTACAGTTACCAATGGTAAAGCTGAAGCCAGGCAATTGAAGTATTAGGCCTGTTCTTTGCCCTATAAATACTAACTTTGCGGCCTGAAACTGAAAAGTCCGCGAGTCCGGAAGTCCGGAAGTCCGGTTAAACTATAATAGTTTTCCGTTCTTCCGGACTTTCCAACTTTCGGTCTTTCGGACTAATCATTATGAAGTACGAGAAAGAGATCAACCGGCGCAAAACATTTGCCATTATTTCCCACCCGGATGCGGGTAAAACTACCTTAACAGAAAAGCTTTTGTTATTCGGTGGCGCCATTCAAACTGCAGGTGCTGTAAAAAGCAATAAAATAAAGAAGCATGCTACTTCCGATTTTATGGAAATTGAAAGACAAAGAGGTATCTCGGTAGCTACTTCGGTTATGTCTTTTGAATATAGTAATACGCTGATTAACTTATTAGATACTCCTGGTCACAAAGACTTTGCCGAAGATACTTATCGTACACTTACTGCTGTTGACAGCGTTATTCTGGTAATTGATAGTGTGAATGGGGTAGAAGACCAGACCCGCAGACTAATGGAAGTATGTCGCATGCGTGATACTCCGGTGATTGTATTCATCAATAAAATGGACCGCGATGGTAAAGGACGATTCGATCTGTTGGAAGAAATTGAAAAGGAATTGCATATTTCCCTCCATCCGATGACCTGGCCAATCAATAGTGGTAAGGAATTCAAAGGGGTTTATAACCTGCACGATAAAAACCTCCGACTCTTTACTGCCAGCACAAAAGCTGAGGAAGATGATACCATTGCCATTAATAACCTGTCTGAGTCATTGTTAGATGAAAAAGTTGGCGATAGAGATGCTGCCCTGCTAAGAGAAGATGTGGAATTGATCGACGGCGTTTATGGAGAATTGAAAGTAGATGATTACCTGAATGGGAAAATAGCCCCGGTGTTTTTCGGAAGTGCAGTGAATAATTTTGGGGTGAAAGAAATGCTCGACACTTTCATAAGAATCGCACCAGTACCAAGAAGCAGAACTACTTCTGCCAGAACAGTTGAAGTTGGGGAGGATAAATTCAGTGGTTTTATTTTCAAGATACATGCTAACCTTGATCCCAAACACCGCGACAGGATTGCCTTTATGCGCGTTTGTAGCGGGAAGTTTGAGCGCAATAAATACTATCACCATGTTCGACTCGATAAGGATATGCGTTTCAGTAATCCTTACAGTTTTATGGCTCGCAGCAAAGATGTAATTGAAGATGCTTATGCAGGAGATGTGGTTGGTTTATTTGATACGGGCAATTTTAAAATAGGCGATACACTTACGGAAGGAGAAGATTTTTACTTTACAGGTATACCCACTTTTTCACCGGAGATATTTAAAGAATTGGTGAATAAAGATCCGATGAAAACCAAACAATTGGAAAAAGGGATCAGTCAGTTAACAGATGAAGGTGTGGCACAATTGTTTACCCAATTCGGGGGCAATAAAAAAATCATTGGTTGTGTGGGTGAACTTCAGTTTGAAGTAATACAATATCGCCTTTTACAGGAATATGGTGCTGCTTGCGAGTTTAGGAGTATGCCATTCTATAAAGCCTGTTGGCTAACGAGCACTGACCAGAAAAAACTGGATGATTTTTTGCGATTCAAACAACAGAATTCTGCTGAAGATAAAGATGGGAACCCGGTTTACCTCGCACAAAGTGAATGGTTTCTAAATACCGAAATCACCAATAATCCGGATATCACTTTCCATTTCTCTAGTGAGATACATAAGTAGGGGATTGTCTTTCGGGTAAAAGGTAATCTATGTCTTAGAGCTTTTAGTCCATAGACCATAGACCATGGTCCATGGACTAGCTTGCGATGGGTAACTGGATGGTAAAGACGGCGCCATTGTTTATTCCTTCACTGAAAGCGGCAATCATACCACCGTGGTTTTGAATGATTTTCCGGGTGAGGTAAAGTCCAACACCAGATGAAATTTCCCCTTCTGTTCCTGACTTGCCTTCTGATGTAAACTTCTGGAACAACATTTCAGCTTTTCCGGGCTCAAAGCCAATGCCTTTATCAGCAACCAGTATATGAATATGCCCACTGAATACATGTAGTTTGATGATTATTTCACCTGATCTGTGTGAAAACTTGATGGCATTCCCAATAATATTTGAAATGGCTTGTGATAATAAACGCTGGTTACATTTCACTTTAATAGTTGGAATAGGGTGTAGTTGTATGCTGATATCTTTACGGCTTGCTGCAATTTTTTGCATTTCAAGCGACTTGTTAATAATTTCTGCTATGCTTGTTGGTTCAAACAAGTAAGACATTTCATTTTCACTTCCTGCTTCCAGTAATAGAATGATATCTTTAATAAAAGCTAGCTGTTCTTTGGCCAGTTTTTTTATCAATACACCATATTCAGCCGTTTTAACAGGATTGGTTTCTGTTTGTATCAAATCACCTAATCCACTGAGTTGACTAAAAGGCGTTCGGAGGTCATGCGAAAGTAAAGTGAGCATATCTTTCCTGTCTTTAAGTAAAGCGTCAATCGAATCAATGGTTATCTGAACCTGTTGCATGAGTTGTCCCGCTTCATCAGTATAATTCATTGGTAGACTGGGAAGCGTTTTTTTAAGACTATATTGTTTTAATGCATTTTTTGCCTGATGAATTGGCCATAAAAGACTTTTTAATAAAACAAGTGTGAGTCCGGTAGCAATCAGTGTGGCGGCCAGGGCTACTAAAATAATACTCCATTCGCTTAATGGGATCCATTTGAAGACAATGGCAAAAATCAATACAATCAATGGTATATGCACACCAATAAAGGCAATAAATAAAAACTTTAAAGTATAATTGGAAGACAATAAGCCAGGTTTGGAAAAATGCTGGTAAATATTTTTCATGAAGCGGTGGGTTATTGGATAAGTACAAAAATGACACCTTTCATCCAAAGAAGCGATTAAAATTAAAAAATACTTAAAAAAACAATATGTTTTCAACTAAAAACTTGATAGTCAGAATGTTAGGTGAAGAAGATATTGAAGACTTCTATCAATTGAATAGTCATCCGGAAGTAATGCGTTACATCAGACCTGTAAAAGATAGAGAATCTTCGGCTGCATTCCTGTTGGAAAACATTCAATTATATCAGGACTTTCCCCTTGGCAGGTTTC
The DNA here is from genome assembly GCA_964611995.1 of uncultured Sediminibacterium sp. GTDB lineage: Bacteria > Bacteroidota > Bacteroidia > Chitinophagales > Chitinophagaceae > Sediminibacterium. Next base: position 76,105 of record CAZTCS010000002.1, on the reverse strand, counting down.
ATGTTTCTTTCGCTGAAACCGGGGCTTTTGTGGGGCTATTTTCAGTTTTAAAAATGTCTGACAGGGATGCATTGCATGTTGGGTACGCATTGATGCCATGGGCTCAGGGCAGGGGTTGGGCAAAAGAAGTATTACAGGCCGGATTACAATGGCTTATTAAGCATTCGGAGGAAAAGGAGTTTTATGCCATAACAGAACCGGCCAATCTGGCTTCTGCAGCAGTTTTAAAGAAATCTGGCTTTAATTGGCTTGAAAATACGGTCGATAGGGGTAAAACCCTGGATGTTTACGTTATTCATCGTAGCTATCTGGAAGCATAACCTGCTTTTCAGGCTATTGATTACCTTTGCCGCCATATATGAAAGCAAGAACGCTAAAGAAGGATAAGGTTAATATTATAACCCTGGGTTGCAGTAAGAATTTGGTCGACAGTGAAGTACTGAGCGGTCAGTTGAGTGCGAACGATATAGATGTGGTTCATGAGAATAAAAAACTGGACCACAATATAGTGGTGGTAAATACCTGCGGTTTTATAGATAAAGCCAAAGAAGAAAGTATCAATACCATCCTTGATCAGGTTGAATTAAAAAGACGCGGTAAACTCGATAAAGTATATGTTACTGGTTGTTTAAGTGAACGATACAGGGGCGATCTTGAAGCAGAAATGCCGGAAGTAGATGCATGGTTTGGAACCATGGAACTACCACTGATCCTTAAAAAATTTGAAGCAGATTATAAATCTGAATTGGTAGGAGAGCGATTACTGAGTACTCCTCAGCATTATGCTTACATGAAAATAAGTGAAGGCTGTAACCGCACCTGTTCCTTTTGTGCTATCCCCTTAATGCGCGGGCAACATGTAAGTAAGCCAATTGAAGAACTGGTGGCTGAGGCGGAAGGATTGGTGAAAAAAGGCGTGAAGGAAATAATGCTGATCGCACAGGAGCTTACTTATTATGGACTTGATATTTATAAAAAAAGAGAACTTCCCCGTTTATTAAATGCACTCGCTGATGTAAAAGGAATTGAATGGATCCGCTTGCATTACGCCTATCCAAGTAAATTCCCGCTTGAAGTGCTCGATGTTATGCGTGAGCGCGACAATATCTGCAAATACCTCGATATGCCTTTGCAACATGCCAGCAATAATATGCTCAAAGCCATGAGGAGAAATATTACCAGAGAAGAAATGGGAGAGTTGATACATGAGATCAGGGAAAGGGTACCAGGTATTTGTTTGCGTACTACTTTAATTGCAGGATTTCCGGGAGAAACTGAGGAAGATGTTGAAGAACTGAAAGATTTTCTTCGCGAACATCGCTTCGACAGGGTAGGGATATTTAGTTACAGTCATGAAGAGAATACAAGTGCATATGATTTAGAAGATAATATTTCGGCAGAACAAAAAGCCGAACGTGCCCAGGAGATCATGGAAGTTCAGCAGGAAATCAGTTATGAAAAGAACCAGGAAAAAATCGGTAAAGTATTCAAAGTACTGATCGACAAAAAAGAAGCTGGCAGGTATCTTGGTAGAACCGAGTTTGATAGTGTTGAAGTAGACAATGAAGTAGTTGTACATTCTAAAAGAAAACTAGTACCCGGAGAATTCGTTCAGGTTAAAATTACCAAAGCATACGATTACGACCTTGAGGGAGAAGTAGTAGAGTAGTATTGCTTGTGGTTGTTTTTAGACCATAGTCCATAGACCCATGGTCCATGGTCTAAATCTGTAAACTCAGGTATGAAAAATATAGACACTGATCAAATGTTGGCCGCATCTGCTTCTGCATTTGAAATTTATCAGTCCACATCTTTTCAAAAAAGAGCCGATTTTCTTGATGCGATTGCAGATGCGATAACTGCACTAGGTGATTCTTTAATTAATCAGGCTCATGATGAAACAAATCTACCCGTTGCGAGACTTGTAGGCGAAAGGGCAAGAACAATTCATCAGTTACGCATGTTTGCTGAATTACTTCGTGAAGGATCTTTTGTCGAAGCAAGTATCGATACAGCTATTCCGGATAAAAATCCACCCAGACCCGATATCAGAAAAATGCTTTTCCCTTTAGGGCCAGTAGTGGTTTTTGGGGCAAGTAATTTTCCCTTTGCTTATTCAACTGCAGGCGGTGATACAGCTAGCGCATTGGCTGCAGGGTGCACGGTGATTGTTAAAGGACATCCCGCACATTTGAAAACCTCAGAAATGGTAGCCAAGGCAATTGGGCAAGCTATTGCTCAACATAAATTGCCTGAGGCGGTATTTCAGCATGTATCAGATACTTCTTTTGAAACAGGTAAGCAATTGGTGCAACATAAATTAACCACTGCAGTTGGTTTCACAGGTTCGCATAGCGGTGGTATGGCATTGTTTCAATATGCAGCTACCCGACCCGAACCTATTCCTGTATTTGCAGAAATGGGTAGTGTAAATCCTGTTTTGATTTTACCTGATGCTTTGTCAAAACAATCTGCTTTAATCGCAAAGCAATATGCTGCATCTATTTCACTTGGTATGGGGCAGTTTTGTACCAATCCGGGCATATTGATTACAGTAGATGGTGAAGGGTTACCTGAGTTCATAAATGCCCTTAAAGAAGCATTTAAAGCTGTAGAACCTATGCCAATGTTACATGCTGGTATCCATAAAGCATATCAGGAAAAATTACAAGCAGCCCTTACTATCAATGGGGTTGAAACAATAACAAAAATTGAAGGTTCATCAAAACCTTTAACACCAGACCCGGTGATAGCGACTGTGTCGGCTAAAGATTTTATTTCAAATCCAATGCTGGCTGAGGAAGTATTTGGTCCTTATTCAATTTTGATCAGAGCTGAAAATATGGACGAACTAAAAGCTGCATGGATTTCCTTAAAAGGACAACTCACCACTTCGTTAATGGGAACGGATGCTGATTTTGAGGCCTATCCCTGGTTACAGGATACGGCCCGCAGTATCGCTGGAAGAATTGTATATAATGGCGTTCCAACAGGGGTTGAAGTATGTAATAGTATGTTTCATGGAGGGCCCTCGCCTGCAACCACCGATGCCCGGTTTACCGCAGTTGGTATCGATGGTATTAAACGATGGATGCGCCCGGTTTGTTTCCAGCAATGTCCCGACTACTTGTTACCAGATGCATTAAAGGAAGCTAATCCACTAAAAATTTTGCGAAGGAAGAACGGGAAGATGGAATAATGCTATACAGGTATTTTTTGTCGATAGATGGGATTTTCTACCATCGTTAAATACAAGCTACCAAGCCACGACAGAAATAAATATGCAGCCATTACATATATGGCACCGCTGAATAAATTATTCATGCCAAACCAATTATTGGTTGACCAAAGTATCCATATACCAAAAGCAAATTTGAGCGATTCCCATATCCAGGCAAATCTGTTTCTATCCATTATTTCTGTGAATGCATATACATGCAGAAAAATAAATGCTCCGTAAATAAACATATCTGGACTACCTATGGAGGCAATATTGCCAAATAGGTAGCTGATTAATAAAAGCGTAATTGTTAGTTGAATCCACGACCAGACAAGTAGTGCCGGCGTATTACCTGTTTCATATTTTTCAAAATGATAAACGTCTTCAATTTTATAAAGTGGATATTGCTGTGCTACATCTTCGGGGCGCCAACCTGTTGGCATCAGCCAGATTCGAAATTTGTCTTTCCAGCTTTTTGTTCGCCATGCATCTTTTATCAGCAACCATAAATGCATAAAGTTAATCTTGATCGGGTTCCAGGTTCTGACAGGTCTGGTAATTCCATACACTGCAGGAACATTTGCCAACTCTTCCTGATAAGTGCCGAAAAGTTTATCCCAGATAATAAAAATTTGCCCGTAATTTTTATCCAGGTATTCTTTGTTGATAGCGTGGTGAACCCTGTGATGAGAGGGCGTAACAATTATCTTTTCCAGAAATCCCATTCTGCCAATATGTTCTGTATGGTACCAGAACTGAGCAAACAAATGCAGCGGAGCCACAATGGCTACTACCTGACCCGGCACACCCAATAAAGCAGCAGGAAGTAAAAAGATGGTAAATATTTTTACAATGGAAGAAATGCTTTGTCTTAATGCACATGCAAGGTTAAAGTCTTCGCTACTGTGGTGTATAATATGGTTGTTCCAGAAAAAATTATATTCATGTGCAATCCTGTGAACCCAATAACCAGCCAGATCAAGTGTAACAAAAGCAATCAGGTAAGTGAGGAAACCCGATGATACATGGGTAATGGCAAAATGCTCAACCATCCATTCATAGCTTAGTACGGCAATACCCAACCCAAGCACATCTTTGGTTACATTGGTAATACCAGAACTTAAACTTGAAATCATATCAAGGGTACGAACGGTTTGCTTTCCACGATACCAGCCATACCATTTCTCAAATAACACCAGTAACAGAAATACCGGCATGGCAATAAGAATGATCTTTCCGTAAGTTTCCATATGCAATCGAAGTGTGATTAAATTTAAGGATATTATTGGAATAGTGAGATGTGAGTTGTGAATGGTGAATGGTGAATAGTCAGTAGGGCACCCAAACTCACTATTCACCATTCACCATTCACAACCCACTACCCCTCCCAAGTTAAAATTTACCAGCGGCACCATCAATTTCCAGTAAATTGTACTTTTACGCCTCAATATGAAGCATCACTCTACCCGTTTATCTTACCAGGGCACCGGATTTTTTTCTTCGATTGTGACTGATTACCTGGCACAAGCTGATACCATTCGTCCGTTTTATAAACACTCAGTTGATCTTAAAGGCATCCAGGATGCAATTCAGATCAGGAAGAAATTCAGCACACCGAGATCAGTTCTGGTAGAAAGCCTATTGAAGCAATATGAAATAGTAAACACTTCTGAGCCTGTTTTGGCAAATATTAAGTCTTTGGGTAATGACCATACATTTACGGTTGTTACCGCACACCAACCTAATATTTTCACAGGGCCACTTTATTTTATCTATAAAATTTTACATGCAATACAGCTTGCCAAATACTTATCCGAACAATTGCCAGACTATCGGTTTGTGCCGGTATATTATATGGGAAGTGAAGACGCTGACCTCGATGAACTGGGACAAATCAATGTAGATGGCAACAAACTAAAATGGAATACCACGCAAAAAGGTGCGGTGGGAAGGATGAAAGTTGATAAGGCCTTACTACAATTGCTAACCGCTATAGAAGGCCAAACTGGTGTATTGCCCTTTGGTAAAGAGCTCAGCCAACTTTTCAGACAGGCATATACACTTGAAAGAAGTATACAGGAGGCAACATTAGAACTGGTTAATTCGTTATTCGGTGCTTATGGGCTGGTCGTGCTTAATCCGGATAATGCTTCCCTTAAGGCGGCTTTTAAGCCTGTAATACAGAAAGAGTTGCTTGAATCATTCTCACACGGAATTGTGAATGAAACCATTGGTGAAATTGGCAAACATTACAAAGTACAGGCCGGAGGCAGGGAAATAAACCTGTTTTACCTGATCAATGATAGCAGAGAAAGAATTGAAAAACAGGGAGAGGATTATGTGGTAAACAGCTTAAACCTGCGTTTTAAAAAAGAAGAAATATTGGCAACTTTAGATCAGCATCCTGAAAGGTTTAGTCCAAATGTTATTCTTCGTGGCGCATTTCAGGAAACGATATTGCCGAATATTGCTTTTATCGGTGGTGGTGGGGAACTGGCTTATTGGCTCGAATTAAAAAATGTTTTTGCTGCAATCGCTGTACCATATCCAGTGCTGGTATTGCGTAATTCATTTCTCTTGCTTACATCAGAACAGGAAAAGAAGATGAACCAGTTGGGATTTAATCACGAGGATATATTTCAACCAAAGAATATTTTATTGGAACAATTGGTTCGGAAAAGTTCCGATAGGCAACTTGGACTAACTAAGGAGTTGAGTGAACTGGCTGCTTTATACGATAAAATGAAACAACAAGCAGGAACAATTGATGCCACTTTAATGGCACATGTAGAGGCTTTGGGCACTAAAGCCGCAAAAAGGGTAGAAGAACTGGAAAAGAAAATGCTAAGAGCAGAAAAAAGAAAATTTGAAGCAGAAGAAAGACAAATAGAATCTTTAAAAGCAAAATTATTTCCGGGCGATAGCTTACAGGAAAGGGTAGAGAATTTTTCTACCTGGTATGGGAAATATGGAACCGAGTGGATAACAATGCTCGCAAAAGATTCATTGGCCCTTGAAGCTGAATTCGTGGCCGTCACAATTGAATAAACTTTATAAATCAAAATTGTTTGGCCACTGTGTTTTCAAGCCATCAATTTTAACACTCACCTCATCCTGCATTTGTTGTTTATAAGCAGCTAACTTTTCACCAACTGAAGTATCCGTTGAGCCAATGATTTGTGCGGCAAGGATACCAGCATTTTTAGATGCGTTTAATGCAACAGTTGCAACCGGTACTCCATTGGGCATTTGAAGAATAGATAAAACCGAATCCCAGCCATCGATAGAATTTGAAGATTTAATCGGTACGCCAATTACAGGAAGTGTTGTAATAGCAGCAACCATACCAGGAAGGTGCGCTGCTCCTCCAGCTCCGGCAATAATTACCTGCAATCCCCTTGATTTGGCCTTTTCTGCATATTCAGCCATGCGTTGTGGTGTTCTGTGAGCCGAAACAACGGTTAACTCAAAGGAGATACCAAAATGTTTTAACATGTCGGCGGCGGCCTGCATAATATTGAGGTCGCTATCGCTTCCCATGATAATACCAACCAGCGGAGTATTACTTGTCATACTACAAAGATAACAAATCCAATTTTATTCATCATTTCCCTGCACCGGACTTAAGTCCGGTGCAGGAAGTGATATTAGTTAATGTCTTTTCCTTCTTTTAATAGTATGATGGCCCTTTCCGTGAAACTACGGTTGGCGCCTGCAGGTGCAAGTGGCAAAGCTTTTTCTGCCATTTCTAGCGCTTTTTTATATTCTCCCAATGCAGAATAACCCCTTGCCAAACCGATCAATGGTGTAAACTGATTGGGATTTTTCTGGAGGTTTAACTTGAAAATTTCAAGCGCTTCTGTATTTTTCTTTTGCTGCATCAACTGTCTGGCGTATTGATGCAACTGATTCATATTACCCATGCTGATCGCATCTTTCATTCCTGCTTCAGCTTCTTCTTTCTTACCTAGTTTCTCTAAGATCTTTGCCCTTGTTGAAAGCGTTAGAAAATTACGCTCACCTAAGGAGGCATTAACAGATGTATCAGCCCAAAGCAAAGCCTCATTCAGGTTTACATTTTTATCAAGACACCATTGAGCAGCCTGTTGCCAGGGAACCCAATAGAAGCCCTTATCTGTTCTTAATTCTTTCCGATAGCTATCTAACTGATGTTGTACCAGATCTGTTTCTACCCTAAACGGAATGGCCAGTTTTTCCCATAACAAACTAACGGTTGCGCCTGCTTCTGTTTGATTGGAAAAATCGTAACGGAGCCATTCGGCTGAAACGATTGTTGATACAGGCTTTACTGTTACCCTCAATACATCATTTTTCGGGTCGTAATAATAACTTCCCCATGATTGATAATCGCTGGAAAAAATCAGCGTGCTCTGGTCTGCTCCGTAGGCAATATAAAATCCATATTTACCAGCTTTTAGCGGTTTGCCTTCTATGGTAACATCTTTATCAAATGTAATGATGGTGGTTTCATTTGCACCGGCCCTCCATGGCGCAGCAGTTGTATTTCCGAAGCCAAGGTCGAAAAAACCTGGTTGAACTAATTGCCCCCAGATCTTTCCTTCTCTTCCTTTTACCGCAGGACGGTCGTATTGAATGGTAACATTGGTTAAGCCAATCTGTTCGCCCACCATAGCTTTTTTGTTTCCACCACTGGGAGGTGTAGTAAGTATTCTTTGTGCCTTTGCAAAACCAAGGGTCAGCAGGCAACAAATAAGTAGCAAGGGTTTCATGTTGTATCGTTTTAGATCAGCAATCTACAACGAAACAAGTATCTCAATTTGGTTAATTGACGAGTGAAGTCATGTAAGGATAGACAAGCATTGAAAATGTCCGATAATTACATTTTTGCATCCAAACCCTCAATTAAATAGGCGCTTAAATTTCTCAAAACAACCGGTGCTTTTGTTTTGTGAATAATGATTTTGATTTTGTTGGTTTGAATGGTTGGGAAACTGGCTATTTTCTTTCTGCCAATGGTTGTGCCCGAATAAACTTTTTCAAATTGACCATCCTTCAGGTATTCAATGCTGAAATCAATAACGCGTTGTCCGTAGCTAATCATTTCTTCCAGGCTGATGGTATTGAGTGAAGTGTTATTTGGAAGGGAAACGGTTAAGGCAACATCTTTACCAGATTTGGCATACCAAAAAGTATTAATATCCTTATCGATGAGTTTTGTTAAACCATCTGTATGCACATCATTGGTTGTGATTTTAGTATTTAAAAAGAGATCTTTTTGAAATGCTTTTTTTCTCATCTCCGCAAAACCCATGAGTGCCGCAGAATCGGCCGGATGAAATAGCCCTCTTCTGTCTGGAGGCACATTCAGTAGCAAATTGCCACCATTGCCAACTGACCTGAGATAAATATTGAACAACTGTTCAGGTGTTTTTACTTTGCCGTCTTCTTCGGGGTGATAAAACCATCCCGGACGAATAGACACATCAGCCTCAGCAGGTATCCAGTGTTTGCCATTGTAATTACCCTGATTTAAAGTGTCAGTAGGGGGAGCGCCATGTCCTCTGGTGAATCCCGCTGTATCTAACAGGTTCCAGTTTGTGTTACCAATAAATCCATTTTCATTTCCGCACCAGCGAATGCTTGGTCCGATATCGCTGAAGATGATGAGGCCAGGTTGAGTTTTAAATGCAGCCGCTTCGAAGCGACCAAAATCATACACTTGCTTTTTGCCATTTGGTCCTTCTCCGTTTGCACCATCCCACCAAAATTCAAAAAATGGGCCATATTGCTGCAGTAACTCCTGCATGGTGGCAATATAAATATCGTTGTACTCCGGTGTGCCATATTTGGGATGATTTCTATCCCAAGGCGATAGATAAACACCCATTTCAAGGTTTTCCTTTTTACAGGCTGCAGCCAATGCTTTTACTACATCACCCTTTCCTTCCATCCACTTGCTTTGTTTAACCGTATGGGTACTGTATTTGCTGGGCCACAATGAAAAGCCATCATGGTGTTTGGCTGTTAATATAATGCCTTTTGCACCTGCTTTTTTCGCAATCCGTACCCACTGGTTGCAATCTAATTGGGTAGGATTAAATACATCGGGTCGCTCATTTCCTTCACCCCATTCTTTATCCGTAAAAGTGTTTGGTCCAAAATGAATAAACAGGTAAAATTCTTTTTCATGCCATGCAAGCTGTTCTTTAGAAGGAACAGGATATACTGGTTGAATTGTTTGAGCTGTTGAATGCAGACATGACAAAAGCAAAACTGCAAGCAGTGTTTTTTTCACAATTAATATTTTAGGGCTAAACTAATTGACGTTTATATAACTGAACTGCATTTTCATAACCGAGATAGATGGCGTCACAAACCAATGCATGACCAATACTAACTTCATCAAGAAAGGGGATATGCTGTTTGAGGAATTTCAGGTTGGTAAGGTCAAGGTCATGCCCCGCATTAATACCTAGGCCTAATTCTTTTGCCTTGTTAGCTGCTGCAACATAAGGATCAACAGCAACTGATGTATTACCGGTTGCAAATAATCTTGCATAAGCTTCCGTATATAATTCTATTCTGTCTGTACCAGTTAATGCAGCACCTTCCACCATTTCAATCACCGGATCAACGAAAATTGATACACGAATACCAGCCTCCTTAAAGATTGCGATGGTTTTTTTCAGGTAATCTAAATGAGTAATGGTATTCCAACCATGGTCACTGGTTAATTGACCAAGTGCATCTGGCACAAGCGTTACCTGATGTGGTTTTGTTTCCAATACCAGGTCTATAAACTTTTGCTCCGTTGGATTTCCTTCAATATTAAATTCGGTCGTAATTATTTTTCGTATCGAACGGGTATCATCATAACGAATATGTCTTTCATCGGGCCTGGGATGCACAGTAACCCCGTCTGCGCCAAATTTTTCTGCATCTGCTGCTGCTTTCAATACATTCGGATTATCGCCACCGCGACTATTCCTGAGTGTAGCAAATTTGTTGATGTTTACACTGAGTTTTGTCATGCTGTAAAGTTAATCAGAACCGTGGAGTTATTTAACTATCCTGTTTATTTGGATAAGAACAGTTGATAATGGGTTGAAATAAAGCCGCTATCCGCAAATTTTTTCCATTAAACTTGCGAACAGCGGCCTAGAATAATCGTTTTTAAGCAGTACTGTTAGTCTACCCAATAAACTGCATAACAATGCCTGCAAGAATAAGCCCAAGCAAGTGATACCCACAATCAATAAAATAAAGTCCAATGGGCTTTTTATTATATAGGTATCCTATACTGATGGCCGGAGTACTGAAGCATACGCCCAATAATACCGATAAGTGAAAGGCATCTTGATAATTGTTCATCGGAATCAGTTGACGAAAAATAGTAAGCCCGATACAACTTACAGCCATCAGTAGAAAGCTACTGATCATGGTGGCTGCAACCCCTTTTTTCATATTCGGGTCGTTAACATTGATGCCTGAAAGTTTAACCCAGTTTTTGGAGAAAACACCTCCATACCAAATGGCTCCGAGTATAAAATAAACCAGGGATGCCAGTAGCAATGAGAGCCAGTTAACATGTTCTGTAAAATGATGAAGCATAACAGGTAGTTTAGTTGATAAGATTCAACAAGTTCGTAAATAAAGGGGAATCCGTCAAGCCTATGCCGGTAATGGTGTATTTTGCATTCCCAAAGCTTTGTTGAACCCGATATGTAATGTAGGTATGGCTTATTCATCAATGGAATCCTGTTTGTTGGACCTTGAAAAACATGGCCAACTTATACGTGTAAAAGAAGAAGTAGACCCTTACCTGGAAATGGCCGCAATACATTTGCGTGTTCATGAAATGGGTGGTCCGGCTATTTTATTCGAACGGGTTAAAGGGAGTTCATTCAGGGCGGCCTCCAATATTTTTGGCACATTAGATCGCAGTCGTTTTATATTCAGGGATACCCTTCAACTGGTAGAAGAACTTATTCATTTAAAAGCTGACCCTCTAAAGGCCCTCAAACATCCTTTCCGGCATTTAACAACTGGTCTGGCAGCACTCAAAGCTTTTCCACTAAAAAATCCTTTACAAAAGCCTGTATTGTTTCAGGAAATCAACATAAAGGATTTACCCCAAATTCATCACTGGCCAATGGATGGAGGTCCGTTTGTAACACTTCCCCAGGTTTATACGGAAGATGCTGACCAACCAGGTATCATGAAAGCTAATCTTGGTATGTACCGGATTCAATTAGGCGGTAACCAGTATGAACCCGATAAGGAAATAGGATTACATTATCAGTTACATAGAGGAATCGGGGTGCATCAAACTAAGGCAAATAAAAAAGGACTTCCCCTTAAAGTTAGTTGCTTTGTTGGGGGGCCACCATCACATACGGTTGCGGCTGTAATGCCTTTGCCGGAGGGGATTAGTGAGATGACTTTCGCCGGTGTATTAGGTGGTAGAAGATTCAGGTATGTTTATCAGGATGGATTTTGTGTTAGTACCGATGCGGACTTTGTGATTACCGGAGAAGTGTGCCCTGGTGAAAACAAACCAGAAGGTCCGTTCGGGGATCACCTGGGTTATTATAGTTTAGAACATCCATTCCCATTGATGCGAGTACACAAAGTGTATGCAAGAAAAAATGCGATATGGCCTTTTACGGTGGTAGGCAGACCTCCGCAGGAAGACACCAGCTTTGGGGCATTGATTCATGAAATTACAGGAGATGCTATTCCACAGGAAATACCAGGTGTGAAAGAAGTACATGCGGTAGATGCAGCAGGTGTGCATCCACTTTTACTTGCAATAGGTAGTGAGCGTTATACGCCATTTATGCCTGCAAAACAGCCTGCCGAAATTCTTACTATTGCAAATCATATACTAGGTACCGGACAACTCAGTCTGGCCAAATTTTTGTTCATTACTGCTGATGATACAGGGAAACTTAAGACGAATAATATACGAGCATTTTTCACCTATATTTTTGAACGGATTAACCTGCAGCGAGACATACATTTTCATACACATACCACTATTGATACGCTGGATTATTCCGGAACAGGTTTAAATACCGGAAGCAAGGTTGTAATTGCGGCTTATGGGGATGTTCAGCGTGAATTAGCCAGTGATATTCCGGGTGTATTTACGGAAAGAAATAATTTCGGTGCGGTTGCACTTGCGATGCCCGGTGTTATTTGTTTACAAATGAATAGGTATAGCGATGCTGCAACGACTGCAAAAGAGATGGAAGCATTACATGCTACTTATTATCCTGTATTGAATGAGTTAGCAGGTATCGTTCAGATTATTGTTTGCGACAATGCTGCATTTACCGCAGCCAACCTGAACAATTATGTTTGGGTAACTTATACCCGATGCAATCCTTCCCATGATATTTATGGCATAGGCTCTTTTGTTGAAAACAAACATTGGTGTACAACAGGACCAATGGTTATTGATGCGCGGATAAAACCTCATCATGCACCGGCGGTGGTTAAAGATCCCTCAGTTGAGAAGCGGATTGACCGATTATTTGAAAAGGGTGGGAGTCTTTATGGGATCGAACATAAAAAATAAATCCAAATATCTTTTTGTCATTTGTAAGGAGGTTGAATTAAGTACGTCACTTAAAGAAAACTAAATATGAAATTGCTATTCACAACCTTTTCGTTGTTATTTGCTGTGTTGCTTACTGCACAAACTACCGATCCTCAGGGATTAAAAGTGGGAGATATTGCTCCTATGTTTACTGCTATGGATAATAATGGGAAGTCGTTTTCCCTGGAAGCAGCATTGAAAAAGGGTGATGTAGTACTGATGTTTTACCGTGGTCAATGGTGTCCTTATTGCAATAAACAAATGAGTCAGATGAATGATTCTCTTTCCGCTATTACCGGTAAGGGAGCTACCGTGGTGGCTATATCTCCAGAGATTCAGGAAAATGTGGTTAAAACAGTAGAGAAAACAAAAGCATCTTTTCCTATCATCAGCGATGTTAAGATGAAAATTATGAGAGATTATCAGGTGAACTTTGCTGTGCCTCAAACAACCATCGATCGCTATAAAACTTTTGGTATTGACTTTAATGTTGCAAATGGCGAGAACGGCGCTAATTTACCCGTACCAGCAACTTATATCATTGGCAAGAACGGAAAAATAAAATACGTTTTCTTTAATCCGGATTACCGCAAAAGGGCTTCTGTAAGAGAGATTGCTTCTTATCTCTAGAACGGTGTAGATTATTTAGAGACCATAGACCATAGTCCATGGTCTATGGTCTGTCCCCCAATACTTTGATCACAATTTTCTTCACGTGGGAAGTATTTCCATTGCGAATACAGGGCATATGTAAATCTGTTGGGAAGAAGATGGTAAACATGCCTTCATTTACAACGGAGAAAAAATCAGGGGATTCATCAAATAACATATAGTCGTCTTCTGGATTATAAGCACGGGATGGGGTTTGCTTTTCAAGGAGAGCATGCCCCATTTTTTCTGTACCTCTTACGACAAATTGTACGTCAATATATTTTTTATGCGACTCCAGTTTTTCCTGAGCAGGATCTTTTGTGTCGTACTCCTGAACGATTGCAAATAAAGTATCTCCTTCCAACTCATGCTTTCCGTTTTCAAGACTATTGAGGTCAGTATGTTGTAAAAAGCGAAGTGCTTTTTCAATTAAAGTTCCCAAACCATAGTAACGTGTAGCATTGCTTAACTGATCGATAACCATTTGAAAAGTTTTATGGAATGAAGATAAGCATGGTTTAATTAGAAACCTCTACCCAGGTATGGTCGGCCAATAAACGCACTGAGGAAACAAATTGCCTGAACGGACCATTGCCACCCCATTCCTGTGGTGCAACAAGTGAAAGAATGTGTTGCCCATCATTTTTTTCATAAAGATGATAAATATGACCAATCTGTGGTTTGAAATTCAGTTTGGCCTCATAGATCATCATACTCAATTCCTTTCTTTTGCGGATTTCTTGTGCTTGTCTGGCCAATAATTCTATTTGCTGCCTGATCTGATCAAGCTGCATATTGGTTTGGTCTTCCATTGCAGATAAGGCCTTATGCTTAATTACACCTTCTTTTGTAGGTCTGATTGCCACCCCGGCAACTGATGAAGCATAGGGAAGCACACTGAGTTGTTTGTGATACATTTCAATGTTTACAAAAGCATTGCCAGTGCTATCCGTTCCTGATTGGGTAAGTTTTAAATAGCCGTTTGGCATTATTTCGTGTTTCACTTCAAGTACAGGATTTCCCTCCTTTAAAAAACGAAACAGCATGGTCGAAGAATTCAGGATCGATGCATCGGCTTGTTCGGCCAATTCAGGCTTTTCAAAATCCCTTGAAACTCCATCTGGTACAATGGTATACTGTGTATAATAAGCTTCATTGTCCATCGATACCCAATTGGTGCTGATGCTCAGTGCATGTCCATTTTCAATGGATTCAATTTTATAATTGCCGCTTTTAGGTGGGATGCCAGATTGATAATTACACTTCTCAGGAAACAATTGCCAACTTGCCAGAAAATTATATGCTTGTACCATTTCTTGTTAAAACAATATGTTAGCACAAAGGTTCAGTATTTTCAGGGAATAAAAAAGCCGCAGCCCTCTGTTTAAGCGGACTGCGGCTTTTTTATATGTTCAAAGTTATTTTACAGAGAAAGCAACTGCTAAAGTTCCCCAGCTAAGGGTAACCACACCTGCTTTACTGATGGTATAGGTTAATTTCTCCACTGAGTCAGCAGATTTTCCTGGTGTTACATTTACACGTAAAGCATCATCTGCCTGCTTATACGAAAATGCTCCCCACTGCTTGGCAGTCTTATTAAAAATAAGGGTATAACTATCGCCATTATCTAAGGTAAAGAAGGAATATTTTCCTGCAGGAAGAGCCTTGCCTTCAATTGTTACATCTTTACTCACTTCAAATGTAGTAGCATCATTTGCCCCTGCACGCCATACCTGGCCTTTTTTAGGTTCAACATCTACTCCAATAGTACGACCTTTTAGCGATGGGCTGCTATAGTTAATAGTAATGGTAGCTCCGCTTGCAATTGTTTCAGTTACGTTAGCAGGTGGGCTGGGTTTTTTAGAATTGTCTTGCTGTGCACAGGCAGTTAAACTGGTAAAAAGTAAACCTGACAAAGCAAATAGCGTAAATAACTTTTTCATCGATATTATTTTTATTATAAACGAAAATTACAGTAAAAGGTTGATCCTTATGGCTGCTTTTTGATGACTGGTTTGTTAAAAACTTAAAAAGGCCCTTAGTGCGAATCTAGGTTTGACGTGTTTATTGCTTATAGACCATAGACCATAGTCCATGGTCCATGGACTATGGTCTATGGTCTATAAGCCAGGCTTCCTCCAACCTTTGATTCGCATGCTTAGTTAACCTGGACAAAATCAGGCTTCTTCAATAACTGGCTATTGTATTTAAAACGAAGACCAGTATTGAAAGTTATGTTCCAGGGAGTCATTCGACCTGTTGTTCTTGGGTAATAGTATACTTTCAGTTCCATGGTTCCAAAAACGAGGTTTTCATTCCTTGTTCTAACACCGGCACCCAAAGAAGTATAAATATCTCCTTTTTTAAATCCTTCTCCAATGGTTTTGAGATAGGTTATATTGGTGAATACAAAGGGGGCAAAACTAAACCCATACGTTTTTGTGGTATTATAAAATACAGATTCGCAATTGGCACTAATTCTCGTGGAGGCCCTTACAAGATTGGTATTGAGTTCAGGTATGCCAAATATACTGGTGAGCCTTAATGGTTCATTTAATACGGTTCGTACTTGTTGCGTTACACTGCCACTAAGAAAATGCCTGGAAAACCAGTTGCTTCCACTAATTTTTCTAAGCCTTGTAAAATATTCAATACTGGTTAATCCGCTTACATCTTCAAATTGCTGCTTGTTGAAATAAGTGCCAAAACGAATGGTATAATTGACATAGTTTTTATTGTCGGAAAAATAATCACGTTGGTAATCGACACCTATATAGGGGCGTTCAATATTGTTTCTGCGAACCCAGCCTCCCAACACTGAAAGACTAAAACCTTCTGGTACATCTTCATTTCTACCAAAGCCATAGAGGAAGTTGGTGCGATAATAGTCTTGCTCAAAAATGGTAAAACTACCCAGCACTGCTTCAACATTTGAATAGTAGAAATTGTAGTTTGTTTTAAATGCTTCCGGAATATCATTGTATAGTTTCTGTACACCCCTAACCCCAACAAACTTTTTAAGCCTAGATGCAAGGTTTTGTTTAAGCTGTTTCTTTGCACCAATATTGTAAGCAAGCCAGCCATCAAAAATTCGATAATCGTACTTGAAGCCTTCTTTATAAATGGAATCGGTGATATACGCGTTATTGGTATAATGCTTGCCAATTTCAAATCCTCCTGTCCATTGGTGGTAAGGACTAACCAATGGCAAATCGCCCCTTAAATACAGTGCTTTTTCTTCTCTTCTGCCACTGTTGAAGGCTGGTGCCTGACTCTGAAGTCCAACGGCAAGGTTTACAAAACTACCTCCAATATTTCTTTTAATGTATTCAATGCCCGTACCAAAATCAGGGTTTCTGTCCATGTCGTATAATGTCCTGAACTGTATTCTATCACCAGAGCCAAAAAGGTTGTCGTCGTTTATTTCAAGGCTGAGGCTTTTGGCTGAGCCAATTTCCGCGCTTCCCCCAATTGGAAAAAGGTCTTTCCAGCGAACAATGACATCAACAGCTGCAGTATCGTTGGAAACTGGTGCTACCATGATTTTGGCATCCTGTAAATAGGATAGTTCGCGTAGAAACCTTTCATTATCGGCCATCAGGTAGGGGTAGAGGGTATCGCCACTGGAAAAAAAGAGGTTGTTTAAAATGGTTTTATTGGTAGTGCCGGTGTATAAGGCATCACTTATATCATTCATTAAGCGTCGGGCCGAGCGGGATGTGTCGTTTACAGAGTTGTCGAAAGATAGTTTCTCAACCCGAATCTGCCGGATTATTTTACCCCTGAAAGGCTGAAATACCGCTTCATTTTTAACAGCACCTTTATTTTCTGTAATGATTTCTTCCTGCCCATTAACCGAAATGGCTTTTCCTAATTTACCCAGTAGTCCTTTTTTGTGGGCAAGAAAAAAAACAGTGTCTTCTGTTAGCCTTTGTTGGGAAAAGCACGGAAATGCCCAGCAAAGCACAATAACCATAGCAAGGTATCGATATGAAATAGTACGCAGAAGCATTCCTCTATGGGATCAGTTGGTAATAATCTGCGGGAAGTTAAGGTTTAAACGGTTAAGGTGTAAAGCCGGGACCAGTCAACGTTATTTGGCTACAAGCTTCAAGCTGCATGCTGCAAGTCGCGCCTTGGCAAAGATGACGGTTATTTTAGGCTTTCCGCTATTAATAGAACACGGATTATCATGATTTTCAAGATTTATCATGATAAATCTTGAAAATCATGATAATCCGTGTTCTATTAATAGCGGAAAGCCTAAAATAACCGTCATCTTTGCCAAGGCGCGACTTGCAGCATGCAGCTTGAAGCTTGTAGCCAAATAACGTTGACTGGTCCCGGCTTTACACCTTAACCGTTTAAACCTTAACTTCCCGCAGATTATTACCAACTGATCCCATAGAGGAATGCTTCTGCGTACTATTTCATATCGATACCTTGCTATGGTTATTGTGCTTTGCTGGGCATTTCCGTGCTTTTCCCAACAAAGGCTAACAGAAGACACTGTTTTTTTTCTTGCCCACAAAAAAGGACTACTGGGTAAATTAGGAAAAGCCATTTCGGTTAATGGGCAGGAAGAAATCATTACAGAAAATAAAGGTGCTGTTAAAAATGAAGCGGTATTTCAGCCTTTCAGGGGTAAAATAATCCGGCAGATTCGGGTTGAGAAACTATCTTTCGACAACTCTGTAAACGACACATCCCGCTCGGCCCGACGCTTAATGAATGATATAAGTGATGCCTTATACACCGGCACTACCAATAAAACCATTTTAAACAACCTCTTTTTTTCCAGTGGCGATACCCTCTACCCCTACCTGATGGCCGATAATGAAAGGTTTCTACGCGAACTATCCTATTTACAGGATGCCAAAATCATGGTAGCACCAGTTTCCAACGATACTGCAGCTGTTGATGTCATTGTTCGCTGGAAAGACCTTTTTCCAATTGGGGGAAGCGCGGAAATTGGCTCAGCCAAAAGCCTCAGCCTTGAAATAAACGACGACAACCTTTTTGGCTCTGGTGATAGAATACAGTTCAGGACATTATACGACATGGACAGAAACCCTGATTTTGGTACGGGCATTGAATACATTAAAAGAAATATTGGAGGTAGTTTTGTAAACCTTGCCGTTGGACTTCAGAGTCAGGCACCAGCCTTCAACAGTGGCAGAAGAGAAGAAAAAGCACTGTATTTAAGGGGCGATTTGCCATTGGTTAGTCCTTACCACCAATGGACAGGAGGATTTGAAATTGGCAAGCATTATACCAATAACGCGTATATCACCGATTCCATTTATAAAGAAGGCTTCAAGTACGATTATCGAATTTTTGATGGCTGGCTTGCTTACAATATTGGTGCAAAGAAACAGCTTAAACAAAACCTTGCATCTAGGCTTAAAAAGTTTGTTGGGGTTAGGGGTGTACAGAAACTATACAATGATATTCCGGAAGCATTTAAAACAAACTACAATTTCTACTATTCAAATGTTGAAGCAGTGCTGGGTAGTTTTACCATTTTTGAGCAAGACTATTATCGCACCAACTTCCTCTATGGCTTTGGTAGAAATGAAGATGTACCAGAAGGTTTTAGTCTTTCAGTGTTGGGAGGCTGGGTTCGCAGAAACAATATTGAACGCCCCTATATAGGTGTCGATTACCAACGTGATTATTTTTCCGACAATAAAAACTATGTCAATTATACCATTCGTTTTGGCACTTATTTCAACAAGCAGCAATTTGAAGATGTAAGCGGATTAACCAGTATTGAATATTTTACAAGGCTTAGAAAAATTAGTGGAAGCAACTGGTTTTCCAGGCATTTTCTTAGTGGCAGTGTAACGCAACAAGTACGAACCGTATTAAATGAACCATTAAGGCTCACCAGTATATTTGGCATACCTGAACTCAATACCAATCTTGTAAGGGCCTCCACGAGAATTAGTGCCAATTGCGAATCTGTATTTTATAATACCACAAAAACGTATGGGTTTAGTTTTGCCCCCTTTGTATTCACCAATATAACCTATCTCAAAACCATTGGAGAAGGATTTAAAAAAGGAGATATTTATACTTCTTTGGGTGCCGGTGTTAGAACAAGGAATGAAAACCTCGTTTTTGGAACCATGGAACTGAAAGTATACTATTACCCAAGAACAACAGGTCGAATGACTCCCTGGAACATAACTTTCAATACTGGTCTTCGTTTTAAATACAATAGCCAGTTATTGAAGAAGCCTGATTTTGTCCAGGTTAACTAAGCATGCGAATCAAAGGTTGGAGGAAGCCTGGCTTATAGACCATAGACCATAGTCCATGGACCATGGACTATGGTCTATGGTCTATAAGCAATAAACACGTCAAACCTAGATTCGCACTAAGGGCCTTTTTAAGTTTTTAACAAACCAGTCATCAAAAAGCAGCCATAAGGATCAACCTTTTACTGTAATTTTCGTTTATAATAAAAATAATATCGATGAAAAAGTTATTTACGCTATTTGCTTTGTCAGGTTTACTTTTTACCAGTTTAACTGCCTGTGCACAGCAAGACAATTCTAAAAAACCCAGCCCACCTGCTAACGTAACTGAAACAATTGCAAGCGGAGCTACCATTACTATTAACTATAGCAGCCCATCGCTAAAAGGTCGTACTATTGGAGTAGATGTTGAACCTAAAAAAGGCCAGGTATGGCGTGCAGGGGCAAATGATGCTACTACATTTGAAGTGAGTAAAGATGTAACAATTGAAGGCAAGGCTCTTCCTGCAGGAAAATATTCCTTCTTTACCTTAGATAATGGCGATAGTTATACCCTTATTTTTAATAAGACTGCCAAGCAGTGGGGAGCATTTTCGTATAAGCAGGCAGATGATGCTTTACGTGTAAATGTAACACCAGGAAAATCTGCTGACTCAGTGGAGAAATTAACCTATACCATCAGTAAAGCAGGTGTGGTTACCCTTAGCTGGGGAACTTTAGCAGTTGCTTTCTCTGTAAAATAACTTTGAACATATAAAAAAGCCGCAGTCCGCTTAAACAGAGGGCTGCGGCTTTTTTATTCCCTGAAAATACTGAACCTTTGTGCTAACATATTGTTTTAACAAGAAATGGTACAAGCATATAATTTTCTGGCAAGTTGGCAATTGTTTCCTGAGAAGTGTAATTATCAATCTGGCATCCCACCTAAAAGCGGCAATTATAAAATTGAATCCATTGAAAATGGACATGCACTGAGCATCAGCACCAATTGGGTATCGATGGACAATGAAGCTTATTATACACAGTATACCATTGTACCAGATGGAGTTTCAAGGGATTTTGAAAAGCCTGAATTGGCCGAACAAGCCGATGCATCGATCCTGAATTCTTCGACCATGCTGTTTCGTTTTTTAAAGGAGGGAAATCCTGTACTTGAAGTGAAACACGAAATAATGCCAAACGGCTATTTAAAACTTACCCAATCAGGAACGGATAGCACTGGCAATGCTTTTGTAAACATTGAAATGTATCACAAACAACTCAGTGTGCTTCCCTATGCTTCATCAGTTGCCGGGGTGGCAATCAGACCTACAAAAGAAGGTGTAATTAAGCATAAGGCCTTATCTGCAATGGAAGACCAAACCAATATGCAGCTTGATCAGATCAGGCAGCAAATAGAATTATTGGCCAGACAAGCACAAGAAATCCGCAAAAGAAAGGAATTGAGTATGATGATCTATGAGGCCAAACTGAATTTCAAACCACAGATTGGTCATATTTATCATCTTTATGAAAAAAATGATGGGCAACACATTCTTTCACTTGTTGCACCACAGGAATGGGGTGGCAATGGTCCGTTCAGGCAATTTGTTTCCTCAGTGCGTTTATTGGCCGACCATACCTGGGTAGAGGTTTCTAATTAAACCATGCTTATCTTCATTCCATAAAACTTTTCAAATGGTTATCGATCAGTTAAGCAATGCTACACGTTACTATGGTTTGGGAACTTTAATTGAAAAAGCACTTCGCTTTTTACAACATACTGACCTCAATAGTCTTGAAAACGGAAAGCATGAGTTGGAAGGAGATACTTTATTTGCAATCGTTCAGGAGTACGACACAAAAGATCCTGCTCAGGAAAAACTGGAGTCGCATAAAAAATATATTGACGTACAATTTGTCGTAAGAGGTACAGAAAAAATGGGGCATGCTCTCCTTGAAAAGCAAACCCCATCCCGTGCTTATAATCCAGAAGACGACTATATGTTATTTGATGAATCCCCTGATTTTTTCTCCGTTGTAAATGAAGGCATGTTTACCATCTTCTTCCCAACAGATTTACATATGCCCTGTATTCGCAATGGAAATACTTCCCACGTGAAGAAAATTGTGATCAAAGTATTGGGGGACAGACCATAGACCATGGACTATGGTCTATGGTCTCTAAATAATCTACACCGTTCTAGAGATAAGAAGCAATCTCTCTTACAGAAGCCCTTTTGCGGTAATCCGGATTAAAGAAAACGTATTTTATTTTTCCGTTCTTGCCAATGATATAAGTTGCTGGTACGGGTAAATTAGCGCCGTTCTCGCCATTTGCAACATTAAAGTCAATACCAAAAGTTTTATAGCGATCGATGGTTGTTTGAGGCACAGCAAAGTTCACCTGATAATCTCTCATAATTTTCATCTTAACATCGCTGATGATAGGAAAAGATGCTTTTGTTTTCTCTACTGTTTTAACCACATTTTCCTGAATCTCTGGAGATATAGCCACCACGGTAGCTCCCTTACCGGTAATAGCGGAAAGAGAATCATTCATCTGACTCATTTGTTTATTGCAATAAGGACACCATTGACCACGGTAAAACATCAGTACTACATCACCCTTTTTCAATGCTGCTTCCAGGGAAAACGACTTCCCATTATTATCCATAGCAGTAAACATAGGAGCAATATCTCCCACTTTTAATCCCTGAGGATCGGTAGTTTGTGCAGTAAGCAACACAGCAAATAACAACGAAAAGGTTGTGAATAGCAATTTCATATTTAGTTTTCTTTAAGTGACGTACTTAATTCAACCTCCTTACAAATGACAAAAAGATATTTGGATTTATTTTTTATGTTCGATCCCATAAAGACTCCCACCCTTTTCAAATAATCGGTCAATCCGCTTCTCAACTGAGGGATCTTTAACCACCGCCGGTGCATGATGAGGTTTTATCCGCGCATCAATAACCATTGGTCCTGTTGTACACCAATGTTTGTTTTCAACAAAAGAGCCTATGCCATAAATATCATGGGAAGGATTGCATCGGGTATAAGTTACCCAAACATAATTGTTCAGGTTGGCTGCGGTAAATGCAGCATTGTCGCAAACAATAATCTGAACGATACCTGCTAACTCATTCAATACAGGATAATAAGTAGCATGTAATGCTTCCATCTCTTTTGCAGTCGTTGCAGCATCGCTATACCTATTCATTTGTAAACAAATAACACCGGGCATCGCAAGTGCAACCGCACCGAAATTATTTCTTTCCGTAAATACACCCGGAATATCACTGGCTAATTCACGCTGAACATCCCCATAAGCCGCAATTACAACCTTGCTTCCGGTATTTAAACCTGTTCCGGAATAATCCAGCGTATCAATAGTGGTATGTGTATGAAAATGTATGTCTCGCTGCAGGTTAATCCGTTCAAAAATATAGGTGAAAAATGCTCGTATATTATTCGTCTTAAGTTTCCCTG
Organism: uncultured Sediminibacterium sp.; assembly: GCA_964611995.1. Classification (GTDB taxonomy): domain Bacteria; phylum Bacteroidota; class Bacteroidia; order Chitinophagales; family Chitinophagaceae; genus Sediminibacterium. The sequence goes on along the minus strand of CAZTCS010000002.1, from coordinate 52,911 downwards.
TATCATCAGCAGTAATGAACAAAAATTTGGCCAGACTGAGTTGTCCGGTACCTAGTATATGATTTGCAATAGTAAGAATTTCGGCAGGCTGTTTTGCAGGCATAAATGGCGTATAACGCTCACTACCTATTGCAAGTAAAAGTGGATGCACACCTGCTGCATCTACCGCATGTACTTCTTTCACACCTGGTATTTCCTGTGGAATAGCATCTCCTGTAATTTCATGAATCAATGCCCCAAAGCTGGTGTCTTCCTGCGGAGGTCTGCCTACCACCGTAAAAGGCCATATCGCATTTTTTCTTGCATACACTTTGTGTACTCGCATCAATGGGAATGGATGTTCTAAACTATAATAACCCAGGTGATCCCCGAACGGACCTTCTGGTTTGTTTTCACCAGGGCACACTTCTCCGGTAATCACAAAGTCCGCATCGGTACTAACACAAAATCCATCCTGATAAACATACCTGAATCTTCTACCACCTAATACACCGGCGAAAGTCATCTCACTAATCCCCTCCGGCAAAGGCATTACAGCCGCAACCGTATGTGATGGTGGCCCCCCAACAAAGCAACTAACTTTAAGGGGAAGTCCTTTTTTATTTGCCTTAGTTTGATGCACCCCGATTCCTCTATGTAACTGATAATGTAATCCTATTTCCTTATCGGGTTCATACTGGTTACCGCCTAATTGAATCCGGTACATACCAAGATTAGCTTTCATGATACCTGGTTGGTCAGCATCTTCCGTATAAACCTGGGGAAGTGTTACAAACGGACCTCCATCCATTGGCCAGTGATGAATTTGGGGTAAATCCTTTATGTTGATTTCCTGAAACAATACAGGCTTTTGTAAAGGATTTTTTAGTGGAAAAGCTTTGAGTGCTGCCAGACCAGTTGTTAAATGCCGGAAAGGATGTTTGAGGGCCTTTAGAGGGTCAGCTTTTAAATGAATAAGTTCTTCTACCAGTTGAAGGGTATCCCTGAATATAAAACGACTGCGATCTAATGTGCCAAAAATATTGGAGGCCGCCCTGAATGAACTCCCTTTAACCCGTTCGAATAAAATAGCCGGACCACCCATTTCATGAACACGCAAATGTATTGCGGCCATTTCCAGGTAAGGGTCTACTTCTTCTTTTACACGTATAAGTTGGCCATGTTTTTCAAGGTCCAACAAACAGGATTCCATTGATGAATAAGCCATACCTACATTACATATCGGGTTCAACAAAGCTTTGGGAATGCAAAATACACCATTACCGGCATAGGCTTGACGGATTCCCCTTTATTTACGAACTTGTTGAATCTTATCAACTAAACTACCTGTTATGCTTCATCATTTTACAGAACATGTTAACTGGCTCTCATTGCTACTGGCATCCCTGGTTTATTTTATACTCGGAGCCATTTGGTATGGAGGTGTTTTCTCCAAAAACTGGGTTAAACTTTCAGGCATCAATGTTAACGACCCGAATATGAAAAAAGGGGTTGCAGCCACCATGATCAGTAGCTTTCTACTGATGGCTGTAAGTTGTATCGGGCTTACTATTTTTCGTCAACTGATTCCGATGAACAATTATCAAGATGCCTTTCACTTATCGGTATTATTGGGCGTATGCTTCAGTACTCCGGCCATCAGTATAGGATACCTATATAATAAAAAGCCCATTGGACTTTATTTTATTGATTGTGGGTATCACTTGCTTGGGCTTATTCTTGCAGGCATTGTTATGCAGTTTATTGGGTAGACTAACAGTACTGCTTAAAAACGATTATTCTAGGCCGCTGTTCGCAAGTTTAATGGAAAAAATTTGCGGATAGCGGCTTTATTTCAACCCATTATCAACTGTTCTTATCCAAATAAACAGGATAGTTAAATAACTCCACGGTTCTGATTAACTTTACAGCATGACAAAACTCAGTGTAAACATCAACAAATTTGCTACACTCAGGAATAGTCGCGGTGGCGATAATCCGAATGTATTGAAAGCAGCAGCAGATGCAGAAAAATTTGGCGCAGACGGGGTTACTGTGCATCCCAGGCCCGATGAAAGACATATTCGTTATGATGATACCCGTTCGATACGAAAAATAATTACGACCGAATTTAATATTGAAGGAAATCCAACGGAGCAAAAGTTTATAGACCTGGTATTGGAAACAAAACCACATCAGGTAACGCTTGTGCCAGATGCACTTGGTCAATTAACCAGTGACCATGGTTGGAATACCATTACTCATTTAGATTACCTGAAAAAAACCATCGCAATCTTTAAGGAGGCTGGTATTCGTGTATCAATTTTCGTTGATCCGGTGATTGAAATGGTGGAAGGTGCTGCATTAACTGGTACAGACAGAATAGAATTATATACGGAAGCTTATGCAAGATTATTTGCAACCGGTAATACATCAGTTGCTGTTGATCCTTATGTTGCAGCAGCTAACAAGGCAAAAGAATTAGGCCTAGGTATTAATGCGGGGCATGACCTTGACCTTACCAACCTGAAATTCCTCAAACAGCATATCCCCTTTCTTGATGAAGTTAGTATTGGTCATGCATTGGTTTGTGACGCCATCTATCTCGGTTATGAAAATGCAGTTCAGTTATATAAACGTCAATTAGTTTAGCCCTAAAATATTAATTGTGAAAAAAACACTGCTTGCAGTTTTGCTTTTGTCATGTCTGCATTCAACAGCTCAAACAATTCAACCAGTATATCCTGTTCCTTCTAAAGAACAGCTTGCATGGCATGAAAAAGAATTTTACCTGTTTATTCATTTTGGACCAAACACTTTTACGGATAAAGAATGGGGTGAAGGAAATGAGCGACCCGATGTATTTAATCCTACCCAATTAGATTGCAACCAGTGGGTACGGATTGCGAAAAAAGCAGGTGCAAAAGGCATTATATTAACAGCCAAACACCATGATGGCTTTTCATTGTGGCCCAGCAAATACAGTACCCATACGGTTAAACAAAGCAAGTGGATGGAAGGAAAGGGTGATGTAGTAAAAGCATTGGCTGCAGCCTGTAAAAAGGAAAACCTTGAAATGGGTGTTTATCTATCGCCTTGGGATAGAAATCATCCCAAATATGGCACACCGGAGTACAACGATATTTATATTGCCACCATGCAGGAGTTACTGCAGCAATATGGCCCATTTTTTGAATTTTGGTGGGATGGTGCAAACGGAGAAGGACCAAATGGCAAAAAGCAAGTGTATGATTTTGGTCGCTTCGAAGCGGCTGCATTTAAAACTCAACCTGGCCTCATCATCTTCAGCGATATCGGACCAAGCATTCGCTGGTGCGGAAATGAAAATGGATTTATTGGTAACACAAACTGGAACCTGTTAGATACAGCGGGATTCACCAGAGGACATGGCGCTCCCCCTACTGACACTTTAAATCAGGGTAATTACAATGGCAAACACTGGATACCTGCTGAGGCTGATGTGTCTATTCGTCCGGGATGGTTTTATCACCCCGAAGAAGACGGCAAAGTAAAAACACCTGAACAGTTGTTCAATATTTATCTCAGGTCAGTTGGCAATGGTGGCAATTTGCTACTGAATGTGCCTCCAGACAGAAGAGGGCTATTTCATCCGGCCGATTCTGCGGCACTCATGGGTTTTGCGGAGATGAGAAAAAAAGCATTTCAAAAAGATCTCTTTTTAAATACTAAAATCACAACCAATGATGTGCATACAGATGGTTTAACAAAACTCATCGATAAGGATATTAATACTTTTTGGTATGCCAAATCTGGTAAAGATGTTGCCTTAACCGTTTCCCTTCCAAATAACACTTCACTCAATACCATCAGCCTGGAAGAAATGATTAGCTACGGACAACGCGTTATTGATTTCAGCATTGAATACCTGAAGGATGGTCAATTTGAAAAAGTTTATTCGGGCACAACCATTGGCAGAAAGAAAATAGCCAGTTTCCCAACCATTCAAACCAACAAAATCAAAATCATTATTCACAAAACAAAAGCACCGGTTGTTTTGAGAAATTTAAGCGCCTATTTAATTGAGGGTTTGGATGCAAAAATGTAATTATCGGACATTTTCAATGCTTGTCTATCCTTACATGACTTCACTCGTCAATTAACCAAATTGAGATACTTGTTTCGTTGTAGATTGCTGATCTAAAACGATACAACATGAAACCCTTGCTACTTATTTGTTGCCTGCTGACCCTTGGTTTTGCAAAGGCACAAAGAATACTTACTACACCTCCCAGTGGTGGAAACAAAAAAGCTATGGTGGGCGAACAGATTGGCTTAACCAATGTTACCATTCAATACGACCGTCCTGCGGTAAAAGGAAGAGAAGGAAAGATCTGGGGGCAATTAGTTCAACCAGGTTTTTTCGACCTTGGCTTCGGAAATACAACTGCTGCGCCATGGAGGGCCGGTGCAAATGAAACCACCATCATTACATTTGATAAAGATGTTACCATAGAAGGCAAACCGCTAAAAGCTGGTAAATATGGATTTTATATTGCCTACGGAGCAGACCAGAGCACGCTGATTTTTTCCAGCGATTATCAATCATGGGGAAGTTATTATTACGACCCGAAAAATGATGTATTGAGGGTAACAGTAAAGCCTGTATCAACAATCGTTTCAGCCGAATGGCTCCGTTACGATTTTTCCAATCAAACAGAAGCAGGCGCAACCGTTAGTTTGTTATGGGAAAAACTGGCCATTCCGTTTAGGGTAGAAACAGATCTGGTACAACATCAGTTAGATAGCTATCGGAAAGAATTAAGAACAGATAAGGGCTTCTATTGGGTTCCCTGGCAACAGGCTGCTCAATGGTGTCTTGATAAAAATGTAAACCTGAATGAGGCTTTGCTTTGGGCTGATACATCTGTTAATGCCTCCTTAGGTGAGCGTAATTTTCTAACGCTTTCAACAAGGGCAAAGATCTTAGAGAAACTAGGTAAGAAAGAAGAAGCTGAAGCAGGAATGAAAGATGCGATCAGCATGGGTAATATGAATCAGTTGCATCAATACGCCAGACAGTTGATGCAGCAAAAGAAAAATACAGAAGCGCTTGAAATTTTCAAGTTAAACCTCCAGAAAAATCCCAATCAGTTTACACCATTGATCGGTTTGGCAAGGGGTTATTCTGCATTGGGAGAATATAAAAAAGCGCTAGAAATGGCAGAAAAAGCTTTGCCACTTGCACCTGCAGGCGCCAACCGTAGTTTCACGGAAAGGGCCATCATACTATTAAAAGAAGGAAAAGACATTAACTAATATCACTTCCTGCACCGGACTTAAGTCCGGTGCAGGGAAATGATGAATAAAATTGGATTTGTTATCTTTGTAGTATGACAAGTAATACTCCGCTGGTTGGTATTATCATGGGAAGCGATAGCGACCTCAATATTATGCAGGCCGCCGCCGACATGTTAAAACATTTTGGTATCTCCTTTGAGTTAACCGTTGTTTCGGCTCACAGAACACCACAACGCATGGCTGAATATGCAGAAAAGGCCAAATCAAGGGGATTGCAGGTAATTATTGCCGGAGCTGGAGGAGCAGCGCACCTTCCTGGTATGGTTGCTGCTATTACAACACTTCCTGTAATTGGCGTACCGATTAAATCTTCAAATTCTATCGATGGCTGGGATTCGGTTTTATCTATTCTTCAAATGCCCAATGGAGTACCGGTTGCAACTGTTGCATTAAACGCATCTAAAAATGCTGGTATCCTTGCCGCACAAATCATTGGCTCAACGGATACTTCAGTTGGTGAAAAGTTAGCTGCTTATAAACAACAAATGCAGGATGAGGTGAGTGTTAAAATTGATGGCTTGAAAACACAGTGGCCAAACAATTTTGATTTATAAAGTTTATTCAATTGTGACGGCCACGAATTCAGCTTCAAGGGCCAATGAATCTTTTGCGAGCATTGTTATCCACTCGGTTCCATATTTCCCATACCAGGTAGAAAAATTCTCTACCCTTTCCTGTAAGCTATCGCCCGGAAATAATTTTGCTTTTAAAGATTCTATTTGTCTTTCTTCTGCTTCAAATTTTCTTTTTTCTGCTCTTAGCATTTTCTTTTCCAGTTCTTCTACCCTTTTTGCGGCTTTAGTGCCCAAAGCCTCTACATGTGCCATTAAAGTGGCATCAATTGTTCCTGCTTGTTGTTTCATTTTATCGTATAAAGCAGCCAGTTCACTCAACTCCTTAGTTAGTCCAAGTTGCCTATCGGAACTTTTCCGAACCAATTGTTCCAATAAAATATTCTTTGGTTGAAATATATCCTCGTGATTAAATCCCAACTGGTTCATCTTCTTTTCCTGTTCTGATGTAAGCAAGAGAAATGAATTACGCAATACCAGCACTGGATATGGTACAGCGATTGCAGCAAAAACATTTTTTAATTCGAGCCAATAAGCCAGTTCCCCACCACCACCGATAAAAGCAATATTCGGCAATATCGTTTCCTGAAATGCGCCACGAAGAATAACATTTGGACTAAACCTTTCAGGATGCTGATCTAAAGTTGCCAATATTTCTTCTTTTTTAAAACGCAGGTTTAAGCTGTTTACCACATAATCCTCTCCCTGTTTTTCAATTCTTTCTCTGCTATCATTGATCAGGTAAAACAGGTTTATTTCCCTGCCTCCGGCCTGTACTTTGTAATGTTTGCCAATTTCACCAATGGTTTCATTCACAATTCCGTGTGAGAATGATTCAAGCAACTCTTTCTGTATTACAGGCTTAAAAGCCGCCTTAAGGGAAGCATTATCCGGATTAAGCACGACCAGCCCATAAGCACCGAATAACGAATTAACCAGTTCTAATGTTGCCTCCTGTATACTTCTTTCAAGTGTATATGCCTGTCTGAAAAGTTGGCTGAGCTCTTTACCAAAGGGCAATACACCAGTTTGGCCTTCTATAGCGGTTAGCAATTGTAGTAAGGCCTTATCAACTTTCATCCTTCCCACCGCACCTTTTTGCGTGGTATTCCATTTTAGTTTGTTGCCATCTACATTGATTTGTCCCAGTTCATCGAGGTCAGCGTCTTCACTTCCCATATAATATACCGGCACAAACCGATAGTCTGGCAATTGTTCGGATAAGTATTTGGCAAGCTGTATTGCATGTAAAATTTTATAGATAAAATAAAGTGGCCCTGTGAAAATATTAGGTTGGTGTGCGGTAACAACCGTAAATGTATGGTCATTACCCAAAGACTTAATATTTGCCAAAACAGGCTCAGAAGTGTTTACTATTTCATATTGCTTCAATAGGCTTTCTACCAGAACTGATCTCGGTGTGCTGAATTTCTTCCTGATCTGAATTGCATCCTGGATGCCTTTAAGATCAACTGAGTGTTTATAAAACGGACGAATGGTATCAGCTTGTGCCAGGTAATCAGTCACAATCGAAGAAAAAAATCCGGTGCCCTGGTAAGATAAACGGGTAGAGTGATGCTTCATATTGAGGCGTAAAAGTACAATTTACTGGAAATTGATGGTGCCGCTGGTAAATTTTAACTTGGGAGGGGTAGTGGGTTGTGAATGGTGAATGGTGAATAGTGAGTTTGGGTGCCCTACTGACTATTCACCATTCACCATTCACAACTCACATCTCACTATTCCAATAATATCCTTAAATTTAATCACACTTCGATTGCATATGGAAACTTACGGAAAGATCATTCTTATTGCCATGCCGGTATTTCTGTTACTGGTGTTATTTGAGAAATGGTATGGCTGGTATCGTGGAAAGCAAACCGTTCGTACCCTTGATATGATTTCAAGTTTAAGTTCTGGTATTACCAATGTAACCAAAGATGTGCTTGGGTTGGGTATTGCCGTACTAAGCTATGAATGGATGGTTGAGCATTTTGCCATTACCCATGTATCATCGGGTTTCCTCACTTACCTGATTGCTTTTGTTACACTTGATCTGGCTGGTTATTGGGTTCACAGGATTGCACATGAATATAATTTTTTCTGGAACAACCATATTATACACCACAGTAGCGAAGACTTTAACCTTGCATGTGCATTAAGACAAAGCATTTCTTCCATTGTAAAAATATTTACCATCTTTTTACTTCCTGCTGCTTTATTGGGTGTGCCGGGTCAGGTAGTAGCCATTGTGGCTCCGCTGCATTTGTTTGCTCAGTTCTGGTACCATACAGAACATATTGGCAGAATGGGATTTCTGGAAAAGATAATTGTTACGCCCTCTCATCACAGGGTTCACCACGCTATCAACAAAGAATACCTGGATAAAAATTACGGGCAAATTTTTATTATCTGGGATAAACTTTTCGGCACTTATCAGGAAGAGTTGGCAAATGTTCCTGCAGTGTATGGAATTACCAGACCTGTCAGAACCTGGAACCCGATCAAGATTAACTTTATGCATTTATGGTTGCTGATAAAAGATGCATGGCGAACAAAAAGCTGGAAAGACAAATTTCGAATCTGGCTGATGCCAACAGGTTGGCGCCCCGAAGATGTAGCACAGCAATATCCACTTTATAAAATTGAAGACGTTTATCATTTTGAAAAATATGAAACAGGTAATACGCCGGCACTACTTGTCTGGTCGTGGATTCAACTAACAATTACGCTTTTATTAATCAGCTACCTATTTGGCAATATTGCCTCCATAGGTAGTCCAGATATGTTTATTTACGGAGCATTTATTTTTCTGCATGTATATGCATTCACAGAAATAATGGATAGAAACAGATTTGCCTGGATATGGGAATCGCTCAAATTTGCTTTTGGTATATGGATACTTTGGTCAACCAATAATTGGTTTGGCATGAATAATTTATTCAGCGGTGCCATATATGTAATGGCTGCATATTTATTTCTGTCGTGGCTTGGTAGCTTGTATTTAACGATGGTAGAAAATCCCATCTATCGACAAAAAATACCTGTATAGCATTATTCCATCTTCCCGTTCTTCCTTCGCAAAATTTTTAGTGGATTAGCTTCCTTTAATGCATCTGGTAACAAGTAGTCGGGACATTGCTGGAAACAAACCGGGCGCATCCATCGTTTAATACCATCGATACCAACTGCGGTAAACCGGGCATCGGTGGTTGCAGGCGAGGGCCCTCCATGAAACATACTATTACATACTTCAACCCCTGTTGGAACGCCATTATATACAATTCTTCCAGCGATACTGCGGGCCGTATCCTGTAACCAGGGATAGGCCTCAAAATCAGCATCCGTTCCCATTAACGAAGTGGTGAGTTGTCCTTTTAAGGAAATCCATGCAGCTTTTAGTTCGTCCATATTTTCAGCTCTGATCAAAATTGAATAAGGACCAAATACTTCCTCAGCCAGCATTGGATTTGAAATAAAATCTTTAGCCGACACAGTCGCTATCACCGGGTCTGGTGTTAAAGGTTTTGATGAACCTTCAATTTTTGTTATTGTTTCAACCCCATTGATAGTAAGGGCTGCTTGTAATTTTTCCTGATATGCTTTATGGATACCAGCATGTAACATTGGCATAGGTTCTACAGCTTTAAATGCTTCTTTAAGGGCATTTATGAACTCAGGTAACCCTTCACCATCTACTGTAATCAATATGCCCGGATTGGTACAAAACTGCCCCATACCAAGTGAAATAGATGCAGCATATTGCTTTGCGATTAAAGCAGATTGTTTTGACAAAGCATCAGGTAAAATCAAAACAGGATTTACACTACCCATTTCTGCAAATACAGGAATAGGTTCGGGTCGGGTAGCTGCATATTGAAACAATGCCATACCACCGCTATGCGAACCTGTGAAACCAACTGCAGTGGTTAATTTATGTTGCACCAATTGCTTACCTGTTTCAAAAGAAGTATCTGATACATGCTGAAATACCGCCTCAGGCAATTTATGTTGAGCAATAGCTTGCCCAATTGCCTTGGCTACCATTTCTGAGGTTTTCAAATGTGCGGGATGTCCTTTAACAATCACCGTGCACCCTGCAGCCAATGCGCTAGCTGTATCACCGCCTGCAGTTGAATAAGCAAAGGGAAAATTACTTGCCCCAAAAACCACTACTGGCCCTAAAGGGAAAAGCATTTTTCTGATATCGGGTCTGGGTGGATTTTTATCCGGAATAGCTGTATCGATACTTGCTTCGACAAAAGATCCTTCACGAAGTAATTCAGCAAACATGCGTAACTGATGAATTGTTCTTGCCCTTTCGCCTACAAGTCTCGCAACGGGTAGATTTGTTTCATCATGAGCCTGATTAATTAAAGAATCACCTAGTGCAGTTATCGCATCTGCAATCGCATCAAGAAAATCGGCTCTTTTTTGAAAAGATGTGGACTGATAAATTTCAAATGCAGAAGCAGATGCGGCCAACATTTGATCAGTGTCTATATTTTTCATACCTGAGTTTACAGATTTAGACCATGGACCATGGGTCTATGGACTATGGTCTAAAAACAACCACAAGCAATACTACTCTACTACTTCTCCCTCAAGGTCGTAATCGTATGCTTTGGTAATTTTAACCTGAACGAATTCTCCGGGTACTAGTTTTCTTTTAGAATGTACAACTACTTCATTGTCTACTTCAACACTATCAAACTCGGTTCTACCAAGATACCTGCCAGCTTCTTTTTTGTCGATCAGTACTTTGAATACTTTACCGATTTTTTCCTGGTTCTTTTCATAACTGATTTCCTGCTGAACTTCCATGATCTCCTGGGCACGTTCGGCTTTTTGTTCTGCCGAAATATTATCTTCTAAATCATATGCACTTGTATTCTCTTCATGACTGTAACTAAATATCCCTACCCTGTCGAAGCGATGTTCGCGAAGAAAATCTTTCAGTTCTTCAACATCTTCCTCAGTTTCTCCCGGAAATCCTGCAATTAAAGTAGTACGCAAACAAATACCTGGTACCCTTTCCCTGATCTCATGTATCAACTCTCCCATTTCTTCTCTGGTAATATTTCTCCTCATGGCTTTGAGCATATTATTGCTGGCATGTTGCAAAGGCATATCGAGGTATTTGCAGATATTGTCGCGCTCACGCATAACATCGAGCACTTCAAGCGGGAATTTACTTGGATAGGCGTAATGCAAGCGGATCCATTCAATTCCTTTTACATCAGCGAGTGCATTTAATAAACGGGGAAGTTCTCTTTTTTTATAAATATCAAGTCCATAATAAGTAAGCTCCTGTGCGATCAGCATTATTTCCTTCACGCCTTTTTTCACCAATCCTTCCGCCTCAGCCACCAGTTCTTCAATTGGCTTACTTACATGTTGCCCGCGCATTAAGGGGATAGCACAAAAGGAACAGGTGCGGTTACAGCCTTCACTTATTTTCATGTAAGCATAATGCTGAGGAGTACTCAGTAATCGCTCTCCTACCAATTCAGATTTATAATCTGCTTCAAATTTTTTAAGGATCAGTGGTAGTTCCATGGTTCCAAACCATGCATCTACTTCCGGCATTTCTGCTTCAAGATCGCCCCTGTATCGTTCACTTAAACAACCAGTAACATATACTTTATCGAGTTTACCGCGTCTTTTTAATTCAACCTGATCAAGGATGGTATTGATACTTTCTTCTTTGGCTTTATCTATAAAACCGCAGGTATTTACCACCACTATATTGTGGTCCAGTTTTTTATTCTCATGAACCACATCTATATCGTTCGCACTCAACTGACCGCTCAGTACTTCACTGTCGACCAAATTCTTACTGCAACCCAGGGTTATAATATTAACCTTATCCTTCTTTAGCGTTCTTGCTTTCATATATGGCGGCAAAGGTAATCAATAGCCTGAAAAGCAGGTTATGCTTCCAGATAGCTACGATGAATAACGTAAACATCCAGGGTTTTACCCCTATCGACCGTATTTTCAAGCCAATTAAAGCCAGATTTCTTTAAAACTGCTGCAGAAGCCAGATTGGCCGGTTCTGTTATGGCATAAAACTCCTTTTCCTCCGAATGCTTAATAAGCCATTGTAATCCGGCCTGTAATACTTCTTTTGCCCAACCCCTGCCCTGAGCCCATGGCATCAATGCGTACCCAACATGCAATGCATCCCTGTCAGACATTTTTAAAACTGAAAATAGCCCCACAAAAGCCCCGGTTTCAGCGAAAGAAACATGAAACCTGCCAAGGGGAAAGTCCTGATATAATTGAATGTTTTCCAACAGGAATGCAGCCGAAGATTCTCTATCTTTTACAGGTCTGATGTAACGCATTACTTCCGGATGACTATTCAATTGATAGAAGTCTTCAATATCTTCTTCACCTAACATTCTGACTATCAAGTTTTTAGTTGAAAACATATTGTTTTTTTAAGTATTTTTTAATTTTAATCGCTTCTTTGGATGAAAGGTGTCATTTTTGTACTTATCCAATAACCCACCGCTTCATGAAAAATATTTACCAGCATTTTTCCAAACCTGGCTTATTGTCTTCCAATTATACTTTAAAGTTTTTATTTATTGCCTTTATTGGTGTGCATATACCATTGATTGTATTGATTTTTGCCATTGTCTTCAAATGGATCCCATTAAGCGAATGGAGTATTATTTTAGTAGCCCTGGCCGCCACACTGATTGCTACCGGACTCACACTTGTTTTATTAAAAAGTCTTTTATGGCCAATTCATCAGGCAAAAAATGCATTAAAACAATATAGTCTTAAAAAAACGCTTCCCAGTCTACCAATGAATTATACTGATGAAGCGGGACAACTCATGCAACAGGTTCAGATAACCATTGATTCGATTGACGCTTTACTTAAAGACAGGAAAGATATGCTCACTTTACTTTCGCATGACCTCCGAACGCCTTTTAGTCAACTCAGTGGATTAGGTGATTTGATACAAACAGAAACCAATCCTGTTAAAACGGCTGAATATGGTGTATTGATAAAAAAACTGGCCAAAGAACAGCTAGCTTTTATTAAAGATATCATTCTATTACTGGAAGCAGGAAGTGAAAATGAAATGTCTTACTTGTTTGAACCAACAAGCATAGCAGAAATTATTAACAAGTCGCTTGAAATGCAAAAAATTGCAGCAAGCCGTAAAGATATCAGCATACAACTACACCCTATTCCAACTATTAAAGTGAAATGTAACCAGCGTTTATTATCACAAGCCATTTCAAATATTATTGGGAATGCCATCAAGTTTTCACACAGATCAGGTGAAATAATCATCAAACTACATGTATTCAGTGGGCATATTCATATACTGGTTGCTGATAAAGGCATTGGCTTTGAGCCCGGAAAAGCTGAAATGTTGTTCCAGAAGTTTACATCAGAAGGCAAGTCAGGAACAGAAGGGGAAATTTCATCTGGTGTTGGACTTTACCTCACCCGGAAAATCATTCAAAACCACGGTGGTATGATTGCCGCTTTCAGTGAAGGAATAAACAATGGCGCCGTCTTTACCATCCAGTTACCCATCGCAAGCTAGTCCATGGACCATGGTCTATGGTCTATGGACTAAAAGCTCTAAGACATAGATTACCTTTTACCCGAAAGACAATCCCCTACTTATGTATCTCACTAGAGAAATGGAAAGTGATATCCGGATTATTGGTGATTTCGGTATTTAGAAACCATTCACTTTGTGCGAGGTAAACCGGGTTCCCATCTTTATCTTCAGCAGAATTCTGTTGTTTGAATCGCAAAAAATCATCCAGTTTTTTCTGGTCAGTGCTCGTTAGCCAACAGGCTTTATAGAATGGCATACTCCTAAACTCGCAAGCAGCACCATATTCCTGTAAAAGGCGATATTGTATTACTTCAAACTGAAGTTCACCCACACAACCAATGATTTTTTTATTGCCCCCGAATTGGGTAAACAATTGTGCCACACCTTCATCTGTTAACTGACTGATCCCTTTTTCCAATTGTTTGGTTTTCATCGGATCTTTATTCACCAATTCTTTAAATATCTCCGGTGAAAAAGTGGGTATACCTGTAAAGTAAAAATCTTCTCCTTCCGTAAGTGTATCGCCTATTTTAAAATTGCCCGTATCAAATAAACCAACCACATCTCCTGCATAAGCATCTTCAATTACATCTTTGCTGCGAGCCATAAAACTGTAAGGATTACTGAAACGCATATCCTTATCGAGTCGAACATGGTGATAGTATTTATTGCGCTCAAACTTCCCGCTACAAACGCGCATAAAGGCAATCCTGTCGCGGTGTTTGGGATCAAGGTTAGCATGTATCTTGAAAATAAAACCACTGAATTTATCCTCCCCAACTTCAACTGTTCTGGCAGAAGTAGTTCTGCTTCTTGGTACTGGTGCGATTCTTATGAAAGTGTCGAGCATTTCTTTCACCCCAAAATTATTCACTGCACTTCCGAAAAACACCGGGGCTATTTTCCCATTCAGGTAATCATCTACTTTCAATTCTCCATAAACGCCGTCGATCAATTCCACATCTTCTCTTAGCAGGGCAGCATCTCTATCGCCAACTTTTTCATCTAACAATGACTCAGACAGGTTATTAATGGCAATGGTATCATCTTCCTCAGCTTTTGTGCTGGCAGTAAAGAGTCGGAGGTTTTTATCGTGCAGGTTATAAACCCCTTTGAATTCCTTACCACTATTGATTGGCCAGGTCATCGGATGGAGGGAAATATGCAATTCCTTTTCAATTTCTTCCAACAGATCGAATCGTCCTTTACCATCGCGGTCCATTTTATTGATGAATACAATCACCGGAGTATCACGCATGCGACATACTTCCATTAGTCTGCGGGTCTGGTCTTCTACCCCATTCACACTATCAATTACCAGAATAACGCTGTCAACAGCAGTAAGTGTACGATAAGTATCTTCGGCAAAGTCTTTGTGACCAGGAGTATCTAATAAGTTAATCAGCGTATTACTATATTCAAAAGACATAACCGAAGTAGCTACCGAGATACCTCTTTGTCTTTCAATTTCCATAAAATCGGAAGTAGCATGCTTCTTTATTTTATTGCTTTTTACAGCACCTGCAGTTTGAATGGCGCCACCGAATAACAAAAGCTTTTCTGTTAAGGTAGTTTTACCCGCATCCGGGTGGGAAATAATGGCAAATGTTTTGCGCCGGTTGATCTCTTTCTCGTACTTCATAATGATTAGTCCGAAAGACCGAAAGTTGGAAAGTCCGGAAGAACGGAAAACTATTATAGTTTAACCGGACTTCCGGACTTCCGGACTCGCGGACTTTTCAGTTTCAGGCCGCAAAGTTAGTATTTATAGGGCAAAGAACAGGCCTAATACTTCAATTGCCTGGCTTCAGCTTTACCATTGGTAACTGTAACGATCCAATAGGTATCATATACTGATTCGTCCAGATTTTGGTATTTATTCTCTTTAAGCAACAAATTAACCAATGTTGGGGTTGAATTTGAATGTCCTGCAACTACGACTGTTTTACCATCCATTTTCAGGAGTTCCTCTGCAAATCCTTTCAGGTTTCTATGGTCGTACACCTGTATTTCTTTACCCACTTTTGTAGCCAGCGGTGTTACCGTAGATTTTGTACGGATAAAATTGGTAGAATATATCGCATCAGGTTTATATGCTTTTAATACTTCCGGAATACGAGCGGCTCTCGCCAAGCCTGCATCACTAAGCTTAGGGTCGGCCTGCATTTGGGTTGCCCCCTGTACAGAAGTATCTTTTTCTGCATGTCGCATAAGGATGATGGTAGTAGTCTGCGACTGACCATTAATGGCAGTTATCAGCAGAAAAGAAAGAAAGACCAGGGTAAATAATTGCTTCATGTATTACAAATTATACAACCAAGATAAGTGCTTCGACCGAATCTTATGAACCGCCCGTCCATTTTAACCATCGATTATAAAATTTTATAAGGTATTCTTCACATCTTAACCTCCCACAAGTATTTACTTTTACCGAAGATTTGGTATCATTTTTGAACAAGGATAAAAAAAGAAGTATGAAAAGGATCATTACCCTATTGATGATAAGCAGTCTTGTATCGATAAACACAGAGGCCCAAGGTTTGGGTGGATTATTAAACAAGGCTAAAAATGCAGTAACAGGTAACCAAACCGGTTTAAGTAATGATGATATTGCTGCAGGTTTAAAAGAAGCATTGGTGCAGGGCACGGTAAAAGGTTCCAATCTTTTGTCGCAGACTGATGGATTTTTTGCCAATGCTGCCCTGAAAATCTTACTACCTCCTGAAGCACAGAAAGTAGAAAAAACCTTGCGTAGTGTTGGATTAGGCAAGCAGGTTGATGAAGCCATATTAAGCATGAACCGCGCTGCAGAAGACGCCTGTAAAAGTGCCGCACCTATATTTACAGATGCCATTAAACAAATGAGTTTTCAGGATGCAATTGGTATCCTGAAAGGCTCAGACACTTCAGCGACTGCATACCTGAAGTCAAAAACTACCAATCCATTAACCGCAGCTTTTCGCCCGGTAATTGAATCTTCACTGGTTAAAGTAGATGCCACAAAACATTGGGCCAGTTTGGTAAATAGTTACAATAAACTTCCGTTGGTTCGTCAAAAATTGAACCCGGACTTAGCCGCTTATGTTACTGAAAGAGCCATGAGTGGTATATTTTATCAGGTTGCCTTGGAGGAAAAAGAAATCCGAAAAAATCCATTAGCCAGAACAAGCGATATATTGAAGAAAGTGTTTGGAGCGAAATAAGAAAGTCGAAAATTTTGAATTTTGAATTTTGTAAAAGCTAGCCTGTTCCAAGTATAATTTATAGCCACTGAGAGCACTGAGATACACAGAATCGTTCAGTGTATTTCTGTGCGCTCAGTGGCAATTTTCTTTATGCAAATTGTATATCATCAACAAACGGCATTCTTCTGAAACGCTTTCCTGTAGCAGCGAACAATGCATTTGCCAATGCAGGAGCAATTGGAGGTAAACCTGGCTCACCTAATCCCGTAGGATTTTCCTCGGAAGGAACGAACCCTACTTCAACATCAATTGGCGTATTACGCATTCTTACAAAATTATACGGCCCGAAATTAGTTTGAATCGCAGCACCTTGCTGGAAGGTAAGTTTGGTATACATCGCATGACCAAGTCCATCAACCACAGCACCTTGTACCTGGTTTTCAGCACCACTAAGGTTTACTACTTTTCCGCAATTAACAGCACAATACACTTTTGTTACTTTAGGTTTCCCTTTTACCATTTGTAGCTCTACAACCTGTGCTACATAAGTATTAAATGAAAACCAGGTTGAAAACCCACGGAAAGTATTTGCTGGTGTTTTACCCCAGTTACTCATTTTGGCCACTAATTCAACCACACTGATAAACTTATCCGGATCATAGGCAAGTCTGCCCACAGGTTGTTCTTTTGCTTTCCGAAATAATTCAAGTCGAAATGCAACAGGATCTTTCTTAAGCTCAGTTGCCACTTCATCCATAAAAGCCTCATTGGCAAAAGCCTGTACATTATGTGTTGGGGCACGCCATGGACCAGTTGGAATATTAGTGGGTAAACTATGACTTTCAATTCGAAGGTTTTTCACGGCCCCTGCAGGATAGGTATCCGGGCTTCTCCCGTTACTAAGGCATGCAAAAGATTGCTGCCATGCTTCGAGGTTACCGTCTTTTATAGCTGCTTTAAAACGGAACATACCGCTAGCCCTATAAAAATCATTTTGCATATCATCTTCTCTTGTCCACTGTACCTGAACCGGACATTGTGCCGCCTGAGAAATGAGTGCAGCCTCAATTCCGTTGTCGGGTCTGAGTTTTCTTCCAAAACCTCCACCCTGCCTAGGTAAGCCAAGACTTATATTAGCTGCAGGTATATTCAATTCTCTTGCTACTGAAGTTACCAGGCTTGAAGGTACTTGTGTAGGGCCGTATAATTCTGCCTTACCATCCCGCACATCAGCATAAAAATTCAGTGGTTCCATCTGTGCATGCGACAATACAGGTACTTCATAATATACATCCAACACCTTCGATGCATTTGACCATGTAGCATCTACATCGCCATCGTTTCGGCTTGGTGTTGCGGCTGGTTTACTCAACAAATCTTTGAATGCTTTATCGTGATCGGCTGTACTCTCTAACTTAGCCGCATCTTCCCAGTTTATTTTTAGCGCTACCCTACCTTTTATGGCTGCCCAGGTAGAGTTTGCCAGCACCGCAACACTGTTTTTAACCTGTACTACTTTTTTAACTCCGGTTACTTTTAAAGCTGCACTGTCGTCGAATGACTGCAATTTTTTACCATGTGCGGGTGGACGGGCTACTACTGCAAACAGCATTCCTTCTCTTCTGGTATCAATACCAAATAATGGTTTCCCCATAACAATAGCCTGCGCATCTACATCTTTTACCCTTGTTCCGATGAGTTTAAAGTCTTTGGCATCCTTCAATGGCACATTCGTTGGTACTGGCATTGAAGCTGCCTTGCTTGCCAATGCGCCATAGGAAAGTTTTTTGTCGGAAGATTTATGCAATACAAATCCATCTGCTGCATAACATTCTTCAGGTGCCACACCCCAGGTCGATGCAGCGGCAGCTATTAATAAAACACGTGCTGTTGCACCTGCTTGTCTTAATGGTGTATAACGACTTCTGATGGCACCACTTCCGCCTGTTGTCTGACTACCATACTTAGCATTCAATGGGGCAATTTCTACCTCCACTTTTTGCCAGTCAACATTCATTTCTTCTGCTATCAGCATCACCAGCGATGTTTTTACCCCCTGTCCAATTTCCGGATTGGGTGCAAGCAGGGTTATTTTACCGTCTGGTGTGATTTTAATAAAAGCATTTGGGGTAAATGCGGTATCATCTAATTGTTCTTCCTGATTACGGCCCAAGGATGAGAAACCTATAAGCATACCGCCACCGGCGATCATGCTTACCCTCAGGAAATTTCTTCTGCTAACTGATGGTATACTCATGATTTACCTCCTTTTGATGCAGCCAGGTGAATGGCTTTACGTATACGCACATTCGTACCGCAACGGCAAATATTAGTAATGGTTGAATCTATTTCTTCATCTGTTGGGTTGGGGTTCTTTTTCAGTAATGCCACTGCAGCCATAATCTGCCCAGATTGGCAATATCCACATTGTGCAACATCCATTTCAACCCAGGCTTGTTGAACCGGATGCTCTCCTTTCTCACTCAGTCCTTCTATGGTTACTACCTTTCCTGTACCCACGCCTGCCACAGGAAATTGACAGGAACGTACCGGGTTCCCATTGTAATGAATGGTGCATGCGCCGCATTGTGCAACACCGCATCCATACTTGGTACCAACTAAATTTAACTGATCTCTTAACACCCATAACAACGGGGTATCAGCATCTGCTTCAACAGACACCTGTTTGTTGTTTACGGTAAAGGTATATTTTGGCATAGCTGAAATGGATTTATAGCTCTTGTAAACTACACATTATCACAGAAACAGAAAAGTCTAATCCCTTAAAATCGGTCAACTGCTTTTCAAAACAAGTATTCGCTAAGATTGTTGGCTGTTCTGAATGGCAAAATTATTCGTGACGTTCCCCTTTGGCCACTTTAAATAGATGTAATATTTGAGGAAACAGTGCATCCATTGTCTCACTTACTCCTTTTACAGAACCAGGCATGGTAATTACAAAAGTATTCTTCACACAGCCTGCTATACCTCTGGATAACATCGCATAAGGTGTTCTTTGCTGTCCATAATTTCTTGCAGCTTCCATTATACCAGGAACTTCTCTGTCTAACAATGGTTTAACCGCATCTGGAGTAAGGTCTCTGGGTGAGAGCCCTGTTCCTCCTGTAAACAATACCAGTTGCACATTTTGTTCAACATATTTTTTTAATTGCGCCTGTATCATTTGAACATCATCTGGCACAATGGCATAATCAGCTACTTTAACCCCGAACTGATCCATTCGCTCCACAATAAGTTTTCCTGAACTATCTGTTCCTTTACCAGCGGAAACCGTATCAGAACAAACAACCACAGCACAGGTGATTAATCCATCGGGGGTAGGCATGCGATCAGACTTCCCTCCTTTTTTCTCCAACAGTCTGATGTTGGAAATTTCGACCCCTTTATCGAGTGGCTTTAGCATGTCGTACATGGTGAGTGCAGTTACAGATGCGCCATGCATGGCTTCTACTTCTACACCCGTTTTATAAATGGTATGTACCTCAACCGTAACCAGGATACTCAATTCATTAATCTCGTGTTTAATAGCCGCAAATTCTATGGGCAAAGGATGGCAATCAGGAATCACATCACTCGTTTTCTTGATGGCCAGTAAACCCGCTGCCCTTGAAAATTCAAAAACATCTCCCTTGGGAACCTGTTTATTCCGGATTGCATCAATTGTTTCCTGTTTAGAAACAGTGATTGTTGCAGATGCAATAGCTTGCCGAAGTGTAGTTGATTTTGAAGTTATATCGACCATAATTATTGATTCACTTTCCACTGATGGGTTTCATCGTTAAAAATTTCTGCTCCCCATATTGGCAATTCAGCTTTAATACGTTCAACCAATTCATTACATGCTTCTATAGCAGGTTTACGATGGGCAGATGAAGTAAAAACAAACAAACAAATTTCTCCAGCATTAACCTTACCAAGACTATGGTACACATGCATACAGGTTAGCGGATATTTTGCAAAAACAGCTTCACGAATTTCATGCATTTTCTCTAGGGCCATATCTTCATAAGCAGTGTATTCAATGGAGCTTACCTGTTTCTCATTAATTTCATCGGCCCTTACCTGTCCCAGGAAAATACTATGCCCGCCAATACCAATTTTGGTGCTGTGTTTCTGGATGCTTTCTGCAATAAACGATGCAGGTATAGCCCCCTTAAGAAAAATAGGTTTGATTTTCTTTTCTTTCATACTCCTTTAATTCACTAATTTTTTCCAGGCCAATATTCCTCCCTGTAAGCTAACTATAGTTTTCGATTTACCCAATAACCCGGATAGTTGTTTAACACCCTGCTTACTTCTCTTGCCTGATTGACAAAATAACACAACCTTTTGCTTTTTAAGTGTTTGGTATTCGATATTAAGATTTGCCAATGGAATATGGATATGTTCAAACTCTTCTACCCTTGGCAATTCATGTAATTCTCGTACATCTACAATATCAACATCGCCTGACTGAATCAGTTTGTTGAAAGTTGCTGCATCAATCTCATATTCGTCAGGCTGGGAACTGCAAAGCCATTCATAATTTGTAGCCTGAAACAAAGGAATATCCTTAGGTATTAACGAGTATGTGTCAGGTTGTGGTTTGATTTTTACTGTGTATGACTGATTATTCAAGGCATTGAAAGTGAGTAATTGGTTAACCAGTGGTTGTCCGATTCCTGTAATGATTTTAATTACTTCATTTGCCTGCATAGATCCGATAATGCCAGGCAATACACCGATAACGCCAGCTTCTGCACAATTTAAAATTTCGTTTTCTTTTGGTGGCTGCGGAAAAATATCCCGGTAATTTGAAGATCGATTTCCATCTTCCATTGGAAAATTAAATACCGCTACCTGGCCCTCAAATCTGG
Organism: uncultured Sediminibacterium sp.; assembly: GCA_964611995.1. Classification (GTDB taxonomy): domain Bacteria; phylum Bacteroidota; class Bacteroidia; order Chitinophagales; family Chitinophagaceae; genus Sediminibacterium. The sequence goes on along the minus strand of CAZTCS010000002.1, from coordinate 31,361 downwards.
ATACGGCTGCATAAACCAGTATCTTATTCAACAAAACACAGGCATCGTTGATCATGTACCTTGTTGCAAAATTGTCTGTACCATCAACAACTATATTATAGTTCCCAAGAATTTCTAATAAATTAGCAGTGGTAACAGTGGCAGCGTAAGTATGTACCTGAATTTCCGGGTTCAAACCCCGCAAATAATTACTTGCAACATCGGCCTTATTCCTTCCAATATCAATGGTTTGAAACAAAACCTGTCTGTGTAAATTATTAAGAGAAACAGTATCTCCATCTGCTATACCAATATTCCCTACTCCTGCCGCGGCAAGGTATTGCAATACGGGGCAGCCCAGTCCACCAGCCCCAATTACCAAAACACTGGCATCTGATAATTGCTGCTGGGCTGCAATACCAAATCCGGGCAGTATCATCTGCCGCTGGTAACGTTCAAAAAAAGCGTCTTTTTGCATATTATCCTCCTGAGAATGGTGGCAGTAAGGCTACAATATTTTTCTCTTCTAATAATTTGTTTTCGTTTACTATTTCCTTGTCAATTGCCATAACAAATTTTGTTACAGCCAGCACCGGATATTGTTCTTTTAATTTATTCAACAAAATGGTTGAATCGGCACAACCTTCTATACTGATTGTATCTTTTCCAATCAGTTCAACAAGTTGACCAAATAAAAGAATCTCTGTTTTCATTTTATCTATTTCTGATTAAACACGATTAAACTTAACCAACATTTAATTATGCTCTGTTTAAACTCCGGTAAACAATAACTTATATGCTGCTACTATTAAAACAACCGCTAATATTTTCTTCATCACCTCCTGCTTAAACTTCATTGCCCCAAAATAGGCACCCGCTATCCCTCCTGTAAATGCTATTACTACATAAATGTACATATCTGTACTAAACTGTATTCCTTTTGTTAACTGTCCTAGTAGTCCGGATACCGAATTCACGAATATAAAAAGCGCACTGATGGCAGCGGTTTGCTTCTGATCTGTCCAATTAAATAAGATTAGCAATGGAGATAATATAATTCCACCTCCAATACCAATCATTCCAGACAGTAAGCCTATTGTTCCACCCATCATTAAAGCGCCTGAGAAATTTGCAGGCTTTAATTCCAGCGATATTTTTTTAGCAGGCATCAACATGCGGATTACCGAAAATACCAGCAATACGCCTAGTATCTTTTTGTATATCCCTGCATCAACTGTTATCAACCCTCCTAAGAATGCCATTGGTATGGAAGCCAATGCCAGGGGAAGAAATACTTTCCATACAAAATGCTTTCCCCGATAAAATTGCAGGAATGCAGTTAGAGAAACAAACAGGTTAAGTAATAATGCTGTTGGCTTCATCACTACAGGAGCCACACCAAATAAAGCCATTAATGCAAGGTAGCCGCTGGCACCACCATGTCCAACAGATGCATACAGAAATGCAATGACCAGGAGTAAAATATAAAAAAACAATACACTATCCATACTTGCGGTTATATGGGTAAAAGATGAATAGGTACTATTGTTCCCTCTTCAACTACAGTAATATCTTCGGCTAATTCTATCAGGCAATTTGCTGTTGCAAATGACCGCATCCTATAAGATTCCTGTGCTCCCAGCACTGAAACATGCTCACCGTCAAAGAACCCTTTTAGAAAATGGGTTAGTCCTGCAGACTTTTGATAAGTACCCGCAATTGCAACTTTCTGTTCGCTCAAACCTTGTTTCCCAGATACCCACTTAACAATCACGGGAACCACATACATATAAAAGCAAGTGAGTACTGAAGAAGGATTTCCGGGCAATCCAAATATTAATTGCTGATCTTTTGTACCGAAAAATAATGGCTTCCCTGGTTTTTGTTTTAGTTTATGGAATCGGGTAATAACACCACAATGACGGGCTGCTTCGATTACAAAATCATAATCTCCTACACTAACGCCTCCCGTTAATAAAACAATATTACTTTCTGATAATGCGAGTTGTAATTGTTCGGTAAGTAATTCCAGTTTATCCGGCGCTCTC
>CAZTCS010000002.1:0-29324 GCA_964611995.1 uncultured Sediminibacterium sp. | reverse complement strand
CTTCAAGGGAAACTGATTCTAATGCTCCGAATCTGAATTTCTTTTACGCCGCAAGCTTTTAAAACCGCAGTTAGTGAATAGGAATTCGCATCGTAAACCTGTCCATATCCAAGGTTTTCACCAGGCTGCTGTAATTCATTTCCGGTAATTATAACCGTAACATTTGGTAGTGAGGTAACAGTTGCTTCTGTAAGTCCCAATCCTGCGAGAAAACCAATTGCCGCGGGCGTTAGCAAAGCACCTGTTGACAAAGCCATTTCTCGGGCTTTTATTTCAGCACCTGTTTTTCTAACATTTGCTCCTGCGATCAATTGATCGTCCAGGATTTCCAGCATACCATTATTCACCCTAACTTTTTCCTGCATTACTACAGTGTCAGCGCCATTGGGTACTGCGGCTCCCGTAAAAATGCGAACAGCTGTCGCAGGAGCAAGCGTGAATTGAGTAGGATCACCTGCTGCCATCTCTCCGATAACTTTCAGAACGGGTTGTTCTTTCCATTCAGCAAAAGAGAATGCATATCCATCCATCGATGATTGCGGATAAGCAGGTATATCAATAGGAGCTATTATATCTTTGGCAAGCATACGACCAGCACAATCTTCCAGCTTTGCCTGAACAGGTAAAATATTGGGTATATTTTCTCTAATAATTTTTCTTGCCTCGGAAACACTGATCATTTACTATCGAGTTTTTGAGTATTGGTAGATATTACCCACCAATAGTGATCATACTTCGGTTTTTAATGGTTGCTGCTTCAAGCTTTTCAAAATCCTGGGTAAACTGTCCCCCCAACTGTGGTGCTTTTGCTGCAATTGATTGATGAATCAGCGGCAGTACTTCTTCCCCTTTTCGTAATGGGGTTAAGAGGTCTAGTTCATCTTTTGAAAAAAGGCAATTTTTAATTTTCCCATCTGCGGTTAACCTGATCCGATTACAATCTCCACAGAAATGAGCACTCATGGTGCTGATTACAGCAAATGTGCCGAGATGCCCCGGTACCATGAATTTTTTAGCAGTATCATGCTTATCGGCTTGCAATGGTATAAAATCATACTTCGTGGATATAACATTGAGCATTTCATCCATTGTAAATACCTTATTGCTGTTCCACCTGTTTCCGCTAAACGGCATAAACTCAATAAAGCGAACATGTATGGGCATATTTTTTGTCCATTCAACAAAATCATTGATTTCTGAATCATTTACGCCTCGCATTACAACCATATTTACTTTGGTATGAAAGCCATGCGTGACCATCAGTTCAATATTTTTCTGCACAACCTGAAACTGATCGCGTTTGGTAAGTAATTGAAATTTTTCAGCCTGTAATGTATCCAGACTAATATTTACAGAACTCACCTTTGTTTCTTTCAGAAGTTCCACAAAATCATGCAGCCTCGTGCCATTGGTGGTAATTGTTAAGGTTACGGGTAATGCGGCCAGACGTCTGATGATTTCTTTTGCATCTTTCCTTACCAATGGCTCTCCCCCTGTTAGTCTGATTTTATTTACGCCCTGACTCACAAATATTTTCGCCAATGCTTCTATCTCATCTACCTGCATTAGTTGCTCGGCCGTGGCAAAATCATATTCATCTTCCGGCATGCAATAAAAACACCGCAGATTGCAATTATCTGTCAATGATATCCGTAAATAATTATGTACCCGATTATGTGAATCTACAATCATGTTTTATTGTTTAATCAGCCCTTCATAATCCTCTTCCTTATCAATATCTATCTTACCAAGTGGAAAGTTAACCAATCCAACCCGATCTGATTCTTTCTTTAACAGTTGTCTTGCCCCTTTGTCCCCACTCAAAATGAGTAGCTCCTTAAAAACAGATTTGTGGAACAATACCGGCGTCCCTATTGTTTCTCCATAAACAGAAGCGATAATGGGCTTACCGGTTTGCTGTTGCAAAGCAATCATTTCACGAAATAGTTCAACTGTGATAAATGGTTGATCGCATACAGTTATAATCACTGTTTCAATCAGGGGGAATTTAGCTTCCATTGCGTTAATACCAGCATGAATGGATGTAGCCATACCTTCCTGCCATTGACTGTTCAATACCGGAACAATTGCAATAGCCTGGGGTAAAATAATATCATCGCCATGCACCACCAACACTGGGCCTGTTTGTAAAGAGATAGCTGTATGAATAATCCTATCAAGTAAAGTCTGGTTCTCAAATAAAAGCTGTTGTTTGGGCCTGCCGAGTCGCTTGGAAGCTCCCGCGGCTAAAATCATTACAGCAGTTTCTGGCATTTTTTTGATTTTATTACACAGATGAAGTTGAGCCCATTGATTTAATGGTCAAATCTGCCCTAAGGTGAATCGCATCTCTTTTTTCACGCAAAGGTTGTGCATTTGTACCCGTTAATTTTGCTTGTATTTCTGCAATTACAGATACCGCAATTTCCTCCGCAGTTTCTGCACCGATATTTAGTCCAACCGGACCATGGATTGCTTCCAACTGTTTTTCTGTCAAGTTTATACCCTCACTGCTCAATTCATCCATCATCATTTGCATTTTTTTATACGGCCCCAGTACCCCGATATAGGTTACTTCTTTTTTAAGTAATGTTTTCAGGATTACCAAGTCATAATTATAGTTATGAGACATTAATACAAACATTGTTCGATGATCTATGATGATATGCTCCAATAATTGATCAGGTTTAGCATGAAACACCTGGCAGGAAGGCATGGGAAATCTTTCTTTGGTGGCATACATTGGTCTGCCATCGATTATGGTAGACTGCCAGCCCAGGATCGAAGCAAAATTTGCCAGTGGAATCACATCATTACCTGCTCCAATAATTACCAGGGAAACTGGCGGTTGAATTAATTCTGCGAATACAATCAACTCCTGTTGTTGAAATTGATGGGCAAAAAATACTGATTGTTCCTTTTCAATAACTTCAGTTGCTGCTTCAATTAATATTTCTTTACCCGTTACCGGAAGATCGCCTGCTTGTTGTCCATTTTCAGCAACCAAAAAGCAAGACCCATATTGTTGTGAACGTTTATCGTTTATGGAGAATAAAGTAAGCAAGGCAGATTTTTGTCTTGTTGCCGTGGCCATTTTTAATAACCGGATAATCTCCTCGCCACGATCTCCCTGAAGAGGCTCTATCAATACCTGTATTACACCCTGACACCCAAGCCCCATTCCAAATTTTGCATCGTCCTCATCTGCTGTATCGTAAGTAACAAGCATTGGTTTATCTGACAATATCACATGTAATGCCTTTCGGAAAGCATCACCTTCCAGACAGCCGCCACTTATGGAACCTGTTAATGCAGCATCTTCTGTAATAAGCATTCTTGCACCAGGTCTTCGATAAGAAGAACCCTCCACATGCACAACGGTTGCAAGGGCTGATTTCTTACCGGCAGCAAATGACTGATGATAAGCTTCTATGATTGCAACTATTTCATGCATATTAATCGATAATAAAAGCAGTGCTTATTTGCGTTTTGCTTTAACCATAGCAGGTGTAACGACTCCTGGTATTTTATTGCCCCAGCTATTTTTTATATAGTTGAGTACATCAGCAATTTGTTCATCAGAAAGGTATTCTTGAGAGGTCATAGAACCATAGAATTTCTTTCCGTTTACAGTGAGTTTCATAGCTGATCCCTGAAGTATCAGTGAAATAAGGTCATTGGCTGTATTTTTCATATAATCAGCTTTGGCCAATGGTGGATTTACATCCTTTATTCCCGTTCCGTTCTCCTGGTGGCAACTCTGACAATAGAGTTCATATACTTCTTTACCCCTGGTAATACTTTTTTGTACGTCGCTTTGAATAAAACTGCTTGAGACTATTACGGTTAAAATAATTATAGTAAGGGTCGAAAATTTTCTTCTCATAATTGTAAATAATTAAATATAAAATGCATTAAATCTTTGCCAGATCGAATGGTAGTTTCCTGATTCGCTTTCCAGTTAAATCAAAAATTGCGTTAGTAAGTGCAGGTGTAAATGGCGGCAAACCAGGCTCACCCACTCCACCAGCATCTTCGTTGTTATCCATAATATGTATTTCGATAGGTGGTATTTCATTAATTCGCGGCATGCGGTAAGTGGTGAAATTTGACTCAGCGGTTAATCCGTTTTTGAAATGTATTTCATGATTGGTGGCCGCCCCTAATGCCATGATAATAGAGCCTTCCACCTGTGCACGCACGGTATCAGCATTTACATACCAGCCGCAATCAATCACCGCCCAAACTTTATCAATTTTTATTTTCCCGGTCGCATCCTTCGATACTTTTACTACCTGTGCAACACTGCTATTAAAACACTCAGTAATCGCAACGCCATACCCTTGTTTAGGTTTACGGGATGCCCATCCTGAAACCTGTTCAACCTTATCCAACAATTTCAGGCAACGTTCATTATTCAGGTATTGTTTTCTGAATTTCAATGGATCTTTTCCTGCTGCGATCGCCAGTTCGTCCATAAAGCTCTCATACGCGAAACCATTGGTAGAAGCATATACCGAACGCCACCACATGATAGGAACAGGTGTTTCAAAAGGAATGTCTGAGAAACTGATATCCTTAATGTTATTTAAATAATGCGGCTGGAAGCCTTCTAATACACTATCATTAGGAATATCTTTTTTACTCCCCATCCAGTGCCCGATATTTTGTCCGCACATCCTGAATTTAACCGCACTGATTTCTCCATTATTCACTGCACCTTCAGCTCTATAACTAATTCCGGGGCGGAATGGACCTTGTGTCATATCATCTTCACGAGTCCAGATAACTTGCACCGGTGTTCCAGTTTCTTTAGAGATTAGACAAGCTTCATGAGTGTAATCAAGGAATGCTTTTCTTCCAAAGCCTCCCCCAAGAAAGGTCATATTCACTTGAACATTTTCTTTTTTAATACCCATTTTCTGGCTGATATCACCCTGTACCCAATCAGGTGCCTGTATTGGGCCCCAGATATCAATAGCATCACCTTTATAATGCGCCACACAATTCAAAGGCTCCATACAAGCATGTGCCTGATATGGTGTTTCATAAATGACATCCAGTTTATTTTTCTGCTGAGCCAACACCGCATCTGGGTCTCCTTGCTTTTTGGCAGACAACCCTTCTTTAGACTGCAATTCAGTCTTCATTTTTTTATAAATCTCTTCTGTGCTAACATGCTCAAAACCTGCATCATCCCATACAACCTTTAGCGCTTTCCGGCCCTGCATAGCTGACCAGGTAGATGCCGCTACTACAGCAACACCTTCCCTATCAGTATCGTATACTTTCATGGTAACTTTGAATACTTTCTTTACACCCGGAACTTTAAGTGCAGCAGTATCGTCGAACGACTTCACTTTACCCCTCAAACGTGGGTTGCGTTCTACCACAGCATATAGCATTCCGGGTAGTTTTTTGTCGATTCCAAAAATGGCCGCACCATTTGTTTTCAAAGGTGTATCCTGGCGTGGAAGTGGCTTACGGATGAGTTTATAATCGGCAACTTTTTTTAGTTGTACATTTTTAGGTGTTTCGAGTTTCGAAGCATCTACTACCAATTCTCCATAATGTAGTTTCTTGCCTGAAGAACGATGAATTACATGTCCTGCTTCTGCAAAACATTCTGCTGCAGGCACACTCCATTTCGCTGCTGCGGCAGTTATCAGCATTTCACGCGCACTTGCACTCAACTTCAATAAGTTTTTGTAAGTACCGCGAACAGTTGAGCTACCACCTGTAATCTGATTACCATATTTAACTGTATCACCTTTGCCAAAAATGATATTGACTTCATCAAGGTTTACTTCCAATTCTTCTGCAATCATTTGTGGTATTGCCTGGTAAGCCCCCTGGCCCATTTCTGCACGGTGACAAACAATCGTTACTTTACCATTGGTATCTATATGTATCCATGAGTTAAGAGAAATACCATAGTTTTCGGCGTCATCACCATTGATAATGGTACTTGCTTTAGATTCATTTGCAAAGTAGAACCCCAGGGTTAGCGCAGTGGCTGATAAGCCGGCTGCCCTGATAAATTTTCTTCTTGATATATCTTTTGGTTCCATAATAGATCATTGTTGTGGTTAGAAATAATAGACACTACCCTTTTGCCGACATTTTTTTTGCAGCTTTTTTGATTGCTTCCCTTATTCTTGGATAAGTTCCACATCTGCAGATATGACCTTGCATCGCTGCGTCAATATCAGCATCAGTCGGAGAAGTTTTCTTTTGCAACAATGCTGCTGCTGCCATTATCTGGCCTGACTGGCAATAACCACATTGTGGCACCTGCTCTTCAATCCATGCTGCTTGAACAGGGTGGGTATTGTTATCAGAGAGTCCCTCGATAGTGGTAATTTTCTTTGAGCCAACTGCCACTACTGGCAATTGACAGGATCTGACAGGTGTGCCATCAAGATGAATGGTACAGGCACCGCAGGCCGCAATGCCACATCCGTATTTAGTACCGGTAAGATCCAGGTAATCACGCAGTACCCAGAGAACAGGGGTAGTAGGTTCTGCCTCTAGTTCTCTCTCTTTTCCGTTAACATTTAGTTTGAAAGTAGCCATGATGCTATAATTTAACTTATTCAGATTTTTTCTAAAAAGATAAGAAGATAGAAAGTTCCGATTTTTCTTTGATTCTACCTGATGAATTATTTAATCGGATTTCATTATCAAAAAACACCAGATAAATAGTGTTTTTAGTTCCCTTATATAACAAAAAAAGATGCCGGAACAAAGTCCGGCATCTTCTATAATAATTCAAATCTGACATCAGAGATCTGACATCCTACATCTTCTAAATATCTATCGCTTCTCCATAAGCAGCAGCAGTAGCTTCTTTAAGCGCCTCACTCATGGTTGGGTGGGGATGCACTGCATTAAGGATTTCATGCGCTGTGGTTTCAAGTTTACGTGCAACTACGGCTTCGGCGATCATTTCTGTTACATTATAGCCGATCATATGGCATCCTAAGAATTCGCCATACTTTGCATCATATATAACTTTTACAAAACCTTCAGTAGCACCCACAGCAGTTGCTTTACCACTTGCTACAAATGGCAGTTTACCTACTTTAATTTCGTAACCAGCTTCTTTCGCTGCTTTCTCCGTATAACCTACACTTGAAATCTCAGGTGTGCAATAAGTACAGCCCGGGATATTATTATAATCGATTGCTTCTGGCAGATGATGGTGCTTCTTTTCAAGATAAGCCATGTGTTCCGCAGCATTGATGCCTTCTTTAGAAGCAACGTGTGCCAAAGCTTGTCCAGGAGAACAGTCACCAATTGCATAAATACCGGGCACTGAAGTTTGCTGGAATTTATCTACGACAATCTTACCTTTCTCTGTTTTAATACCATTTTCTTCCAGACCAATATTTTCAATATTAGCAACAACACCTACCGCACTTAATACCACTTCTGCTTCAAGTGTAACTGTAGAGCCATCCTGTTTTTTAACCAGTGCCTTAACACCGGTTCCGCTGGTATCAAGCGACTCAACAGAAGCATTGGTCATAATATCGATACCTTGTTTCTTATAATTTTTTTCTAGTTCTTTAGAGATGTCTTCATCTTCAACCGGAACAATTCGAGGCATAAATTCAACGATGGTTACTTTAGTACCCATGCTATTATACACATAAGCAAATTCAACCCCGATTGCACCACTACCTACAATGATCATGCTTTTAGGTTGCTCTGGCAATACCATTGCTTCGCGGTAACCGATTACTTTTTTTCCATCCTGTTTAAGGTTTGGAAGTTCGCGGCTACGTCCGCCAGTAGCAATAACGATATATTTAGCTTCAAGCACCTGCTTGCTACCATCAGCAGCCGTTACTTCAACCTTTCCTTTAGATTGTACTTTACCATACCCCATGATAACATCAATCTTGTTCTTTTTCATGAGGAACTGAACACCTTTGTTCATTTTTTCAGCAGCACCGCGGCTGAACTTAATTACTCCACCAAAATCGTGGGTACCTGTTGCATTGATGCCGTATTTAGCACTATGTTTTACGTATTCATAAACCTGTGCACTTTTCAACAATGCCTTTGTGGGAATACAACCCCAGTTCAGACAAACACCACCCAGGCTCTCTTTTTCAATGATTGCTACTTTAAAGCCAAGCTGTGAAGCACGAATAGCTGCCGGATAACCTCCGGGACCACTGCCAATTACGATTAAGTCGTATGCCATAAAAATTATTGATGATTAAATGAATCCGGCCTTTGCCGTTGCGGATGCGAAAATACTGAAAAAGTGAATAGTGAATGGTGAATTGTCAATTGTCAATTGTGAGTAGTGAGTAGTGAGAGAGGACTTTGATCAGACGAACTTATCCCTAACACCTAAACCCTAAGGCCTCACTCCTCAAAAAAGACCCTAACCGTTTGGTAAAACCAACTGGTATCAACCGAAGGGGCTTTCTGAAGTTGCTCATTGAAGCCCTGGAGGCCGAATAGTCCGGCCATATTACCGTTTCGGAGGGCTATTTCCAAATAACCGGCCGAGTTAAACCATGCCAATTTCTCTGTTTCCGGAACGGAGGCATAGTTGGCACTTATGGTTTCTATTACTTCATTACGCTTAAACACTATTTTGAAGCCCCTGCCCTTTCGTTGTTCGTTAAATTCAGCCTCGGTTATATTGATTACCACGTTTTCAAACTGGTCTATAAATAGTATCTGTCCTTCTATCCAATCTGGTCCAAGTGTTGGCCTGAGCGGGTATTTTTCATCAATATTTGAAATGGGCTGACCGGCACTGGATAGCTGACCAGTTTTGGAAACGGTATTAACAGCAACAGCTACTGCGGATGTGATTTGCAATAAGTTATGGGCGTTACCTAAAGTAATAGATACCATTTCAGCAGGTTTTTCACCTGTAATCATGGTCAATAACCCATTATCGGCACAAACAATAAATTGCTGGCGATACCTTGCCATTAGGAGGTATTTCAGGGGTGTATCGAAGAGATTCGCAATAATAACATGAAAAGTGCCCGCAGGATAATGTTTAAAAGCATTGGTGCAGATATAAGATGCCTGCGGATAGTTGGTTTGTGGCAGATAATGCGTGATATCACACAAATTTACCGTAGGGTCCAGTTGCAGGAACTGTCCTTTAATAGCGCCAACAAGAAAGTCACGCTGTCCGATATCAGTAGTTAAGGTAACAATGGGCATGCCGCCTAAATAACGTAAGTATGCGGTTGTTATTTCACCAACTCCCCGTTTTTAAAGAAAAACTTACGAACCAGTTTATCGGCCAGAGAGGGGAAGAAACGGTTTAAGAAAACAGTTTCTTTACCGGTAAATGTTAGCACAATAGTGCGTTTTCTTTTTACAATTGCCTTGATAATATGATCGGCGCATTCATCTGCACTCATCATTTTTCCCTCATCCATGGGCGATTCACCCTGCGATTCGCCCGATTTATTCAATGCTGCATTCCGGATATTTGAACTGGTAAAACCAGGACAAACCCACATTACATTGACCCCGCTATCCAATAATTCTGTTCGTAGTGCCTCCAGCCAGCCATGTACCGCGAATTTGGAAGCTGAATAGCCGCTTCTGCCTGGTAATCCGCGATATCCGGCGATAGAAGATACACCTACTACGGTACCTTTATTCTGAATGATATAAGGCAGGGCAAATTTCGTAGTACAAACGGTACCCCAGAAATTAATATCCATCACTTTGCGTATGGTTTCGAGTTCAGCATCTGCAACCAGTGCCCGCATAGAAACACCTGCGTTATTAATCAAAATATCAATGGTGCCAAATGACTTAATAACCTGTTCAATAAACAGTTTACAGTCTAACTCTTTGCTTACATCTGCCGTATGAATAAGCAATGGTTTATTGGTATGTTGTGATTGAAGGTGATACAGTTTATCATAATTCCGACCGCAGGTTGCCACTTTTGCCCCCATTTCCAGGAATGCTTCTACTAATGCCTTACCAATACCATCAGAACCGCCGGTGATTACTACTACTTTGTCTAAGAATTGAGCCATTTTTTTTGCGTTAATGCTGGAGTTAAATACTCGGCTACAAAATAAATAAAAAAAGGCTACTGAAATCAGTAGCCTTTGTGATCCCGCTGGGACTCGAACCCAGGACCCATACATTAAAAGTGTATTGCTCTACCAACTGAGCTACGGAATCGCCCTTTTAACAAACGATTTATATTACTATATCTCGTTTTGGGAGTGCAAAAATAGGCGAAATAAAAAACCAGCCAAATTTTTATTAGTCTTTTTTAGATGATTTACTCACATTCAAGTGTTTATATACATTCTTTATTGGCTATTTCCCAGGTATTATCCCCATTATCGGGCTTAATAACCAGGCTTCATTTTACTTGCATCCTGTATCTTAGATTTTATTTATACATGAGTTAGGTACATTAATGAAGCGACTAATTTCCATCCGAATTCTTTTTTTAACACTGATCTGCTTCGGTTATCTCAATAATTTACAAGCTCAGCAGTCAACTTCTGTAAAATCATACCAACCTTTTAACCCCAATACCCCTCCTCCGTCAGTACTATGTAGCTTCGATCAACTAATGGCTGCACAAAGAAGTTCAAGTACATTTCGTGTACAGGAAATCAGGATGAATAATGATATACTCATTAAAAAATCCAATACCATTGATACCATAATTACACTACCGGTTGTATTTCATATTGTAAACACAAATCCATACAGCATCAGTGATGCTACGATTCAGAATGCTCTTCAAGACTTAAATGATGCTTTTGGGAAGGCCGGTACTTATGCGGGCAGTACCGGAGCAGATACTAAAATACGGTTTTGTCTTGCCCAGAAAGCACCAGATGGAGGCATCACTAATGGTATAAACCGTATTGTTTCCACTTATGGTACAAACCTCAATATGTATATCGAGGATGAAAGACTTAAGAGACTTGCACAATGGGATCCACAACGGTATATTAATGTTTGGCTGGTAAATAATATTGTTGGAGAAATCAGCGCCGATTTTTCCTGTAACACATGGACCCGACTAAACGCTGGAGGATATGCTACCCTTCCCCCGGGCGGAGGCGCCTCAGATGGTATTGTAATAACAGGTTTTGGAACATTGTTTGCTCATGAAATGGGACATTACCTTGGCCTATACCACACATTTGAAGGTTATTGCACCAATAATAATTGTGAAACAGATGGCGACAGGGTTTGCGACACGCCCCCGGATGGTTATCCATACAATCCAAATGCCTGTAGTAATCCCAACGGTGTTAACTCTTGTAGTACAGACACATTATCTAACTACTCCAATGGATTCTATGTAAGAGATACTACTGATTTTGGCTTGAACTTTATGGATTATGGCAACAGCGGTTGTGCCAATCAATTTACTACCGGACAAGCACTTCGTATGCGGGCAGCAATTAATACCCAAAGAACCGGACTTCTTGAATACAAATGTAATAAACCCTGTAACGATAACATACTTGCCAGTTTCACAAGAAATAATAGCAACCCGAAAATCGGCGATGTGATTAATTTTACCAACAGCACTGTTGGCGCTAACACTTATCAATGGTTTGTAAACGACTCACTGGTAGCGTTAACCAATGATATCACTTATACTTTTCCTACCCAGGGGAAATTTATCGTTACACTAAAAGCATCAAACGGCGGCACTTGTTTCGCCTCTTATCGTGATGAAGTAATTGTAGGCTGCGGTGTAATTGCGCGTTTTTACAGTGATAAAAAAAGTGTTGCCTCGAAAACCAATGTTTTACTCGACAGCATTTTATTTACGAATCAATCGCTCAATGCAACCAGTTACAGGTGGCTCATGCGAAATGACCTAAATCAGAATGAGCAGGAGGTTGGTACAACATTTAACCTGAATTATGTATTCCAGGAACCGGTTGCACATTACTTAAGAATGATTGCAAGCAATGGCACCTGCTCAGATACTACCAACACTTTTGGCATTAATGTAATGGATCCAACTTCAGATGCATCCATTTTTATAAGCAGGGCCAATTGTTACCAGGAAACAAAAGTTCGGTTGGAATTCATCGTTTGTAACAGTGGATTTAAAACCATTCCTTCAGGAACGCCCGTAAGTTTTTATGATAGAAACCCCAATTTATCGGGTGCAAAAAAAATCGATACCACTTTTATCATTCCTGATAGTATCCGAGGACGTTGTTGCGGCGTGTACTATACACATATCATTGACATTGGTTATAAAAAAATTGATAGTCTTTATGCGGTCGTTGGAGATACAGGCACTTCTATCCCCATAAGTTTGCCCAATACAATTTTAGTGGAACAGAACTATACAAACAATGTATTAAGGATTAATAATATCCGCTTCCGTGCAGTGGTTTCACCTTTAGACACAACACTAGAACCAGGCGACACTTTAAGGATTCAAGGCGGAACATTCCCTGATCCAAGTATTACCTCTACCTATCTTTGGAGTGATGCCAAACAACTTAGTTGTACCACCTGTTCTTCACCGCTTTTTGTTGCTGATTCATCCCGCATAAAAAGACTTGCAGTAAGAAGTCAATACCAATGTTTCGATACTGCATTTATAAATATCAAAGTACCTCCTGTTAATGACTATAGCGTTACTATTAATGCGGCTAATTGCTTGTCGAAAGACAGTCTTTCTGTGAGTATTACCATCACCAATAGTTATCGAAAAGGGGTTCTTCCCAAAAACCTACAGGTTACTTTTTATAAAGGAAACCCACTTACAGATACTGCGATTATACTTGGACCTCCGCTTATACTCACTGATACCTTATTTACACAATCTCAAACTTTTATAAAAAGCATACAGCATATTGGCAGTGGTATTATATACGCATCTGTGAATGACAATGGGAACAATATCAGGATTATTCCAGCCAGCATATCGTTTGAAGAAAAAGATTCATCAAATAATATCGGCACTTATAATTACCAGCCACCCGTTACGACTGTAAATGTTACCATCTGTGCTAATGAGCAATACATGGGCTATTCAACCACAGGTACCTATACAGATGTATTTCAAGGAGCTAGTAGTTGTGATAGTGTGCGTCTATTAAACCTAACCGTAAATCCATTGAAATTCACCAACCGAAATCTCATAATCTGCAAAGGTGATTCTGTTTTACTTGGTGGGGCTTGGCAAAAAACAAGGGGGGCATTTACCGATTCCTTAAAAACATTCCTGGGATGCGACTCTATCGTGGTTACTAATCTTTACCTGGTAGACACTCCCGCACATTTCTTACCCAAAGACACTATCATTTGTAGCGCTGCTACATATACCATTGATTTACCTAACTATACCAGCTACAACTGGAGCGATGGGAACACACAAAATCCAAGGGCTATTACACAGGCAGGCACTTACGAGTTACAGGTTCGCGATAAAAATGGATGTTATGGAACCGACCAAATAACCATTGGCACTACTTATTGTGTTGACATCATGATTCCTAATGCATTTACCCCTAATGGTGATGGCAAAAATGAAGTATTCAAGCCTCTGATACCAGTACCATTACCCGGATACAGGATGCAAATTTTCAATAGATGGGGGGTGTTGGTTTTTGAAACAACAGATACCAATAAAGGATGGGATGGTAATGTAGGCGGGCAGCCACAACCATCAGCCACCTATGTTTATAAGATTAATTATAAAACGCCTTTAGGTAAAGAGCAACAGCAATCCGGCACTTTGGTATTAATCAGATAACCCAACTATTTGAGAATCGTAACTGGTCCGGAGAATACCCCCTGAATTATTTTTGGAATGATAATGTAATAATAGGTAGCAAAGGGAAGTGGTTTCCCATCATACCTTCCATCCCAAGGAGTTTTATATCCGTTTGTATAAAAAACCCGCTTACCTGCCCTGTCGAACACACTTACTTCCGCATCAGGATATTTATTGAGCTCTGGAATTACCCAGGTATCATGAATACCATCACCATTAGGTGTAAACACATTGGGTATTGGGAAAGGCTTTAAAACGGTAATAGCAATTTCATCAGTAGCAACACAACCATTGGTACTTACTACAGTTAACTTAAGGGTTTGGTCTGCATTACCTCTGAAAACAGGGGTACGCAAATTAGGATTGTTCAGGAAATTGGCTGGCGACCATTGAAAAGACTGTATGGTACCTGTAATCAATGGATTTAAAGTATATGGCGTATTCTCGAATACCAATACATCCTTTCCTGCATCTACATCTGGTATTGGAGCAAGATTTACTACCAGTTCATCTGTAGCCGCAAGACAGGTTCCATTGCCTGTAGAAGTAGCAGTAATTCGAATACTGTTAGATGTTCGATCCCGATCTGAAAGTACATAGTTTGTACTAGATGCATTAGAAGCATCAAAAGATCCAGTACCGCTAGTGGTCCACCTAACTCCAGTTGCATTGCGACACAACGCACTCACTGGAAATATTTGATCATTTGCACAAACCACTTTATTAGTTCCTACATCAACATATGGCGCATCAGTAATCTGGACAACAATTGATGCGTTGATAGCCCGACAGGAACCATTATTGGTTGACGTAAGTGTTAACTGAACAAAGCCATTTGCGGTATCAAGGCTACTCGGCGTATAAGTATTATTCAAACTACCCGTTCTTGTGCCAAAACGACCAGTGCCGCTTGTAGACCATATTCCACTGGTGGTTCCGCCGCTAACCGTTCCGGATAAATTCACCATTGCATTATTGGCGCAAACCACCTGGTCTCTCCCAGCATCAACTACCGCAAGTTTGTCTATTGCAACCTGCAAATAGGAAGTATCACTTACACATCCATTAACTGTTACGGCCATACCGTATTTTCCCGAATCGTTTAATGCAGCAGTATTAATCAATGGGTTTGGCAAGGTAGAAGAATACCCATTCTCTCCTATCCATCTATATGTTGCACCTGAAACAGCATTAGCATTGAATTGTAATTGAGTATTGATACAAACAGGGCTATTGCTACTTATAGTTGGAGCAATAGGTTCGGGAATAACATTAATATTTACCGAACTGTTATTGCTGGCACAACCATCTACTGTAACGAATGCAGTATAAATACCTGAGCGATTTAATTTTACAGAATCGAAAAATGGATTCTGTGCGTTACTTGTAAACCCATTAGGGCCAGACCAATTATAAATAGCGCCGTTAACGGTATTTAGTCTAAGTAATAATGGGCCATTTTCACATATCGGCGCAATAGTATTAATAACAGGTGCCGCAGGTGTGGGCTTTAGCACTGTCGTTATATTATTACTTGCTCCCGGACATCCGGCCACTGCTACTGAAACCTGATAATTTCCTGCAAGTAAGTTGTTCATTGATGCAAAAGAAATATTGCGTGTATTGGCTGTAAATCCATTTGGTCCAGACCATGTGTACACACCAGCAACTACACTATCAGCCGTAAGTTGCAAAGGCCTACCCTGACAAGCCGGGCCACTGCTAATGATATTAACTGCACCTGGCAATGGGTTAACAATTGCTGTAATTGAATTCGTCGGACCTGCACATCCATTAACCGTAACTGCAGCCGTGTAAACTCCTGCATTGTTTAATGCTGCATTTGTAACAAGAGGGTTTTGTATGTTTGATACAAACCCTGCGGGGCCTGTCCAGCTATAACTGGCGCCAGTGATACTTGCTGCATTTAATTGTAAAGTATTTCCAACACAAACTGCCCCTCCTGTACTTAATACAGGTGCGGCAGGCAGTGGGTTCACAACCACATTCACAATATTGTTGGCACTTCTGCATCCATTAACAACAATATTCACGGCATAATTTCCGGCCATAGCGGTAGTAATAGACGAGATTGCCGGACTCTGTGCATTACTGGCAAATCCTGATGGTCCCGACCAGCTATAAGTAGCACCTGCAACTATTCCTGCACTCAATATCAATGTTCCATTTTCACATACTGGTGATACAGGATCAATAGCAGGTGGCGTTGGCGTTTGTTTTAAAGTGGCATCTATTAAATTAGGTGAACCATTGCAACCGGCTACAGCTATAATTAATTGGTATGTCCCTGCCGTTGAGGTACTCATTGATGGAATAACAAATGTTCGGTCGGTAGAAGAAAAACCATTCGGGCCCGACCATTGATAAGACGCTGCGGGTACTGCATCCGCTGTAACTGTTAGCGGATCAGCAATACAGGCCGGCCCAGTACTACTGATATTTACGGGACCCGGTAATGGATTAACCACTGCATTAACTGTAGCGGAAGGTCCGGCACATCCATTTACTGTTACCGAAGCAGTATAAGTTCCCGCATTGGCCAATGATACATTGGTGACTAATGGATTTTGTGTACTGGCTATAAACCCTGCTGGTCCTGACCAATTGTAAGTTGCTCCTGATATATTAGCAGCATTGAGCTGTAATGCATTTCCAACGCATGCCGGTCCACCAGTACTTAATGTAGGTGCGGCAGGTAAAGTATTCACCACAACATTCACGGAATTGTCTGCACTTCTGCAACCATCCACTACTATATTCACTACATAATTGCCGGCCATAGTAGTTGTAACATTTGTTATAGCCGGACTTTGGGTATTGTTTATAAAACCTGCAGGGCCTGTCCAGTTATAGGTTGCTCCTGAAACCAACGCCGCATTGAGCACAAGCGTACCATTTTCACAAACAGGAGAAACTGGATCTATAGAGGGCGCAGATGGTGTAGGTTTTAATGTTGCATCAAATGAATTGGCTAAACTCGGACAACCCGCTACCGATACAACAACCTGATAATTACCAACAGTGCTACTACTCATAGATGGAATAACAAACTCTCGATCAGTAGATACAAAACCATTAGGGCCTGTCCAATAATAGTTTGCTGCAGGTAATGCGTCAGCAGTAATACGCAATTGTTCAGCATTACACACTGGTCCGGTACTGGAAATGGGTACTGCAGAAGGTAATGGATTAACTACCACTGCTGTACTTGCCGAAGGGCCGGTACAACCGTCAACTGTAAGTGCAAGCGAATAATTTCCGGCATTGGCAAATCCTGCTGCACTGATGGCAGGTTCCCTCAACGTGCTGACAAAACTATTGGGGCCTGTCCATTGATAACTTGCGCCCAAAACAATTGGTGTACTCAATGAAACATCCTGACCAACACAAACTGGTGATGAATTTGAAACAGTTGGAGCAGCAGGGATAGCTTTTATAATTTGATTCACAGATCCTGCCTGACTTGTACATCCATCCACAACAATACTTACACTATAATTACCTCCATTGGCACTTACTGCATTCAGAATTTGAGGTTCTCGGATGGAAGAATTAAAAGACGACGGTCCTGTCCACAAATAGGTAGCACCCGAGACATCAGGAGTAGAAAGTTGTATATTTCCTCCGGCACAAACAGGTCCGGAATTTGTGGCAGAAGGCGTAGCGGGTATTGGTTTTACCGTTAACGTATAATTGAATGGTGAGCCGGTACAACCATTGGCCGAGGGAACTATCTGGTAAACCACATTGATGGCACTAGTGGTAATATTATTAAGTGTTTCGGTAATTGTATTTGTCGTTTGCCCAGAAATTACCGGATTATTTATGTTTACTACTGCTGCCCTACTCCAGGTAAAACTACTTGATGGAATATCTGCGCCGATTGAATAATTATGAGCAATGCCAGAACAAATATTTCCAGTTGGGGAAGTATTAATTGATGGCAAAGGTTTAACCGGAACTACTATAGATTGCTTATTACTTGTACACCCATCTGCCGATGTTGCTGAAATATAAATGGTCGAACTACTTGTAAGTACTCCTGTTGTAAAATTAGTACCGGATTGTAATTCAGTTATATCATTTGCATTTGCAAACCACTTATAAGTACCACCAGGAGCTGTTGCAATTAGTGTCGCAGTATTGCCTGAACATACTGAAGGAATTGTTACAGATGGAAGCGCTGGTGTTGGTTTTACTTCAATCGTTAATTCGTCATTTACTGCAGCACATGCCCCGACTGGATCATCAGTCGTCAATCGCAGTGTTACAAATGTTTGCCCAATTGCTGGAGTAAAAGAACTCGTAAGTGACCCCGAATTAGAAAAATTTCCTTGTCCTCCTCCTAAAATAGACCATACTCCTGAAGAAGCAGTACCGCCTAAAGTTCCATTCAATGCAATTGGCTGACCTTCACATCCAACTTTGTTAGTACCAGCATCAACGGTTGGTGGAGGAGAAACTATGATTTGAATCGTTGCAGAAACTGTTACACAACCTCCTGCACCTGTAATAGTATTAGTAATGAAATAAGTATTTGCACTAGTATTTGAAAAATCAATTTCTCCTGTTGAGTTATTCTGAAATGTTAACCCAGCAGGCGAACTTGAAAACACTCCAGGAGTTGCACTGCCTGAAAATACAGGTGATGCATTCGCTTGATTCACGCAAAACTGCCCACTTGCATAATTAAAATTTGGATCTGGACTATTATTAATGATATTAACTGTAACGCTTCTGGAATAACTACAAGAACCGCTTACAACACTTAAGGTAACTGTGTAAGAACCTACTGGAGTAGTTGCTAAATTAATTTCCCCAGTTGTAGCATTTATAACTAATGCCCCAGTTCCAGTAAAGGTGCCGCTAACTCCAGGTGCAATATAATTAGGCACTGGCGGTGTGGGGTCAGATTTACAAAATGTACTGGAGGGATAAGTGAATACAGGATTTTGAATTGCTGTAACAGTTACTGTTGCCGTTGCACGATTACTAACGCAACCCGCCGAAGAAGTTGCAGAAACATAATAATTTACTGATGCATTTAAAACAGGAGAAGTATATGAAGAGCCAATAATCAATAGGTCTCCACCACTTGCTGCATTATACCACCTGTAGGTGTCCCCTGTTGAGCTAACAGAAACGGTCGCCGTATTGCCTCCGCAAATGCTAGCATTATTTACATTAGGCGCAGTCGGTGTTGGATTAACTGTTACTGTTACGGCCGTTCTACTGGCACTTGAACAACCATTAACAGTAGTCTGTACATAGTAAGTAGCTGTGCTATTTAATGTTGGTGTGGTATAAGAAATACCTGTTCCATACATTGTTCCGCCTATGGCCGCATCCCACCATTCATAAGTACCCCCCGGCGCTGTAGCAGTTAATGTACTCGTATTACCGCTACAAATTGATGTACCTGCAATTGTTGGATTAGCAGGTATACTATTCACGTTAACCGAAACAGCCGTTCTAGGACCAATACATCCATTGTTTTCAGCCTGTACATAAAATGTAGTTGCTGTATTAAGAGCAGCAGTTGTATAACCTGCTGTTGAAGCAAGCAGATTACCACCAGATGCAGCATCGAACCATTTAAAACCATCTCCTGCTCCTCCGCTTGCATTCAGTGATGCTGTCTGACCAGCACATATTGTGGCACCTGCAGCCGTAGGCGCAGCAGGTATGGCATTTACTGTTACCGTTACTGCGGTTCGGCTTCCTGTACATCCGTTATTTGCCTGTACATAATAAGTTGTATTGGCAAACAAAACAGGTGTTGTAAAACTATTCCCAGTTGCTATTGCAGTTCCTCCTGATGCAACGGTAAACCATTCCTGTGTACCTACTGGTGATGTTACCGTTAAGGTAGCCGTATTACCGGCACAGATACTGACTGGCGATACTGTTGGTGCGGATGGCGTAGCCGCAGCTACAATTGTTACGTTACCAACTTCATTCGGACAGCCAACTGTATTATCTGCAACACTTACGGAATAATTTCCCACTACTGATGCTGTAATGCCTGCGGCTGTTGATCCAGTGTTCCAGGCATAAGTATAGGGCGGATTACCTCCACTTACTGTTGCATTCAATGAAACAGACGCGCCATTACACAATGCAGGATTTGTTGGATTGATACTTACAGTCATTGGAGATACTGTATAAACACGAATGGTATCTCTTCGTAAACCTGTACAAGCTCCAGTACCACTAACTTCATAATCAATAAAGGCAGGTGCTCCGGTTGTAGGGGTTACGGTTACACTTGTTACACCAGTTGTAGCACTTAAATAACCATCATAAGCATTTGCGGCACCGGGAAATATCGAACGCCAACCCACTGTTGCAGCAGATACACCAGTTACACTCATTGTACCTGAACAATTCTGTCTCAAGATAATATCCCCAGAACCCTTAATTATGCTTGAGGCTGTAATAATATAGTCATCGGGATCATTTCCTGGTTTGCAAAACGATATACAAAAAGAACTCATTCCAGTTACACAAGCGGGCGTTCCTATTGGAATCAAAGGACCGCAATTAATAGAATAAAAACTTGCTCCAGTAATTTTACTTGTAGCGAAATTTATCAAATCAGTTCCAGAATTAACACTAATATTAAAACGAATGCATCGTGTATCTGCACCAGGGGTACCTACACATGCCGTACCTGTTCTTGATGTGCTTAGAAGAGTCCAGGAAGTATCTTTAGCAGCAGTTAAATTGATATCATAAATGGGTGAAGTACCCGTACCACATTGAGCAAAACTATCAGTCGAAAATAATAGCAGACATAAAACAATAAAAACGCTGAAAGACTTATTAAACAAGCCTTCCCTATCATGGGGCATTACATATAAGCCCAATTTTATATGGGTATTGGATATCAACAAATGCAATGCTAAAAATACGTAAAATCAGGCTGATTGGTTGTTTAAACATTCCCCTAAAACGCTGATTATTACTTGCGTAGGTCCAAATTTTGCAAAAAAGCCACCCTTAAAGCATTAATATTCCGGTACTGGTTCCCGGCCGCTGTTTGAATAAATGTATTTAGGTATCCAAATTGAAGGTTTTGGTTTGCATCAAACTGATAGTTTAACCCCAGGAAAAAACGATTCTGGTCAAAATAATTATTCACTATTTCTTTCCCGAAATTGATGTGTACCTCATCATTAATAATGGCAGAAAGTTTGTTAGGAATTAATCCTGCCGTAGCTAAAGGAACCTGGTAGAGTATATTATATCGCATCCTAAAATTAAAAGCATAACTATTGGCCAACTCCGTATTGCTCAGGTATTTTCTTCTATACCTTTCCTCTAACCTGATGTATTGAATCAGACGGGTTCTTTTGTTCCTGGTAAACCATTGAACCTGTTGCCAGGGACGGTGTTCCGGCTGCGATAGTTTAATATTATCATTCGCCGGAAAATTATTGATGTAGCCATACCCCAACGTTAGCCGCACATTATCGTCAACAAAATAAGTTAATCCAACACGAGCAATACCTGTTGAAAAATGGCCAACCAAATCTTCCCTTGTTCTAATCTGAAAATCGCCCCATAATCCCCATTTATTTGATAACCTTGTTTGATTAAAATAGGCAAGCCAAACCTGAGAAGCATGGGACGTTGTTTTAGGTTGGGCTTTTACGGAGGAAACACTAACAAATAAAATAGCGACAACAAAAGATAACTTCATTTTCATGAACCGGAGTTTAATTAGATTAATCTTGTTGCTCAGGATAAATTGCTTTAAACCCGGTTATTTCAGGGATTCTAATGCCTTTAAAACAGTCTGATCTGTTTTATTCTGCAGTTCATAATACCCCTCTGTTCTCCAAATCTGTCTGGCCATCATGAGTTGTACATTATGCAAGAGGAATTTTTTATCCTTTGCTGAAGCACCAGCCAGTTTTACACTGTCTTTTGCTGCAAATGCTACCAATTGCTGCCACTCTGATTCACCCGGTATATATTGCTCATAAAGGGCTTCTGGGGTTTTAAAGCTATTGAATTTTTGTTGCTGGCTAAGGTATAACCGATAAACAAAATTATTCATCGTATTCTTATAGTACATAGCCATTAAAGCGGTGTCGAGCCTGGTAGTATCATAGGCAACAAATATATCTGGAGTTATACCACCTCCTCCATAAACCATTCTACCTCCTGGTGTTTTGTAGGATGTGCCAATTGGTTTAACAGTATCCGCTTTTACCAATTCTCCATTGTGCCAACGCGATACAAGGTCTTCCTCATATTTTGCCTTTCCTTTATCATAAGACTTTTGAATATTTCTACCCAATGGAGTAAAATAACGGGCAATCGTTAGTCGTACCGCACTTCCATCTGATAACTGAAACTGCTGTTGCACCAACCCCTTACCAAAAGAACGTCGACCAATAATAGTGGCCCTGTCCCAATCCTGTAATGCCCCGCTTAACACCTCACTGGCTGAGGCAGATGTTTCATCTACCAGTACCACAAGCTTTCCTTTTTCAAATAGACCGTCACGTTTACAACGGTATTCCATTTTAGGCACATGTTCACCCTCTGTGTAAACAATCAGTTTATCTTCATCCAAAAACTCATCCGCTATATCAGTTGCTTCTTTTAATAATCCACCACCATTTCCACGCAGGTCAAGGATCAGTTCTTTCATACCCAATGCCTGCAATCGCTCGAGCTGTTGCATAAACTCTTCATAGGTAGGCTCTCCAAAACGATTGATCCTGATAAAGCCAACACCCGGAGAAATCATGTAAGAAACGTCAACCGTAGGAACAGGGATGGTTCCACGCTGTATGGTAATTTTCTTCTCAACCCCATTTCTTAATACAGTCACCTGCACTTTAGAATCTGCAGGCCCTCTTAAGTTAGCCCTCACCTGTTCTGATTTAATTTTAACTCCCGCCAGAGAAATAGTGTCATTCACTTTAATCAACCTATCGCCAACCATCATTCCTGCTTTCTCTGATGGACCTCCTTTCATTACTGTAACTACATGTACTGTATCACTAAACAATTGAAACTCTACCCCTATACCCTGAAAGTTTCCCATCAGTTCTTCATTCACTTCCATCAGGTCCTTTGCTGGAATATAAACAGAATGCGGGTCGAGGCGAGATAATAACTCATCTGCCGCAACCTGACTGATACTATCGATTTTTACAGGATCTACATATTTACTTCTAACCAGCTCAACCAATTCCTGTAAAGCACTGCTCTTTTTAAAGCTTAAAAAACGGTTACCCTGTGTTTTATCTCTTAACTGGTAACCAATCATCATACCGAATACCATTACCAAGGCAAACAAAATCGGCAACCAAACCTTCAACTTATTATTTCCCATACTGCAAATATCGTAATTCATCGTTTAAGTTCTTTCTCTCTTGGGATGAATGGCTAACAGGCATTAGTATAGCCAATCAATCAATAAAATGAGTTGATTTCTCATTAAAATTTTCGTACTTCGTGGCTTCTTCTATTATCCGGTTTCAAAATGATTCTATGCCTGTAAGTTTAATTGCTGATAGTGGTGCCACCAAATGTGAATGGTGTGTACTCGAAAATGGTAAAAAAATTAAATCTATCATTACCCAGGGAATCAGCCCTTATTTCTTATCAGGACCGGAAATTGTTGTATTACTAGAGAAAGAATTACTCCCGAAACTGAAGAAATTCACCGTTAAACAGGTCTTTTTTTACGGAACCGGTTTAGCAAACCCTAAAAATGTAACAGTTCTAAAATCAGTTTTGAAAAAACTATTCCCTGGAGCAAAAGCAGAGGTACAGAACGATTTGTTAGCTGCCGCCAGAGCTCTTTGCGGAAAACAAAAAGGCATTGCCTGTATCCTTGGAACAGGGGCTAACTCTTGTTTTTTCAATGGTAAAAAAATGGTAAAAAACAGTCCGGGACTCGGTTATGTTCTTGGTGATGAAGGAAGCGGCGCATACCTGGGCAAAAAAGTAATACAGTATTACCTGTATAATACCTACGACGAAGAACTTAAAGCAAGGTTTGAAAAACGTTTCCAGACTACCCAAATGGAGATACTTGAAAATGTATACAAGAAACCGCTGGCTAACCGATACCTCGCTTCATTTGCCATATTTCTGGCCGAGAACAGAGGACATTATATGATTGAAAACATTATTGAAGACGGATTAAACGACTTCTTTTTCACCCATTTATACAAATACAGGGAAAGCTGGACCCACCCCATTCATTTTGTTGGAAGTATTGCATTTGGTTTCAAAGATGTATTAAAAGACCTTTGTAATACCTACGAACTGGAATTGGGCAGGGTATTGAAAGCACCCATGCAAGGACTAATTGAATATCACCGCTAAAAAAGCATTATGGCTGAGTTTATTAAAGTAACAGAACAGACTTCAACGTACAGGCATCTGGAGAAAATGTCGATCCAGGAATTGCTGACCAATATCAATAACGAGGATAAAATGGTTCCCAATGCAGTGGAGAAAGCCATCCCTCAAATCGAAAAACTAGTAGCAGCCATTGCAGATAAAATGCTTGCCGGTGGCAGACTGTTTTATATCGGTGCAGGAACCAGTGGCAGACTTGGTATTGTTGATGCGAGTGAATGTCCTCCAAGTTTTGGGGTTCCTTACGGACTTGTTATCGGCATCATTGCAGGTGGTGATAAAGCCATTACCCAGGCAGTTGAATTTGCGGAAGACAGTACCGAACAAGGCTGGGCAGACTTACAAAGACATTTTGTTAGTGATAAAGATGTCGTGGTTGGACTTGCAGCGAGTGGTACTACCCCATACGTAATCAGCGCATTGAAAGAATGCCGCAAGCAGGGAATTATTACCGGCAGCATCAGTTGCAACCCTAACAGCCCCGTTTCAAGAGAAGCAGATTTTCCTGTTGAAGTGGTTGTTGGACCAGAATTTGTTACTGGTAGTACACGTATGAAAAGCGGAACCGCACAGAAACTTGTATTGAATATGGTTTCAACTGCCGTAATGATACAGCTTGGCCGTGTTGATGATAATAAAATGGTGAACATGCAACTGAGTAATGTAAAACTCGTTGACAGAGGGGTAAAAATGGTGATGGAAAACCTCAAAATAACTGAATACGAAGTTGCCAAAGACCTGCTACTTAAACACGGCAGTGTAAAGAAAGCAGTAGAAGCAGCAGGATAGTAAAACAGAAGAATTACCAACAGAGAAATATCGAATTTCCAAATAGTTGAACATTCGATATTTCTCTGTTTAATATTGGATATTTTCACGCGTATGCACGACATCGAGCCTTTTTATAACTGGCGGCATATTTACGTTTCTGAGGAGGATCAACGTTCACCTTTTTTTGGACGTACCTATAGTGAGTTTGAATTTTCTCAAACAGTTTACAATTACT
This sequence comes from uncultured Sediminibacterium sp., assembly GCA_964611995.1. Taxonomy (GTDB): domain Bacteria; phylum Bacteroidota; class Bacteroidia; order Chitinophagales; family Chitinophagaceae; genus Sediminibacterium. The sequence continues at coordinate 4,119 of CAZTCS010000002.1, read as the reverse complement.
ACATACATCCTCAATGGGATGATTTTGGCAGCAGAACCTTGTACCTGAAAGTAATCTATGTTGATTATGAACTGAATTTCGCCGTAATCGAATTGATTGGGGAATGGAACGATGCTATTGAAAACGATATCATGGAACTGAAACGTGAAGTAATGGATTTGTTTTACAAACAGGGTATCACCAAATACATCCTCATTGCAGAAAACGTGATGAATTTTCATAGCAGCGACAAAGAGTATTACCAGGAATGGTTCGATGAACTCACCGAAGAAAATGGATGGGCCGTGGCCCTTAACATGAGTGATGCTGCTCAATATGACTTCAAAAAGAAGAAATTAAATTACTACATCGAATTGATGGATCTTCCCGAATGGCGCACCTATAAGCCCTACCATCTTTTCAAAAAGATTGATGATATGTTGATGAAGCGATTGGATTGATCAGTCCATAGTCGATGGTCCATGGTCTATGGTCTATGGACCATCGACTATCGACCAACATGAACCTCGGCACTACATCAATTACAACCCCAGCTTATGCTTAGCCAAGGTCTCCTGTGCTAATTCATATCCAGCGTCTGCATGTCTGATAACCCCCATTCCCGGGTCGTTTCTTAAAACCCTTGAAAGACGTTGAGCCGCTGCATCTGTTCCATCTGCAACTATTACCATTCCTGCATGAATACTATATCCCATGCCTACACCACCTCCATGGTGAAGACTAACCCAGCTTGCACCGCCAGCGGTATTTACTAATGCATTTAATATTGGCCAATCTGCCACCGCATCACTCCCATCGAGCATTGCTTCTGTTTCGCGGTTTGGTGATGCAACAGAGCCTGTATCAAGATGATCGCGCCCAATTACAATCGGCGCTTTTACTTTTCCGGTTTTCACCAATTCATTAAATGCAAGACCAGCTTTTTCCCGCTCTCCTTGTCCGAGCCAGCAAATTCTGGCTGGTAGTCCCTGAAAGGCAATTCTTTCCTTAGCCATCTTCATCCATCTTTGCATCGATTTATTTTCAGGGAATAGTTTAATAATCAGTTCATCCGTAACTGCAATATCTGCCGGATCTCCACTAAGTGCCGCCCATCTGAAAGGGCCCTTGCCTTCACAGAACAAAGGACGAATATAGGCAGGTACAAATCCAGGAAAATCGAAGGCATTGGCTAACCCATGCTCCTGTGCGCGGGCCCGAAGATTATTACCATAATCAAATGTTACAGCACCGGAAGCTTGTAATTGCAGCATCAGTTCTACATGCAGTTTCATACTATCATAAGCAAGGGCAATGTATGCCTCGGGATCTTTTTCCCTTAGTGTATTTGCTGCATTATTGTCCAGTGTATGCGGTACATAACCAATGAGTGGATCATGTGCCGAAGTTTGATCAGTAAGTACATCTACCTTAACCTTCCTTTCAATTAATTTTTGCAGCATCTGAACTGCATTGCAAAGCACACCAATGCTCAAACGTTCCCCTTTTTCTTTGGCAATGATTGCCCTATCGATCGCTTCATCAATATCAACAAATTTCAGGTCCAGATATTTTGTTTCAATTCTTTTATCGATACGCCATTCTTCCACTTCGGCACAGAGTGCTACCCCATCACACATGGTAATAGCAAGCGGTTGTGCACCACCCATACCACCTAATCCTGCAGTAACACTAAGTGTCCCTTTCAGTGATCCGTTAAAATGTTTATCTGCAACCGCGGCAAAAGTCTCATAAGTTCCCTGTACAATTCCTTGCGACCCAATATAAATCCAGGAGCCAGCAGTCATTTGTCCGTACATCATCAACCCCTTTTGCTCCAATTCCGTAAAATGTTTCCAATTGGCCCAATTAGGCACTAATTGTGAGTTGGAAAGCAAAACCCTTGGTGCATCCGCATGGGTTTTCATAATTGCCACGGGCTTACCACTTTGAATCAACAGGGTTTCGTCGTTTTCCAGTTTTTTTAGGGATTGAATAATCAGGTCTAGACTTTCAATATTCCTGGCCGCTTTACCCCTACCTCCGTAAACAATCAACTCTTCAGGTCTTTCAGCAACAGCCGGATCAAGGTTATTCAACAGCATTCGTAATGCTGCTTCCTGTATCCACCCTTTACAATTAAGTGTTGTTCCGGTTGGCGTTTTGTATTTATTAAAATCATACGCGGTAGTGAGCGACATAGCAATTCGTTTTAAAAAAGTTAAAGTACAATTTTATCGCGAAGGAAAAGCGATCCACAATGAATTAATCATTTTGAGTATAGACCATACATAGACCATGGTCCATAGTCCATGGTCCATTGACTATGGTCTATGGACTATGGACTATCATCCACCTACATCCGCAAGCTTTTGGCAACTGTTTACAGTCGTTAAATTACATTTCGTTATGCTGAAACAAAAATCAATATTCAAGCAAGCATTGAATGGTATAAAAAAGCGATCTACTCCAATCGCATAAATATGTGATTTTACGAAACCCTTTATTTACAATCATTTCAGCCGATCATTTTTATTCACCACTCACCATTGCACATTCACCAATCAACACAGTTTAGATTTTTACTGCAACGTATCATTCCTTGTTTTGGTCATCAAAAAAAAAATAAAAATGTATAAACAAATTTCCTTTATTGCTGGTGCAGTTTTACTAATCACAAGTTGCAGTAAAAAAGATTCTGCATCTCCACAGGTATCAATGGAGTACCTTAACCTGAATAATACATCTGTTACCGTTAATGCCCCTTTAAACATCGACCTTAACAAAGATGGCACTGATGATTTTCGGGTAACCAATGAGTTAAGACAGGATAATGCTTCCGGCAGCGATTTGCTTGAGTTCAGGGTAACCAGCCTGGCTCAGAATCAGGTATTAATGAAAGACGACCGAACGCCTGCCCGAAAAGAAGAAAATGTGCCTATTTACATTACAGATGAGTTACCCTATCAATGGAACACCCAGTTATCTGCTGCAATTGTTACAAGGGTTATTCCTACAGATATTGCCAATAGTTACTGGCAGGGAACATGGTTGAACCATTTCAATAAATACCTGCCTGTAAAACTTGTTAAAGACGGGGCATCGTATTTGGGATGGATACAGATTTCTTTTAGCAACACAGTACCTATGCGAATCATTGTGCACGATGCAGCTTATAACAAAATAGCGGGTCAATCGATAAAAGCGGGTCAAAAATAAACCCTCCAAAAATTATTTGGCTTCTTGTATATTTGAGAAAAAGCATCATATGGGATTACCAGTAAATAACAAAAAAGCCGGAAAAGCTGGCGCCGGTGGTCAGAAGTCCGGTGGACAGGCATCCAAATTCATCTCTAAGCCGGGCACAAAAGCCGTAGGTGTTGCGAAAAAACCAATTAAAACCGGTGGATCGAGAGGAAGCTAGGGGGAATCTTTGATCTTTGATCTCTGATTTCTGATTTTAAATCAAAGATCAGAGATCAGCGATCATACATCAATAAACCAGGTCCTCGTATGCTGCTCTTAGCTCATTTAGTGCATGATTGTCTGCTGCTGCTTTTGCGGCTTCCATTCCTTTTTCGTACCATTGAATGGCAAGGTCTGTTTCCTGTAATTGTTCGAGTAATTTTGCCAGGTGGTAGTATGATCCTACATAATCAGGTGAGTCGGTGAGTATTGCTTCGAATAACTCCCTCGCCTCCACCAGTTTACCTATTTTCACATATTCTAAGGCCAAAGCATGTCTCAGAAAATTGTCTTTAGGCTGTTGTTCCAAAAAAGCAAGTATCCTGGGTATTTTATCCATGGTGTAAAGATAGTAGTCAGTGAATTGTGAATGGTGAATTGTGAATAGGACTTTCTGCTATTGACCATTCTCTATTGACCATTCATTGTTGTTCGGGAAAATTTGACCGCGAGCTATAGTTGTGCGTATGATGGGACACGGATTTTCATGATTTTCAAGATCTATCATGATAAATCTTGAAAATCATGAAAATCTGCGTTCTATTAATAGCGGATAGTGCATTAGCGGGAATCAACTATTTCATTAACCAGCTCATTTTAAATTATACCCCCTCTATTTTTTCCATTAATAGCAGAAAGCCTAAAACAAGCATCAATCAAGGCTTGCAGCTTGCG
>CAZTCS010000001.1:35615-132239 GCA_964611995.1 uncultured Sediminibacterium sp. | reverse complement strand
ACCACAAAGGCATTGCTTCATCCATCGTTTTTTCAATCGATTTACCTTTTGCCTGTGCGAGATAAAGTTGGGTTACAATAAAAGCGTTATGCAAAAAGTGCTGTAAAATGCTCAACCATAAATTATTGGTAAGATAGAAAATCAAACCAAGTGTAACCCCCAATGCAATCCGGGGTAGAAATCCAAAATAAGAGAAATGGATAGCGCTAAATAGGATACTGGTTATAATAATGCCATACCATGCATTTTTCGTCCACTGAACAAATAATTGCTGGACGGCGCCACGAAATAATATTTCTTCAAAAACTGCCGGGGCTAATGCCATAACAATCACAGCCATTATGTAATCAGTAACATTACGCATATAGGCCATGTTCAGCATAACATCTTTATATGCCTGTTCCATTTCCTTTGCTTTCTTTAATAAATTTTCTGGCAATGGAATTTCCTGGTTCAATAACCCCAATGCACCACTGAAAATCATGCCGGCAAATGTGATCAATACTACCAGGCCTATTTGCCTTCCCTTCATATTCAGGTTAAAACCAAGGTAGGGAAAGGGCTTTTTTCCTATGATCTTTGCAAAAAATATTGCAGGAAGCATAAAAGCCAGCAAAGTTGCTCCCGTATTAAGTATTCTTGAAATATGGGCATTTTCGGGTTTATTCATGGTTTCTGGCACCCTAAGCATTGGAACATCAAAAATATTGGCGCCTATTGCCAAACTCAGCAAAGACCCGACAATCATTCCGGTGCCAACAAGGCCAAGTAAGATTAAAAACTGAACAGGAAAACTAAACTGTGCCTTCTGATTCATGTGGTTGAAGAATAAGCTCGTAAATTTGCAGCCGGTTGGCTGGCAGACTAAGATACAGGTATCCTGTTTAAAATAAGTTACCAGTCAAGAAAAAGAGAAAACACCGCTTTTTACATCATGGTTAAAATTGATCATATAACATTACCCGATTTCCCGCTTTTACTCGCACCTATGGAAGATGTAAGCGACCCGCCATTCCGGGTAGTTTGCAAAGAAAACGGAGCCGACCTGATGTATACGGAATTTATCAGTAGTGAAGGACTTATCAGAGATGCCATAAAAAGCCGCAGAAAATTAGACATATTCGACTACGAACGCCCTATTGGTATACAGATTTTTGGGGGCGATGAGGAAAGTTTGTCCCTGGCAGCAAAAATTGTAGACGTAACCAATCCCGATTTACTGGATATTAATTTTGGTTGCCCGGTTAAAAAAGTAGCTGGTAAAGGCGCGGGTGCTGGGGTATTAAAAGACCTCGACTTGATGGTTCGATTAACCGATGCTGTGGTAAAATCTACCCGCTTACCGGTTACCGTAAAAACCAGACTTGGTTGGGATGAAACTTCAAAAAATATTGAAGAAGTAGCAGAAAGATTACAGGATGTTGGCATTAAAGCGCTGAGTATCCATGGTCGTACCAGGGCTCAGATGTATAAAGGGGAGGCTGATTGGACACTTATTGCCAAAGTAAAAAACAATCCAAGGATACATATTCCCATTTTTGGAAATGGTGATATTGATAGCCCGCAAAAAGCATTGGCTTATAAAAATAAATATGGCGTTGATGGTATTATGATCGGCAGGGCCGCAATCGGTTATCCATGGATATTTCGTGAGATAAAACATTATGTGCAAACAGGAGAACTGCTTGCCCCACCTACCGTAGCAGAAAGAGTAAGCGTTTGCAGACAACATTTACGGAAATCGATTGAATGGAAAGGGCCAATAGTCGGCATAAATGAAATGCGCAGGCATTATGCCAATTACCTGAAAGGACTACCCGGCATAAAAGACTATCGAAACAGACTGGTTACTTTAAAAACAATGGAAGAAGTAGAAGCTGTTTTAGATGAAGTGGCCGAGCACTATAAAGACTTTGTAATGGAAAGGCAGGTTATTGAATTGGTAAACTACCACGAAAACTGCCCTCTTTAACTCACCCTGGCCCTCTCTGCTGCGCAAAGAGGGGAAACGATTTCCAATGTAAACGAAGAACTAATCTGGTTCAAGCGGAGCGCATGGTTCGGATAGAAATCTTGTTGTTTTGTAGGTTCAATTAAACAACATAACAATGCAAGCACCAGTATCTCCATTGAGTTCAAAATACTTCGCACGGTATCTACGCAAAAATCTAACACCTGAAGAATCAATCATTTGGCAACTTTTAAGAAACAGGCAGTTAGATGGGTTTAAATTTTTAAGACAACACCCAATTAAAGTTTGGGAAACTTCGGGTCGGTTTCATTTTTTTTACGCTGATTTTTATTGCGCAGAAAAAAAATTAGTAATTGAAATTGACGGATTGATTCATGAAAAGCAAAAAGAGTATGATGCATCCCGTGATTATATCATGAATGAACTAGGGTTAAAAGTATTACAAATCCTGAATGATGAGGTAAATCATGACATAAATGGAACCCTTCAAAAAATCCGACACGCCTTAAAATAACAGGCCATAACATCCCCCTCTTTGCGAAGCAGAGAGGGCTTAGGGGTGAGTTGAAAGAAGCTTGAGTATACTTTCGTCCATAGGTGAAACCCCTTGTGGAAAGAATGCTTCCAATACACCCTGTTCATTTACGATATACTTACAAAAATTCCAGGTAGGCTCTTGATCATTCCAGCCATTTAATGAGCGCGTACTAAGCCAATGAAACACAGGGTTTTGATCTGTCCCTTTTATTACACTGCTTTTTTTGGCCAATAAAAAACTAACTCCATAATTTACTTTGCAAAATTCTGCTATTGCTGCATCATCACGCTGCTCTTGTTGTTTAAAATCATTTGCAGGGAACCCAATTACTACTAATCCTTCATGACTAAATTTTTGATAAAGTGCTTCTAGTTCCGCGTATTGCCCTGTATAACCACAATCGCTGGCAGTATTTACCAGTAATATCTTTTTCCCTTTTAATGAATCCATTGAAAGTACAGATCCGTTATTAAGTACTATTTGTAGTTGGTAAAAAGAAGTATTTGGTTCCATTTTTTGTTTGTTTACTAACCCCTTAGAAGATCCGCCAAAAATTTTCCCAGGCAACATGATGATTGGATAGAATGTTTTTAACAATGATTGGCGCCAGGTCATATCTTTTCTTTTAAGCAGTAAAATTACGATGAACAATATTAGAACTGTGATCAGTAATTTTCTTATAGATATTGATTTGTTCATCAGTGTTGTGCTGTATTATAAAAATCTTTTAAACAGTTTTAGTTTTCCCTTAAATGGAGGATATTTTAAAGAAGGGTCGAACCAGGTAGGTGTTTTCAATACAGCTTTCGCATGACTAAACGTTTCAAACGAATATTTACCATGATAATGTCCTGTTCCGCTATAACCTCTTCCACCGAATGGAAGATGCTGGTTGGTTACATGCCAGCTTGCATTATTGATGCAGGCAGCTCCCGATGGAACCTGTGCTATCCAATGTTTGGCTGTTTTGTCGTTACTGGAGAAAATATAAAACGCCAGAGGATTCGGGTTCTGCTGAATAATTGCCAATGCCTCTTCTTCTGTTGTGTATTCAATGATGGGTAAAATTGGTCCAAAAATTTCATCACGCATAATAGGACTGTCAAGCTTAACATTATCCAATAGCGTTGGCGAGATATATAATGTATTGATATCGTGATCGCCTCCATGAATAATGGTAGCGTCCTTCAAATAGGTAAGTAACCGATGGAACTGCTTTTCATTAATAATCTTACCGTATTCATCACTTTGCTGGGGATGATCAGAAAAAAAGCGAACAATGCGTTCTTTTAAAGCTGTTATCAATGCGTTTTTTACAGACTTATGTACCAGGATATAATCGGGTGCTACACACATTTGTCCCGCATTTGAAAACTTGGTTATTACAATGCGATTAGCAGCTACTTTTAAATTGGCATCTGCAGTAACCACGCAAGGACTTTTCCCACCAAGTTCCAATGTAACAGGTACAAGTCGTTCAGCGGCCATTTTGTATATGATTTTCCCTACGGCTGTACTTCCTGTATAAAAAACATGATCAAATGAAAACTGATTCATCATTGACGGAATCACTGTAGCACCGTCACCAGGTACAAACAATATATATTCTTTGGAAAATGTTTGTTCAATAATTTGCTGCATTACCAATGCGGTTGCAGGAGCAAACTCACTGGGCTTGAGCACGACACAGTTTCCTGCCGCAATGGCGCCAACCAAGGGCATGAATAATAATTGAAGGGGATAATTCCAGGGTCCAATAATGAGTACTACTCCTAAAGGTTCTTTTATTATATAACTGCGTGAAGGAAAATTTAATAAGTTGGTCTTTTTTCTTTCAGGCTCCATCCAGGCGCTAAGCCAGTTAATCGCATGATCTATTTCGTGTAGTAATAATCCATTTTCAGTAATCCATACTTCTTCGGCACTCTTTTTTAAATCAGCATGAAGGGCTGCATAAATTTCTTTCTCATGTGCTTTAATCGCATTTTTCAAGGCAAGTAACTGCTGTTTGCGAAAACTATAGGTACGAGTAGCCCCGGTTTGATGAAATGTGCGCATAGCACCCAGTGAAGAAAGCAAATCGTTCGACATATATACAAGGTACATAAAAGAGCAAGCTGAAAGAAGCTTTTTTAATAAATTGCATGCTCTTTCAGTCGCAACAGACATCTCACCAATTTAAAAAGTTAATATATGGAATACAGAAGAATGGGCCGAACAGGCTTGCAGTTAAGTGTTTTGAGTTATGGTAGCTGGGTAACATTTCACAAACAGATTGATGATAGCATTGCTGATGAACTGATGGGGATTGCCTATGACCAGGGTATTAATTTTTTCGACAATGCTGAAGCTTATGCGTTGGGTGAAAGTGAAAAAATGATGGGTAGAATCCTCAAGAAGAAAAACTGGGACCGAACATCTTATACCGTTTCTTCGAAAGCTTATTTTGGATGGAGAGGAAAAGAAAACAAACCCAACCAAACAGGTCTAAGCCGCAAACATCTTATAGAAGCCTGTCATGAAGCATTAACCCGTCTCCAGCTCGACTATCTTGATTTATATTTTTGTCACCGCCCCGATACCAATGTACCTATTGAAGAAGTAGTATGGACCATGCACAACCTTATTCAACAAGGTAAGATACTTTACTGGGGTACCAGCCAGTGGAGTGGTGCAGAAATTATGGAAGCGCACCGGGTTGCCCAACAATATGGTTTAATTGGGCCAACAGTTGAACAACCTCAGTACAATATGTTCGAACGTTTTAAAATGGAACAGGATTACCTTCCCGTATTTAAGAACGTTGGATTAGGAACAACCATCTGGAGTCCGCTGGCAGCAGGTTTTTTAACCGGAAAATACAATGATGGTATTCCGGCAGATTCGAGACTTGCCATCGAAGGTTTCGACTGGCTAAAAGAAAGATGGGTACAGGAGGCCAAAATTGAGAAAACCAAAAAACTGGCGCTACTTGCGAAAGAAATGAATGTGAGTCTTGCAGAGCTGGCCATTGCCTGGACAATTAAAAACCCCAATGTAACTACTGCCATACTTGGTGCCACTAAAAAACAACAATTAGAAGAAAACCTGAAAGCACTTCAGGTGTTACCACTTCTGAGCAGTGAGGTAATGGAACAAATAGAATCAATTCTCCAAAACAAGCCTGTAATGGATTTAGCATAAACTATTGATTACTAATTGCTTACAAGCGGGAAGAATCATTTTTCCCGCTTTTTTATGTACTTATCATCCCCAACTGAAAAAAGTTATACCTTATTTCCAACCTTTTTAACCCTCTATCCTCTTAATACAGGAGCGAATCATTGGAACAGGAAATAAACATACAAACGGCTGTTGTGAGAAAAGCCTGCCTGGGAGATCAGGTATCGCAGGCTTGGCTATATAAGCAATACAGCAAAGCGATGTTTAACATTTGTACCCGTATGACGGGGAACACCAGCGATGCAGAAGACCTGTTACAGGAAGCTTTTATGATTGCGTTCCGAAACCTGAAACAGCTAAAAGAACCGGCACAATTTGGAGGATGGCTCAAAAGGATCGTAGTAAATGAATGTATTCGTTTTTGTAAAAAGAATACCTATTGGGCTCCATTGGATGAACAGTGGAACAATACTTTAAGTAACGATGAGCCGGGATGGTGGCAAACAATAGATCTTTCAATTGTTCACAAGGAAATCAAAAATCTCCCTGATGGATGCAGACAGGTTTTTAATCTGTACGTATTGGAAGATTTTAGTCATAAAGACATCGCCTCAAACCTTGGTATTTCTGAATCAACGAGTAAAAGTCAATACCATCGTGCGAGACAATTATTAAAAGAAAGAATTATTAAACAAATACAGGTAAATGGATGAGTTAAAAAAATACCTGCAGCAAAACAGGGAAGCGCTTGATTCCGACGAACCATCTCCAATGGTTTGGGAAAGGATACAAGTTCAGCAACCGGTAACAAAAACCATTACGGTTATTAGTATAACCAGGTGGGTAGCGGCTGCTTGTATATTGGTTTTGGCAGGAATAGGAACCTGGACGATCTTATCAAAATCAGACGATGAGAATGTTTTGAAAGAAGCAGTTGCCGTGAAAGAGTTGAAAAAACAACCTGTTGAAAATCCAACTGAACCGGTTATTGAAGCAGTGGAAACTACTCCAGCGCCTATCAATACACTTGCTTCTGCTGGCGCGAATAAAAGTAAAACGCCCCCTTCCAAAACTAAAACACAAAGAGCTGATTTACTTGTTTTACAAAATGTTGAAAACAGTTTTAAACAGGTGATCAATCTTCAGCGCAATAAAGTAGGTACTATTCCAATGTATGCAGAATCAGCAGAATATTTCGCTGATTTCAAGACCCAAATGAAACAATTGGAAAAAGAAGAAAAAAGTATCAAAGCTGAAGTAGTGAAGCAAGGTCTTACAGATGATTTATTAAATCAGTTAATTAATCTATACCAGATAAAGCTTGGCACTTTAAAGCAGTTGCAAACCGAAATGAATAAAATAAATAACCGGGTAAAACAAATCAGGCGTCCGGTTGACAGTATTAAAACCTATTTCATACACATCTAAAACATCAATGATATGCGATTCAGTAATGTAAAAATCACCGGTTCAATATTAGGCATCTTGCTGGCATCAGCCGGGTGGGCACAGACTTTTGTTTCCGGACAGGGAAACCTTCAGGTAGCAAGGGCCAGCACTTACCCTAGCGATGCAGTGATTGCCCAAAATGGTTTCAGCTATACTATTAGCGATACAACCAAACCTCAAGACTTCAAATCGAAAGAAATTAGTCAGGAAATTGCCATGCCAAAAGGCGGAGAAATTTATGTTGAAAACAGTTCTATTGCTATACAGGTAAAAACATGGGATCAGCCCAAAGTAAAACTTGTGACCACTGTATATTTCGAAAATGAAAATTCGCTTACAGATGCTGAATGGTTCGAAAAAACCGGAATAAGCCTGAAAGCACTTGGAACATCAGTGAAAATTAAATCCAATAATACAAGGTTTGGTTCATTCAGTTCTACCTACAATATTTCTACTAATGGTCGTTATTCTTTAGAGCCTATTGTAGTATCTGGTTTCCGTACACCATCTGGCAATAATGTACGCACTGTTAATATTAAAACACAGAAAAAATTATTGGTCATTTATGTGCCTGCTGGCAGTAAAATGGATATCGAAAGTAAATACGCTGACATTCAGTTACCTGCAGGTATTGGTGATGTGTTACTCGATATTTCCAATGGCAATTTTGAAGCAGAAAACCTGAATAAACTTCGTCTTCGTTCAAAATACTCTAACGCAAATGTGCGCGATATAAAAGAAGCTGAGATTGAATTTGCCAATGGCCGCTTCAGTGCCAATAATATTGATGACCTTGATATTGAAAGTAAATATGCCACTATTGAAATGGCATCAGCCAAAACAATAAAAATGATCAGTACCAACGACGAATTCGAAGTTGAAGATGCAGGTGAAATCAAGGGTCGTAAAAATTATGGTAACCTCCGTATTACTCGATTAACTAACTCATTAGAACTAGATGGCAGCAATGCTGATATTAAAGTGAGAAATGTAGGTAGTAATGTTAAGCTGATTAAAGTTGACAACAGGTATGCTGATATTCGTATTCCGCTTCGCGATACTAAAAATTACGGAGTTAACTTCCTTGGCACCTACAGTACAGTATATGGCGATTTTGAGAAAAACGCTGAACAAGTTACTGAGGCTGATATCACCGCTATGACAAAAAGTTCAACCAATTCATCAAATACTGTTCTCTATGGTGATAAAGTTGAGGTTGTAGGCACGATTAAGGCCTCAACAGTTCCAGGAATCATTTCAACAGCTCCAAAAGCTGCAACTGCTGGCACTTTAATGTTAAACCGCAGCGGATCAAACACACCAGTTAAGTTTTCTGCAACAGTTGGAGACGGAAAAGGATTAAAAATTGATATGAAGTGTCAGAATTGTACGGTTGATTTTAAATAGCCTATAGCTAATGGCTAATTGCTAATGGCCAATAGCTATAAACATACCAACTCGGATCAATATACCCCCGGATGAGTGGCCCCTTGCCGGCTACTCATCCAACTTTAACGATTGCTTGTTTCTTCATGTGCATTATAATCTCACACAGCCGATTCTCATGTTGTTAACGATCGGTCCGTGCCCCGTTTTTACGGGGCACTTTTAGTTTTAGTCCATAGACCATGGTCTATGGACTATAGCCTAAACCTATATTTCGTTATCTTAGCAAAAAGATACCTTCGCATGACGGAACTCTATACAATAGTATGGATCATCATATCGCTTATTTTCATCGGTTTTTTTGCCGGTTATGAGATTGCTTTTGTATCAGCAAACCGGTTGAGCATTGAACTGAAAAAAAAGCAGGGAAAACAAAGCGGTATTATTCTCTCCGATTTTGTTGATAACCCCGCTAAATTCATTGGCACTTGTTTAATTGGACTTAACTCACTATTGGTTATTTATGGATTACTCTTTGATGAGTTCCTGAAAGGAATCGCCTGGAACCCATTAAATGTGAAGAATGAATACCTCAAACTTTTTATTGATACAATTATTTCAGCAGTCGTTGTATTAATCTTTGGCGAGTTTATCCCCAAAGCTATTTTCAGGGCAAGAAACGATAGCTTACTGAGTTTTTTTGCACCGCTGGCTAAATTTTTTCATACCATTTTTGAACCACTGACCAACTTGTTTGTAAACCTGGCACAGTGGATACTAAAATATATTTTCAATATCCGGGTTAACGATAAACATAATGCATTTACAAAAGTTGACCTTGAACACTTTTTTCAACAAACCAAAGAACAGGATGAAGACAACCAGGAACTCAATACAGAACTCTTTGAGAATGCATTAAGTCTGCCAACAATTAAAATCAGACAGTGCCTTGTTCCCAGAACTGAGATTGAAGGGGTTGATAAAGACATCTCACTCGAAGAACTACGACAAAAATTTGTTCAAACCAAACTTAGCAAGTTGTTGATTTTTGATGAGAATATCGACAATATCCTGGGTTATGTTCACCAGACAGACCTCTTTAAAAAACCAGGTTCCATTAAAGAAATATTGCACCCCATACTTGCCGTACCTGAAAGTATGAGTGCGGCCGATTTGATAAATAAATTTTCCAAAGAACGCAAAAGCATTGCCTGGGTGGTTGATGAATTTGGAGGCACTGCGGGTATAGTTACCATGGAAGACCTGCTGGAAGAAATTTTTGGTGAAATTCATGATGAATATGATGTGGAGGAATTTGTAGAAAAACAATTGGCAGATGATGAGTTTATATTAAGTGGCCGACTGGAACTTGATTATCTCAAAGAAAAATACAACCTGGAATTTCCGGAAAATGATTCTGAAACATTAAGTGGTTATATTATTCAGAAACACGAATCTATACCAACACTAAAAGAAACCATCATTATCGACGACTACCGTTTTGATATACTCAGTGTTAGTGAAACCAGGATCGACACTGTGAAGCTTAAAATATTACGTTGATGCAACGTGCATACCTGGCCCTTAGTCTCACATTGCGTCTCAAGCTAGACCCCGTTGTGGAAGTTATTCGGGAAATTTTAGAAGCACAGGGCATTACACTATTTGTTTTTGTTGATCATTTTAGTTTTACCCCTGCTGAAGAGTCCACGATGATGCAGCAGGCATTTCAGGAGATTGACCATGCAGATCTGTTAATTGCCGAATGTTCCGAAAAAGCGATCGGTGTTGGTATTGAAGCTGGGTATGCATTGGGAAAGGGTAAGAATGTCTGGTACCTGCGTCAGATTAACAGCCCTCATTCTACCACCCTTAGCGGTGCAGCCCAAAAATCCTTTATTTATTCCGATCCTGCCGATCTTGGCACCCAGATAAAAGTGGAATTACAAAAGAATAGCTGAAAAACAGGCGCTTTTGTGTTACTCTTACCACTAACTTTGCCCACTCCAAAAGTAGTTGACAGGCATGGCCTTATTTAAAAGAAACCAGGGTACAGAACAGGCAGAGATGAGTTTTATAGACCATCTGGAAGAATTGAGAAAGCATATCATTCGCTCTATTCTTGCTATCCTGATTTTTGCCATTGTCATCTTCATTTATATAGACTGGATATTTGAAAACATCATCAAAGGCCCAATTAATCCAGATTTTGTAAGCTATAAAGCCTTGTGCGATTTCAGTCATTGGGCACATATGGGTGATGCTTTATGTATGCCACCCGTTACAGTGAACCTGCAAAGCACCACATTTGGTGGGCAGTTCATGGGTAGCATCAGTATTGCGATTGTAGGTGGTATTATTGCGGCTTTCCCTTATATATTCTGGGAATTCTGGCGCTTTGTAAAACCAGCTCTGAAAGAAAAAGAGTTAAAAAGTACGAGGTTCATCATATTCTGGGTATCCTTTTTCTTTTTCCTTGGTGCTGCATTTGGTTATTTTCTGCTGGGGCCCTTCACCTTTAATTTCCTGGCCGGATTTCAATTAGGAAACAAAGGAACCATCATCACCATACCAACTTTTTCAGATTATTTAGATAACCTGGTGAATATTATCCTGGGCTGTGGTATTGCTTTTGAATTACCGGTATTGGCATACTTACTTACCAAAATTGGTTTGATTACCCCTTCTTATTTAAGAAGAATCAGAAAATATGCGGTGGTAATTATTCTGATTGCCGCAGCGATAATTACACCGAGTCCAGACTGGATGAGCCAGCTACTGGTATTTCTTCCTTTGTTCTTTCTTTATGAGTTAAGTATTATCATTTCTGCAAGGGTTTCAAAGGAGCAGGAAAGAAGGGATCAGGAAGAGTGGAGCTAATTTGATTAGTCCGTTTAAATATTTTTTATACGGCTCTTGCACGAATCCTTTAATTTCATCCCTCAATTCTCACACATGAATTATGTTTTTGATGCGTCGAAACCTATAGCGATCGGCTCAGATCATGCAGGTTTTGAATATAAAGAAGCTATTAAACATTGGCTTATCAGTAAGGGCTATACGGTAAAAGATTTTGGAGCCCCCTCACTCGATTCTGTTGACTATCCTGATTTTGCGCACCCTACTGCCAGCAGTGTTGAAAGTGGAGAAGCGGCATTTGGTATCCTTTTTTGCGGAAGCGCCAATGGTGTAGCTATTACAGCTAATAAACACCAACAAATCCGCGCCGGACTTGCCTGGCAAAATGATGTAGCTTCCCTGATCAGAATGCATAATGATGCGAATATTATTTGCATTCCTGCGAGATTTGTAGCTTTAGCACTGGCACAACAAATGATTGAAGTTTTTATGAGTACCGCTTTTGAAGGCGGGCGCCATGCTACCCGAGTTGGAAAAATTGCTTGTTCATAATCTTAAAACACCACTAATAACTATGCGAATTATTGTACTATCTGCGCTCCTGTTGTCGTCGACAATAGGTATTGCACAAAAGGGTGACCCTGCAACTTATGCCAAGGGTATTACCATGGGTGATCTGAAAAAACACCTTACTATTGTTGCCGGTCCTGAAATGGAAGGCCGTGAAACTGCTATGGAAGGCCAGCGTAAAGCTGCAGCTTACCTGGAAGCAGAGTATAAAAAAATGGGATTAAAACCAGGAAATGGAAACAGCTACCAGGCGGCTTACCCATTATACCAACTCGAATTGGTAAGTAGCTCATTATCGGTAAATGGTCGTCCTTTTGTTGCTGATAAAGACTATGCTGCTTCTGTAGGCGCAATTGCAGGAGGTAACAATACCTATACTGAAGTTGTTTTTGCAGGATATGGTATCAGTGACTCTACGCGTAATGATTATGATAACCTCGATGTAAAAGGTAAAATTGTTTTAGTACTCGATGGTATGCCCGGTGGTACAGGAAATGCGAATCCAAGGGGTGCAGGATCAATTTTTGCTAAAATGGCTACAGCAAGAAGTAAAAATGTAGCTGGTATACTGGTTGTTTCAAAAGCATTCCCGAGGACAAACCCCAGCCAGACAAAAGGTAATATGTCGCTCACTAAGCCAACTACAGAACCTGCTTCAGCAATCACAATTTCTGAAGACGTGGCAAGTGCATTATTAGGACGTATGTCTAAACTTACCATTGACCAAATGGCCGCTTTGAATAAAGGCGTTTATCGTTCAGAATTAAAAATCAACGCTGAAAAAAAGGTAAATGAGCTGGAAAGCACGAACGTAATTGCCGTTTTACCTGGTACAGATAAAGCAGATGAATACGTTTTCATTACCAGCCACTATGATCATGAAGGTATTATTAACGGCCAGATTTATTATGGCGCTGATGATGATGGTTCTGGTACCGTTAGTGTATTGGAAATCGCCGAAGCTTTTGCTGCTGCAAAGAAAAAAGGTGATGGTCCTCGCAGAACGATGGTGTTTATGAATGTTTCAGGTGAAGAAAAAGGATTATTAGGATCTCGCTACTATTCTGAGCACCCGATTTTCCCATTGGAAAAAACTTCTGTTGACCTGAATATTGATATGGTTGGAAGAATTGATCCAACCTACAAAGGCGACTCTATGAACTATGTTTATGTTATCGGTGACGATAAATTAAGCAGTGACTTAAAACCAATTACTGATGAAGTAAACAAGAAATACAGCAATATGGAGCTGGATAGAAGGTTCAATGATCCTAAAGATCCTAACCGTTTCTATTACAGAAGCGACCACTTTAATTTTGCTGCTAAAGGTGTTCCTGTTATCTTCTATTTCAACGGTACACACCGCGATTACCACCGCCCTACAGATACAGTTGAAAAAATCAACTTTGATGTAATGGAGAAAAGAGCAAGGTTAATTTACCACACTGCTTGGGTAATTGCTAATAAGGATACAATGCTCAAACGCGATATTCCATTGAATATGCCTCCGAGATAATTAAATTATCCGCCATAAATAAAAACGTCCTGATATTTTTTATCGGGACGTTTTTATTTTACCTCTGCGTAAACTCTGCCTCTCCTTTCTCAGCGGTGAATGCTCGAGTTGTTCACCGCTGAGAAAGAAGAACGCAAAGCTTGCGCAGAGAGAAATTGAGTAGTTTGGTTACCAGCCTAACAAATAGGCAAAAATCAATGGCGCTACAATCGTAGCATCACTTTCAACAATATATTTTGGCGTATTTATGTCAAGTTTACCCCAGGTAATTTTTTCATTAGGTACTGCACCTGAATATGAACCATAAGAAGTGGTTGAATCACTGATTTGGCAGAAATAGCTCCAGAAAGGAACATCATGCCATTCGAGATCCTGGTACATCATTGGAACAACACATATAGGGAAATCTCCGGCAATACCACCACCAATCTGGAAGAAACCCACACCCTTACCACCACTATTTGCGCGATACCAGTCAGCAAGCCAAACCATATATTCAATACCGTTCTTTACCGTACTTGCTTTAAGTTCATTCTTGATTACATAACTGGCGAAAATATTTCCGGTAGTACTGTCTTCCCAACCCGGGACTACTATTGGAATATTTTTTTCAGCAGCAGCTACAATCCAGCTATTCTTTGGATCAATTTCATAATACTGTTCCAACTCACCGCTTAATACCGTTTTGTATAAAAACTCATGCGGAAAATATCTTTCTCCTTTTGCCTCAGCGTCTTTCCATTGTTTTACCAAATGCTTCTGAAGGCGGCGGAAAGCCTCTTCTTCCGGAATACAGGTATCGGTAACACGGTTATAGTGATTTTCGAGCAAATCCCATTCATCTTGCGGGGTGAGGTCACGGTAATTAGGTACACGCTTATAATGGCTGTGCGCAACAAGATTCATTACATCCTCTTCCAGGTTAGCACCCGTACAACTTATGATGGCCACTTTATCCTGGCGAATCATTTCTGCCAGGCTGATACCCAACTCTGCGGTACTCATGGCACCTGCCAGACTAACCAGCATTTTACCACCTTCCATTAAATGAGTTTCATACCCTTTGGCAGCATCCACCAATGCAGCAGCATTGAAATGGCGGTAATGATGTAAAATAAACTGAGAAACAGGCCCTTTATTCATAATTATTCAGTTAAAGGGTGCAAAGGTACTTTTTTTAAGATATTCTCCCCCGTTTACCCTTATGTTAATGGGGGATATTCAAAAGGTCTAACCTTCATATATGCAAGATTTTCAAATGTTTATGCGCCGTTTCTAATCTCATTTTAATCTCGAAGTAGCGTCAAAATTTATATCCTTGTGCTACCTGCATGAAAATTCTCTACTCCGAAAAAACAATCGGTAGGCTATCGATTGGCTTGCCTGTGGTTGTATGGTTTGGTACAACCCTTATTGCTGCATTATTAGAAATAAGCAGAGGGTATGGAGAAATTAACAATTTTCTTATTTACAAGGGTGTATATGAACATACACTGCAACAGGTTAACTTATACCTGCTATACCCCACCGAATATGCCGACAGTAATCATTATGGTCCCTTATTCAGTTTACTGATTGCTCCATTCACCTGGGTTCCAATTTACCTTGGCTGTGCCATTTGGTGCCTCGTTAATGCCTGGGTGCTATTTTATGCAATCAGGAGATTAAACCTCCCTACAAATCAATTTTATACCATTCTGCTTATTGCATGCATTGAACTAATGACTTCAACACATAGTGTACAGTTTAATCCAATGCTTGCAGGTTCTATGCTGCTTGCTTATGTTTTAATAAAAGAAAACAAACCGATTCCAGCAACTTTTTTACTTGCTGCAGGATTTTTGATAAAGCTTTACAGTATCGTTGGATTGGTTCTTTTCCTGTTTACCAGTAAGAAGAAAACATTTGTACTTTCTTTTATAGGGTGGTTATTATTACTTGCTGTACTTCCTATGCTGATATCTTCTCCTGAATTTATCATTCAATCATATAAAGACTGGTTTCATTCATTAGTGGAGAAAAATGGAACTAATATTGATATATCAGTAAGATCTGGCATGCAGGATATTTCTGTTGGTGGGATGATCAGAAGAATTTTCAATTTGCAGAACCTACCCAATTTTGCCATTATCGTTCCTGCTGCCTTAATGTTACTGGCACCACTCAGCAGGTATAAGTTATTTGCTGTAAAAGAGTTTTCCCTTACTTATTACTGCATGCTTTTGGTGACTGTTGTGATTTTCAGCTCATCTGCAGAATCACCAACCTATATAATTGCCCTAACCGGGATAGCAATCTGGTTTTCACAGAAATTACCACTCAATAAAAAAGAAGCACTACTGTTAATCCTGCTTTTTCTCTTTACCATACTATCTCCTACAGACCTGTTTCCGAAAAGTATACGGGATGGCTTTTTTGTTAAGTATGCTATGAAAGCACTTCCTTGTTTTATTATCTGGTTGTTGATGATAAAAGAGCTCACATTCAAAAAATTCATTCCAACCCAAAATGCTAATACACTATGAAAAAGCAAATTAGCATTGTAATACCGGTATGCAATGAAGCAGGTAATATACCGGCGGTTATAGATGCTGTTAAAAAAGTGATGGAACCAACAGCCTATGATTATACCATTACTTTTGTTGATGATGGAAGTTCAGATAATTCAGCTGAACTTTTAAAATCTTTAGCAGCAGTTGACAAACACTTATTTTATATTTCACTCTCCCGAAATTTCGGACACCAGAACGCTTTAAAAGCCGGTATTGATTCTGTTACTGATTCAGCGGATGCTGTTATCATGATGGATGGAGACCTACAACATCCGCCAGAATTAATTCCTGTTATGATCGATAAGTGGGAATCGGGATTCGAAGTGGTATATACCACAAGACAAGACGATTCCAAAACTCCCTTATTTAAAAAGAAAACTTCTGCCTTATTCTACGACTTGCTGAATAAGGTATCAGACATTGAACTTGACCCCGGTGCGGCAGATTTCAGATTGCTGGATAAAAAGGTATTGCCTACTTTCCGCAATTTCAATGAAAATGATCTTTTCCTGAGGGGGTTGTCAAGATGGGTAGGATTTAGTCAGGTTGCCATTTCCTATACACCCGGTATAAGACAAAATGGTCAATCAAAATATACCGTTAAGAAAATGGTGCGGTTTGCATTGCAAGGGATAACATCCTTTAGCACTAAACCTCTTTATATAGCCGCATACCTTGGATTTGCGTTCTCGATGTTATCCCTGCTGTATGTTCCTTATATTGTGTATAGCTATTTCTTTGAGAAAACTATTTCGGGCTGGACCTCACTCATTGCAACCATTGCATTTTTTGGAGGACTACAGCTAATGATCCTCGGTATTATTGGATTATATCTTGGCAAGTTATTTATGCAGAGCAAAAACAGGCCACATTATATTATTAGAGAGTCGAACCTATGAATTCTAGCAGATTTATTTTATTGAGTTTTGATGTGGAAGAATTTGATATGCCCCTTGAATATGGACATGCAATACCAGAAGATGAACAACTCAATATGGGTAAAAAAGGATTAGACAGTCTAAGTTCAATTTTAACGGATAAATCAATTGAAACGACCCTTTTTACTACGGCAAATTTTGCATCTGCTTTTCCCGATGCAATAAAAGAACTTGCCGAGCAACATGAAATAGCTTCGCACACCTATTATCACTCAAGTTTTTCGGAACCAGATTTATTACATTCAAAACAAAAACTGGAATCAATTACCGGAAAATCCGTCACAGGTCTGAGAATGCCCAGGATGCGGAAAGTTGAAATGGAAGCAGTAAAAGCTGCAGGTTATACATACGACTCCTCCATTAACCCAACCTGGTTACCTGGAAGATATAACAATTTACACCTGCCTCGTATAACCTATACAGAAGCGGGCATAACCCGGGTTCCTGCATCTGTTTCACCCAATTTACGCATCCCTTTATTCTGGCTCACTTTCAAAAATATGCCCTGGCAGCTATTTAAAACCCTGGCTATTCAAACCTTAAAAAAAGACGGTTATATCTGTCTTTATTTTCATCCATGGGAATTTATACCGATCGAAAACTATGGATTGCCATTATTTACAAGGCGCTGGTGCGATGGATATTTACTTGAGCGACTCCATAAAACAATTCAAACCTTGAAGCTGGAGGGAGAGTTTATCAGTATGCAATCTTTTGTAAATAAAAAGCCCCGGTAGCTGCTTCTACCGGGGACCTTTCAGATTAACCAAACACCAACTTAATTCTTCTTTTCGAATACGCTTACCTGTCCATACATAGATACTTCCAGGATTTTTCTGTCTGTACCATTTTCAATGGATACATAATATTTTCTTTCGTCTTTCAGTTCAAATTCAATTGCTTCTGTAACAGTGAATTTGCTGTAATTTTTTTTGATTTTCTGAATAGCAAGTAAAGGCAGACGCTCAAATTCTGTTTTTCTTGACGTGCCGATTACATCACCAGTGTTGCTGTAAAACGCTTCAACGCTTTGGCCTTCAATGGTAAATTTAACCTTCGTGTAATCAGGGGTAACTGTCCAGTTAACATCTTTTGCATCCGCATACTGTGCTTCAAAAGCATTTAATACGCGAAAACTTACTTTGCTAACATCTGCTGCTAAAGCGCTGCTACCAATTGCAACTGTGATAAGTGTGGCTAGAATAAACTTTTTCATAATGGTCTTTTTTGAGTGATTGTATTTTGAGTTATTTGTTTCCAATGACAATCCAAAAGTAAAAATGTCTTTCACCCTGTTTTATGAATTGTGATTAAGTAGGTTGACTTTCAGGTTGATTGTTATGAGCGGTGTTAAAAGCTATGTTAAGCCATGTTAATAATCGGCTGTAATACAATACAGCATTGAATTAGAGGCGATTTCATAAAAAAAACATAAAAGCCGTTATTATGCGGTTAATTTTTAGCAGTGGCAAGCGCTGAAATGATTATCCCAGGTTTTGTATCTTTAAGAAAACCATGCTCATGAGACGATTTTTTACATCTCCCTTATTGGCACTTATAGTCTTGTCCATCCCTCTTATATTGGCAGCTATTTTTTATCCCGGTTTGCCCGACAGCATACCCATTCATTTTAATGCCGAAGGAGTTGTTGACCGTTATGGTTCAAAATCAAATATCTTCATTCATACAAGTATTCTTTTTGTAGTTGGTTTTGGTGTGTATATGCTGATCAGTAATCTTCATAAGATTGATCCTAAAAAAACAGCCAGGGTTTCACCAGAAACGCATAAAAAGCTGGCTCTGGTTATCGCCCTATTTCTTTCATTGATAAGTACAAGTATTGTTTTATCGATGAGTAACCGTCTGTCTAAATTCGGAGTAGGTAGTACCGTACTGCCCGCTATAGGTTTATTACTTGCAACGATTGGCTATTTTATGCGCAACATTCAACCCAATTATTTTATCGGTCTTCGATTACCCTGGACCCTGGAAGATGACGAAAACTGGGCCGCTACCCATAAGCTGGCGGCAAAACTCTGGATACCCGGCGGATTATTTATAGCAGTAATGCCATTTATCCTGTCCTTTATCAATGCTTTTATTGTTACCATTAGCATTACCTTGATTATAGTTATCATACCTTCCGTTTATTCTTTTCTTTTTTTCAAGCGAAAACAATCATGAA
This sequence comes from uncultured Sediminibacterium sp., assembly GCA_964611995.1. Classification (GTDB taxonomy): domain Bacteria; phylum Bacteroidota; class Bacteroidia; order Chitinophagales; family Chitinophagaceae; genus Sediminibacterium. Next base: position 113,112 of record CAZTCS010000001.1, on the reverse strand, counting down.
TTACCTGGCACATGCTTATCTATCGTTTGGCAATGCAGAGGTATTAGTCGGGAATATGATCAGCGACTTTGTTAAAGGCAAAAAGCAATACGATTACCCGCCCGAAATTCAAAAGGGCATAAGATTGCACCGTAAAATCGACGAGTTTACAGATCAGCACATCGCTACAAAAAATGCCAAAGCTTTATTGTACCCGGCCGTAGGTGCATATTCCGGAGCTTTTATAGATGTGGTGTATGATCATTTCCTCGCAATCGATCCTGCAGTTCATAATGCAGAAGAATGGATGTCTTTTTCAGCCGAAACTTATCAATTGCTTGATCCTTATACATCCCTGTTCCCTGAAAAATTCGCACAGATGTATCCATTCATGAAAAAACAGAACTGGTTGTATAATTATCGGTTTAGCTGGGGTATAGAAAAAAGTTTTCATGGCATTGGACGCAGAGCCCGATATCTTCCCCCTGAAAACAATGCATTTGAACTCTTTGAGGCTCATTATGCAGATTTGAGCACCTATTATGGCAATTTTTTCCCTGATATTAAAAAACTGGCCCTTGATTTGCTGAAAGAAGCATAAAAAAAAGCAACTTTATACTTTGTAAAATCGTTATTCCATGAAGTGTTTATTATTTTTTGTTTCACTATGTTTCTCCGTATGTCTTTCAGCACAACAAAAACCAACCGATCTAGACAAGTCTCCTATGGATATGAGCTATTGGCCAGCTAATTACCCCATCCTGAAAATGAGTGGTAAAGCCAAAGATGTTCCGGTAGCCCGGGTTATTTATGGCAGACCACTGAAAAGCGGACGTGACATATTTGGCGGAATAATCAAATACAATGAATTATGGCGTCTTGGAGCAAATGAAGCTTCTGAAATCGAATTTTTCAAAAATGTAAAAATCGATGGAAAAAGCATTCCAAAAGGTCGTTATACCTTGTACTGTATTCCAACAGAGAAAAAATGGACCCTAATCTTAAATAAGGATAATTTCTGCTGGGGAAATTTTAGTTACGATGCCAAAAAAGACCTGTTGAGAACTGATGTTGAAATCAGCAGAAATACAGATAACACAGAAGCATTTACCATGTACTTTGAAGAAACCAAAAATGGCGCACAGATGGTTATTCTCTGGGATGACCTGAAAGCCGGACTACCCATCAGCTTCACGGAAGAACCAGCTAACAAGGCAAAACGAAATTAATTCTGTTTAAAAGATACTACTGCCTCCTATTGAGCACAGTAAACAACTGAAGTTGTCAAGCCAACCAGTTAAAAAAGATACCATGAAACTTGCCACTAAATACATCCACGCGGGTACAGAGCCCGATCCTTCTACCGGTGCCATCATGACACCCATTTACCAAACATCTACCTATGTTCAGGAAGCTCCGGGTGTAAATAAAGGATATGAATATGCCCGTAGCCAAAACCCAACCAGAAAAGCACTGGAAGACGCTTATGCCCAGATTGAAAACGGGAAATTTGGTCTCGCATTCAGCAGTGGTGTGGCCGCAACAGATGCCGTTATTAAACTATTGGCACCCGGTGATGAAGTAATAGCTGCTAATGATATGTATGGTGGCACTTACCGCCTGTTCACCAAAGTATTTGCAAAATTCGGCATCAGCTTTAAATATGTAGACACTACCAATGCCGAAAATATTCAATCAGCATTATCGGCCAACACAAAACTCATATGGATTGAAACACCTACCAATCCGCTCATGAATATTACTGATATTGCTGCTGTTGCTGCAATCGCTAAAAAAGCAGGTGTATTACTTTGTGTTGACAATACTTTTGCTTCCCCTTATTTACAAAACCCACTCGATCTTGGGGCAGATATTGTAATGCATTCTGCTACAAAATACCTTGGTGGACATAGTGACGTTATACAGGGTTGTCTGGTAATGAATGATGCAAACCTTAGGGAGCAGTTATATTTTATTCAAAAAAGTTGCGGTGCTGTACCGGGACCAATGGATTGTTTCCTCGTTTTACGTGGTATTAAAACATTACATGTACGCATGCAACGTCATTGTGAGAATGGAGAAAAAATGGCGCAATTCCTGCGCAACCACCCAAAAGTGAGTCAGGTTTACTGGTGCGGTTTTACGGATCATCCTGGCTATGCAATAGCCAGTAAACAGATGCGTGGTTTTGGGGGTATGATGAGTTTTACTTTGAAAGACGATAGCGTTGAAAATGCAAGAAGGGTTTTATCCTCTACCAAAGTTTTTGCGCTGGCTGAAAGTTTGGGTGGTGTTGAATCACTGATCAATCATCCTGCATCAATGACACATGCGTCCATTCCAAGGGAAGAAAGAATTAAAAATGGATTAAGCGACAGTCTGATTCGGTTGAGTGTGGGTATTGAAGACATAGATGACCTCATCAATGATTTGAATGCAGCAATAGGATAAAGGGTTACTCTGCGCAATCATTGCGTTCTCCTGTTCTCTGCGATAAACATTTAGGCCAGATCACCGCAGAGAACTGGAGAAAGGGAGGTTTCGCAGAGGCTAAACAGATTACACACTTTTACAAGAAATGCGCATCACATAAATATGTGAAGCGCATTTTTTATTTGCCTATAAAAAAATATTCATCCATCTCATTTACTGTTCATCATCAAAAAAGCAAGCCTGTCCATACTTAACAGTTTTTCATTTATTCTATTCCTGAATTTTGCAGAATGAAAAAAGCGGTATTCAGCAAATATTTAAAAAGCATTTACATTTTGTGCTCGGCAGTATTCCTTTTGCAATCCTGCACAAAGAGTGTAACTGGAGAAGGAATTGTTTTAACAGAAGACAGGCAGGTTTTACTCTTCACAAAGGTTCGTGTTAACGGCTCTGCTGATGTAGAAATTGTACAGTCAAATAACCAAAAGCTCACTATTAGTGGTTATGCCAATTTGCTCAATATTTATGAGTCTGTTGTAACGAATGGAGAATTAACACTTGGCTATAAAAGCAGTTACAATATTAAAAACGACAATATTAAAATAAAGATTGAAGTAGCTGATATAAGATCAGTTTATTTAAATGGCTCTGGTGACATTATCATCAGCAATTTCACGCATGGTACCGAGCTAACTTCATTTATTAACGGGTCAGGCAAAGTTCAAATACAGAATGCCTCTTTTTCCAAAATGGCCTACCATATCAATGGCTCCGGTTCTATGTTTGGCGCTGCCATACCTGCGCAGCAGGTTGAAGTTAGTATTCACGGATCGGGACATATAGAACTGAATTGTACTCAGCACCTGAAAATTAATATTGAAGGTTCAGGAACAGTTGATTACTACGGCAACCCGGCAATAACTGATATTTCTGTACATGGCAGTGGCACTACAAGAAAAAAATAAAAAATGCCGGTTTTAATGTACCGAGCCTTTATAATCGCATTAATCTTTGAATAGCTATATCCAGCGTCTCTTCCTTTTTTGCAAAACAAAAGCGGACCACTTTATCATCCTTCCCATCCTGATAAAAAACAGATACGGGAATAGTTGCCACCCCATAATCGATGGTTAATCTTTTGGCAAAAACAGTATCAGGTTCATCACTGATGGCCGCATAACTGTAGCATTCAAAATAACTGCCGTGAGAAGGGATGCAGGTAAAAGGTGTAGCCAACATTTTTTGTCTGAAAAAATCTCTTTTAACCTGAATGAAAGCCCCTAATTCATTATATGCCGCTGCATTTTGAAGATAATTTGCCAATGCTACCTGCTTAGGAGTATCACAACTAAAAGCATTAAACTGATGTACTTTTCTAAACTCTTGCATCAACTCAGGTGCGCTGATGCAATAACCCAGTTTCCATCCGGTACAATGGTATGTTTTACCAAATGAAAAGCACACAAAACTTCTTTTGAGTAATTCTGGATAACGAAGTATGCTTTCGTGTTTTAAACCATCAAAAATCAGGTGTTCATAAACTTCGTCGCTCAATATCAAAATATTGGTATTCGAAACAATATCCGTTAACTCCTTCATATCATCCGCAGAAAGTACAGCACCTGTTGGATTATGAGGTGAGTTAATCATAATCATACGCGTGCGCGGATTTATCTTTTCACGCACCAAATCCCACGGAATCGTATAGCCAGGATAATTTAACGGAATACGCACAGGCTTTGCTCCATTGATTGTTATATTGGGAATATAGCTATCATAAGCAGGTTCAAAAACGATAACCTCATCGCCAGGTTGTAGTACGGTAGTTAAAGAAGTGTATATAGCATAAGTACCTCCGGGTGTAACAGTAATATCAGTATCAGGGTTGATACCCGTGCCATATAAGCTTGCTACTTTAGCCGCTATTTGCTCCCGCAATAATGGATACCCATTCATGTGGGTATATTGGTTGTATCCATCACGCATAGCTTTATCAACCAATTCAGTTAATGCAGTTTCCATCGGAAAATCCGGAAATCCCTGACCGAGGTTTACAGCATTATGTTGCGCTGCTAACTGACTCATCACGGTAAAAATGGTGGTGCCCACATTTGGCAGCTTAGAATTTACTGGTATGGGTAGCATTATTTCAAACAGTTTAATAGCCAGAAAAATACCCGCTGAAATTCAACAGATGCCAATAACCGTTAGATCAGGGTGTTAAGGAATTGGCCAGTCTTTTTAATTCAATTTCAGCAAGCTTGGCGGTATAAGTAAGGTTCATCATTCTAAAGCCAGTAGCTTCAAAGCTTTGCTGGGCCTGACGAACATCTATAATGGTTGCCTGATTTAGTTCGAATCTTTTCAAAACCAGATCGAGCAATTGCATGGAAAGTTTATAGTTTTCAACCTCTGTCTCCAATTGTTGAAGAGCATTCTTGTATGCCTGATAAGTTCGAACTGCTCCGGTCTCCAGGTTTTGTACAAGGCTCTCTTTTTGTATAACAGCGTTTCTCGAATTTATTTCGGCTACCTGTTGTTGCTTTTTAAAGATAGAACCATTGTAAATAGGCACACTTAAATTAATACTTAAAAAAGGACCATAACTCTGGTTCAATAAGGCAAAACCAGCACCACTCTTTGTATTGTTAAAATTATATCCTGTATTTGCACGCAAGGTTGGTTTACCCAATGCTGCAGTTTCTTTTTCAATCAGCTCATTGATTTTTATCTGTTGTTCGGCACTTAATAATTGTGGATTATTTTTCAGTGCAGTCTGTACCGTAGATAACAGGATATTTTTATCTACTATAATAGTATCAACAACATGAATAGTAGAATCTGGGTTAAGGAAAAGCAGGTTCAGTAATTCGGTTTTGCCTTGTTGAATGACAAGTTCTTGTTGCAGTTTCTGTTGTAATTGTGCATTCAGATCGAGCCTCGCTTGAAAAATGTCTGCGTTATTGGATAAGCCAGCTTCTTTTCTTGCCAATAAGATATCGAGCCTTTTCTGAAATACATCTATCGATTGTTCAATTGTTTTGATAAACCCCTGATTTCGAACAATATCATAGTATCGGGTAGCCACAGCCGCCATCGCATTCTGAATTTGCACATTCAGCAGGTGCTCATTTTGGGCAACCAGCTCCCCTAATCGTTTCTTAGTTGTAACAACACGGTACCCATTTGATAATAAGATGGTACCGGTTACACCTACAGACAGGTTATTAGAACCTACATTGTTTCTTGTGGTATTTCTGGAAGCATCAGAAAACTTCTGGTTAATAGAAATGATTTGCTCATTATCATTTGCAGTAGCCGTCACCGTCGGTAAAGCCCCTGCAATACCCTGATGGTTATTGATGGTACTGATTTCCAGATTGTTATTGGCAAGCTGAATATCAAGGCTGTTTTTAAGTGCTATTTGAATGGCATCCGTTAAAGTTAGACGTCCCTGTGCATAACCCAGGCTAGCAGTGGCGCAGCAAATTAGAATCAGGATTTTTTTCATCAATATGAAGTTAACAATGGACCGGATGGGTAAACTATATTTTACACCAATGGGCCATTAGCTTACAAAAGTCCCTACATTCATCCCTTCCACCACTTTTAGCAGGTTTCCAGGCTTATTCATATCAAAAACAATAATGGGTAGTTTGTTTTCCATACAAAGGGTGAAAGCAGTCATATCCATTACTTTCAGGTTATTGGTAATACATTCCTGGAAGCTGATTTTGTCGTATTTGGTTGCTGTCGGGTCTTTTTCCGGGTCAGCAGTATAAACGCCATCTACCCTGGTTCCTTTTAAGATAACATCGGCTTTCATTTCAATAGCCCTTAATGACCCTGCTGTATCGGTAGTAAAGTATGGATTACCTGTTCCTGCGCCAAAAATTACTACCCTGCCCTTTTCAAGGTGTCGTAATGCTTTCCTGCGTATATAGGGTTCAGCCACCTGTTCCATATTAATGGCGCTTTGCAAACGCGTGTAAACGCCTATTTTTTCAAGCATGGCCTGCATAGCCATTGCATTAATAACCGTTGCCAGCATTCCCATATAATCGCCATGAGCACGTTCAATACCGCTATCTGCCTCATTCATGCCCCTATAGATATTTCCACCACCAATTACAATGGCCACCTGCACACCCAGATTGGTTACCAGTTTAATGTCGTGTGCATATTGTTCAATGATCTGTGGATTGAAGGGATCACCGTTTCGCTGGTCACCCAGCAGGGCTTCTCCGGATAACTTGAGCAGGATACGCTTAAACTTAGGAAGCATGGGATTGATTTGTGTGCAAATAACATGATTTTTTGGGGATGGGCAAAATCGGATAATAGAATCTACTGGATTTCTGCTATAATATGGTTAATACAGATTATTGGCAGTCAAATACAATCGCCACATATTTTTTATTATTTTCAATTCCCATTATTACGAGGCCTTGCATTAACAGGTTTCAGGAGTCATTGCCGCAGATTCATTAATTATTATAGGTGGCTTTATTTTACTTTATTAAACCTTCACAGCTAAACTACCTTTCATGAAAACCGCAATTCTACAGGAATTAGCCTCTCTGGAACAGGAACACAAAATAAAAATTTTATATGCTGTGGAGAGTGGCAGCAGGGCCTGGGGATTTGCTTCAACAAACAGCGATTGGGATGTTAGGTATATTTATATTCACCATCCTGACTGGTATTTAAGTATTGATGAAAAAAAAGACAGTCAGGAAAAAATACTTTCGAATGATATTGATCTCGCTGGTTGGGAGCTGAGAAAAGCATTAAGGTTATTTCGAAAATCAAACCCACCTATGCTGGAATGGCTAAGAAGCCCGACTATTTATTCTGAAAATTATACTACTGCAACACAATTAAGGGAATTAACGAAAACATACTTTAATCCTAAATCATGCTTGCACCACTACCTGCACATGGCAGAGGGGAACTATAAAGACTACCTGCAACGCGATCTTGTAAGGGTTAAGAAGTATTTCTATGTATTACGTCCCATACTGGCTTGTGAATGGATCAAGCATACCAATACCATGGCACCCATGGAATTTCAGCATCTGGTGGAAAGTCAGGTTCATGATTCCTCGGTGAAGAAGGAAATAGCACAATTATTAGCAAAGAAAATAATGGGTGAAGAGTTAAATGAAGGACCCAGAATTGATCTATTAAATACTTTCATTGATGAAAGGATTAGCTACTATAATGAATATGTAAAAACGCTGGGCACATACATGCAGCCTGATACAGATAAACTCAACAGTCTTTTCAAACTTACGCTTGATGAAGCTTGGTCACTTTAGCAAAAATTTTTTATCTTAAGCCATGGACAAATCATACAAGCACCTTGGGTATTTTTTCCTTTTGCTGATACCATTATCAATAGCGGGTTTCTACAAAAGCTATATCGGCATCTTTCCTCATTTCCCGGAAAATATTACCATATATGTACATATACATGCTGCATTAGCTACCATATGGATTACCATGTTGATTATACAACCTTTTCTGGCCGCAGGTAAAAAATTTAGCATACATAGAAAAATAGGAAAATTATCCTATATCATCTTTCCTCTTCTCATTTTGTCATTTATTCCACAGATCATCCGAACAGCTAAATCTGAATTTGCGATATACAATTTTTTTCCAGTAGCCGACTGTGTATTACTGACACTGTTTTACTCGCTGGCTGTATATCATAAAAGAAACAGTGCAAGACATATGCGCTATATGATCGGAACTGCACTGGTATTCCTTGGTCCTACCATTGGCCGCATTGGCCCAAATTTGTTTGGACTTAGTTCATTTACCACCCAACATATTCAGTACAGTATAATTTACTTTATACTGATTTCATTGATATTTTATGACCGATCAAAGGGAAAGAAATTCCAGCCCTATATTGTTGTAACCGGAGGATTTTTAGCTCACCAACTGGTATTCTATTATTTATTTCTTTGATCCTTTTTTAGAAAAATGTACAAAGCGATATTACGTTAACAATCTTTAGGCTTTGTTTTTGCTGGTTAGATAGTAATATACTGTCAAAAAAATGCCAACAGTTTAGCTTTATGGCTGAATCAGAGTAACTTTCGCCCACAATTTAATTTTTCAGACATGATAAAGAAGCTTGCAGTAATTCTAATTATGGTCACCATTTCAGCACCTGTATTTGCCCAAAAACAGGATGGGATGAAACAATTTGTAGACAACCTCATGAAAAAAATGACCCTTGAGGAAAAAATAGGGCAATTAAATCTCCTCACACCCGGAGGCGGTGTGGCTACTGGTGAAGTAGTGAGTAAAAATGTAGAACAGAAAATAAAAGAAGGAAAAGTAGGTGGACTTTTTGGAGTGGTTGGTCAGGAAAAAGTACGTAAAGCCCAGGAGTTGGCAATTAGTCAATCAAGGTTAGGGATTCCTTTATTAATAGGATCGGATGTTATCCATGGTCATAAAACCACTTTCCCTATTCCATTGGCATTATCCTGTAGTTGGGATATGCCCCTGATAGAAAGTCTGGCAAGAACTGCTGCTAAAGAAGCGAGTGCCGATGGACTTAACTGGGTTTTCTCTCCGATGGTAGATATTGCCCGAGATCCACGTTGGGGTCGTGTTGCGGAAGGGTCAGGTGAAGACCCATATCTGGGTTCTCTAATTGCTGCGGCAATGGTAAAAGGATACCAGGGGAATGATTTATCCAAGGAAGATGCTGTACTGGCATGTGTAAAACACTTTGCACTTTATGGAGCGTCAGAAGCTGGTAGAGATTATAACACCACTGATATGAGTCGACTCAGAATGTACCAGGATTACCTGCCGCCTTATAAAGCAGCCGTTAAAGCCGGTTCAGCAAGTGTAATGAGTTCATTCAATGAAATAGATGGGATACCTGCCTCTGGTAATAAATGGCTACTTACAGATCTGCTCCGTAAAGAATGGGGCTTTAATGGTTTTGTAGTATCGGATTATACTTCCGTAAATGAAATGATAGCCCATGGAATGGGAGACTTACAGGCTGTATCTGCACTTTCGTTAAAGGCTGGTTTGGATATGGACATGGTTGGTGAAGGTTTTTTAACCACACTTAAAAAATCTCTTCAGGAAGGAAAAATAACCCTTCAGGAAATTGATGCAGCCTGCCGTAGAATATTGGAAGCCAAATACAAACTTGGCTTGTTCAGTTCTCCACACCGCAATACCAGTAATGAACGCGCAAGTGCAGAAATTATGACTGCCGCTACTCGTAAACAGGCTCGTGAAGCTGCTACACGTTCTTTTGTATTGCTGAAAAACAATGCGCAAACACTTCCATTAAAAAAATCTGCAAGCATTGCGCTGGTAGGTCCGCTGGCTGATAATAGAAGAAATATGCTGGGTACATGGTCTGTTTCGGGAGACTGGAAAGAATCAGTTACGATTCTGGAAGGAATTAAAAAATCGATCGGTAGCAATGGAAAAATTATTTATGCGAAAGGGGCTGATATCAGTAGTGATTCAATGCTGGTAGCTCGTTCCAATGCATTAGGAATCGAAATTGAAAAAGACCAGCGCAGTCCGGAAACAATGATTGCAGAAGCAGTAAAAGCGGCACAAGCTTCAGAAGTAGTGGTTGCCGTGGTAGGTGAAGCTGCTGATATGAGTGGCGAAGCATCCAGCAGAAGTGATATTGGTATACCTGAAAGTCAGATGGCACTGTTGAAAGCATTGAAACAAACTGGTAAGCCATTGGTTATTCTGGTATTAAACGGAAGACCACTCACGCTTAACTGGGAGGCCGAAAACGCTGACGCATTGCTAGACATTTGGTTTGGAGGAACCGAAACAGGTAATGCAGTGGCGGATGTTTTGTTTGGTGACTATAATCCATCCGGAAAACTTAGCATGACATTCCCTAAAAATGTTGGGCAGATACCTGTGTATTACAGTCATAAGAATACCGGCCGACCATTTAACCTGGAGCCTTCGGCTAAATTTAAATCCAATTACCTTGACGTAAGTAATGAACCACTGTTTCCTTTTGGTTTTGGATTAAGCTATACAAAATTTGAATACAGTGATCTTTCGTTGAGCAGCAACAGCCTGCGTAATGGCGAAAAAATAACTGCTACCATTACAGTTAGTAATACAGGAAATTACGATGGTGAGGAAACTGTTCAGTTATATATAAGAGATATGGTAGGTAGCATTACAAGACCTGTAAAAGAATTGAAATCGTTTCAAAAGGTTTTCCTTAAGAAAGGAGAAAGCAAGTCTGTAGTATTTACGATTACACCAGAAGATCTTAAATTTTATAATGGTAGTTTGAAATGGGTGAATGAACCAGGGGAATTTAAAGTAATGGTAGGATCTAATTCAGCCAATACAAAAGAAAAAGGGTTTGAATTGAAATAGTCTATTACTTTCTTTAGCATAAAAATAGAGCAGGATATTCTCCTGCTCTATTTTTTTATATTCCCTACATTTTGGAAATTGTTACTATTAAAACTGATCAGTTAAAATCTGTTGGATAATATCTTATCAAAAAATACCTAACTAACACTTAATCAAGCACATATCAGTACCAGAAAATAAAATTTTGCGAAACCGATTAGTTGCATATATATTTGCAACCGAACGGTTTCTTAAAGTTGATACTTGGCTAACTCAAAAATTACAGTTTAGGTATCGTTCTTTAAATCATAATCCCTTTAAAGATGAGACGTGATGTATTTCAGGCAATCGCAGATCCTACACGGAGAGCAATAATAGCGTTAATAGCTTTCCAGGCTATGACACCTAATGCCATTGCAGAGCATTTTGATTCAAGCAGACAGGCTGTTTCGAAACACCTGCGCATTCTTGCTGAGTGTCAGTTAGTAGAACAAACACAAACAGGGCGAGAGATTCATTATACCCTCAATGCTAAAAAAATGAAAGAAATAGATAAATGGCTCGAACAGTTTCGTCAATTATGGGAAACCCGCTTTAACCAGTTAGATAAAGTATTAAACACCTTAAAAACAACCAAGAAATGAACCGCGCATTGTTTTTTGATTTCACAGTTAACAAAGAAACAAACACCATTCATGTACAACGGGAGTTTGCTGCTAATGTAAATTTTGTATGGGATGCATGGACAAAACCCGAGTTGCTCGATCAGTGGTGGGCTCCTAAACCATACCAAACAATTACCAAATCGATGGACTTCCGCGAAGGTGGTTCCTGGCATTATCGAATGGTAGGTCCGGAAAGCGATTGTCATTGGTGTCGTGCTGATTACGAACATATTGACCCACAAGTTACTTTCTCCGGCCTTGATGCTTTTTGTGATGAAGAAGGTAATATCAATACCGCTTTCCCACGAGCACACTGGACCAACAGATTTAGTGAAAAGGATGATATTACCACCGTTAGCATTGTGATTGCCTACCAGTCGCTGGCTGATCTGGAGAAAATAGTATCGCTTGGTTTCAAAGAAGGATTTGCGATGGCGATGGAAAACCTTGATCAATACATTCAGGCGAAATTTCAACTACATGCAGCAATGAAAACAGATACAAAAGCCCGGGTTTGTACCTACCTGAATTTTGATGGAAAAACAGAAGAAGCATTTAGGTTTTATCAATCCGTATTTAAAACAGCTTTTATCGCAGGGGGTATTCAACGGTTTGGAGATTTACCACCTGATTCGAATCACCCACCAGTAGCAGATGAAATTAAAAAAATGGTATTGCATGTTGAGTTACCAATAACAGGCAATCATATTCTCATGGGAACAGATGCACCTAAAGAAATGGGCTTCACCATTAATACTGGCAACAACATGCATATTTGTGTTGAACCTGAGACAAGGGGTGAGGCAGAAAGATTATTCAATGCACTATCAGATGGAGGAAAGATTGACATGCCATTAGAAGATATGTTCTTCGGTGCTTATTTTGGAAGCTTCACAGATAAGTATGGCATTAACTGGATGATTAACTGTGTGGCTAAAAAATAGTTGGAAAGTCCGAAAGTCAGGGGTCGGAAAGTCCGAAAGAGATCACTAAATTTATAAACCAGCATTTGATCTCTGATCTCTGACATCGGACTTCCGGACTTCCGGACTTCCGGACTTCACTCAAAAAACACTACCATATGAAAACAACCAAACTAGTTTACTGGATATCTACGATTCTATTCGCTGGATTCATGATTTTTTCGGCTATCCCCAATATTATGGTTAATGCCGAGTCAAAAGCATTCTTAACAGGTTACTTAGGTTACCCTGAATATTTTATTCCTTTTATCGGTGTAGCTAAATTATTGGGCTCTATTGCTATTCTTATTCCATCATTCAAGAAAGTAAAAGAGTGGGCCTATGCAGGATTGGCTTTCGATTTAATAGGTGCAATGTATTCAGTAATCAAAGTTGGAGGAATAGATCCTGGCATGAGTATGATGATACTCGTTTTTGGTGCGGGTATTACATCTTATATTTATAATCAGAAATTGTATAATCGATAATTTGTTGCCACTGAGTACACAGAAATGCACTGAAATATTCTGTGTAATTCTGTGTACTCAGTGGCAATATAATTGAAAGTATACAGAAAAGATATAAAGCATGTTATCGAAAAGCCAGGAAAAGCATCTGCTTCAAACTTATTTCAACACAAAAAACAGCAAAAATATACCCACACATATTTCGCAGTTTGGTGCACCGGATGCTGACACTGATGATGCAACTCTGTTTTTCATTACCAAATATGTAAACAGCATTGACCGCCTTGTTTTACGTGGATCTTTTGTAACAGCAGATGGTTTGCAATTATTAAAAAAAATAACGCAAGTATATTTTCTCGACCTTGGTTCCATGGCTTTAAACGACGATAACCTCGATTGTATTCTACACCTTACCATGTTAGAAGAGCTGCATATAAGGCATACGGAAGTATCTGTAAATGCTGCTGAAATGTTGCTGAAAAATTTCCCGCATTTAAATAGTTTCGGCGTACACCTTTACGAAGCGGATATGCCTCGTGGTGAAGCTTGGAAAGAAACATATCCCAATTGCGAGTTTATTCTCAGCCGACGTTAACAACCTATGCGTAAACTTAGCGCCCTCTTGTTCACCGCGGAGAACAAGAGGGCGCTAAGTTTACGCAGGTAGGACGCTATTTTATACGGGCATCGATTTCTTTTTGTACGCGGGAGGTGAATGCCGGGGACCAGATACTCCAGTGGTCTGCACCAGGTATTAGTTCTGCCACCAGAGGAAGGTTGGCGGCTTTAGCTTTCTCGCCAAATGCATGCACAGCCTCCTGCAGAAAAAAATTATCGATTGTACCTGCATATACATGTACCTTATCTTTCAAAGTTGCAGCCAGTTTTTTTGCATGCTTCTGCACAAACAAACCGAGGTCATAGTCCTCCCAAGTCTTAACCACAGCCTTATCTATCAGACCCGTAGTACGATCGAACACTTTGCGGGGTCTGCCATTTTTATCGGGCATACCAAACTCTGCTTCAAAAGCCTGAAACTGTTCGCCATCGCCAATAAATATTTCGGTGCTGATAAAACTGCGTGTTGTAAACAGAGGTTTGCCATCAACGATAAAAAAACCTCTTTCCTTGCCTTCCTTATCGGTATACATATTAGCATTGGGTTCATAAAGATTAACCCCGGTAAAAGAACTAAAGTCAACCGGATCGGGCGAAACAGCCCAACATCCGCCAAATGCATCGGGATAATTCAACTGTAACCATAATGACCCATAACCTCCGGTACTTTGCCCCATAACAAAATGTTGATTGGCATCTTTTACAATCCGGAATTCCTTTTCAAGATAAGGCACCATTTCTTCCACGAGCGCTTTACCCCAAGGACCGTTTACCCTTGAATCTACAAATGCATGTAAGCCAAATGGTGACTGTGTTTCAGGATTTAGGTAAACATAAATTTTTTCCTTGCCCATTGTCATTCCATAACGTTGAACAGGATTGTTCGACATAAGATCGTAATGTGTACCACCCCATCCCGGTATAACAAATACAACCGGATATTGCCGATTATTTTCTGCTTGATAAGATGCAGGTAACCTTACAGCAGCTTTCATGAATATGTCTTTCTTTCTGAAAGCGGAAAGCAATTTGCTTTTTAGTGTTACCTCCTTAACAATGGATGTTTCGGTAAATTTTCTGGGGTTTATAATAGATTGAAATACAAGGGTAGCTTCGCCTTCACCTTGTTCATTCACTTTTAAAATCACTTCTTTCCTGGCATAAATATTACCAGGATTATTTCTACCTCTTTCTTCAAAATCTGCATCAATGATTCCTGCAATTTTATAATACCCTGGTTTCAGGCTTGTCTGATTATCAGGCAACAATCTACTATCCGTCTTATCGATTGAAAGGGTGGTAGATTGCTTCAGGTTTTTAACCTTCCAGGCAAACATGGGTAGTGAAGGATCCGGGTCGTTGGGTATTCCTTTGGTGGTATCTGTTTGTGTAAAAACGTACAGCTTACCCGTAAAGTTCTTCTGGATAGATGAGTCTATTTTAATATGGATTTTAATCTGCGAAAAAACAGGCATACATATACAGATTGCGAAAACAGATAAAAGGTATTTCATGTAGTTAATTTTTAGCTTAACGTAAAATTGCATCCTCAGTTACAATTTATTGGATCACATAATTATGTGGTTATCAGCCTTTGCCCTAATATGAATTAATTGTTTCCTCATTTAAGTTATGCAACTTTTTTTGTTGCAGTTTGTAGTAGAAAAAAAATACCATGAAAAAAGTCTGGAATAAGATCAGTAATAGCATTTATGAATTTACCATTGATGGTAATGAAAAAGCAAAGCTGGAAATTTTTCCGAATACGCTTGAAAGCAAAGCTACTTGTGAAATCCAAAAGCAGGTATTTGAAATTAAGCGTATTGGGTTCTGGAAATCAGCTTTAACCATTACGGATGGGGATAATCAGGAAGTACTTAAAGTTTACCCGGAAAAATGGTATGCTAATAGCTCTATCGTTGAATTTGAGGGTAAACAGCTAAAACTAAAAGTTCGCAACAATCCGCTTGCTGAATATGTAATATGTGATAATGACCAGGAAATTTTGGCCTATGGATTAGACACGGCAAACAATGAATTAAAAGTACGCATTACAGGTTCTGGCGATAATCATTTGTTACTTGATTGCCTGTTATGGTATCTTTTTGCACCAGTGGCCAATGAGCATTTTGGTGACACTTATACTTTTATGTATTTGTTGGGGATCTAAGTTCTGAGGTCATTGTATAATGAAGGATAAAAAAAGGGAGATGAAAATTCATCTCCCTTATATAAAATCCACTCAAATACCATTTTATCCTAAAGCCACACGCTTAAAGCTGGTAACTTTTACGTCACCTGCAGATTTCAGGTAAGCTTCTACGGTTATACCACCATCTTTCACAAAAGCTTGTGCAAGCAGTGTATTTTCTTTGAAGAAAGCATTCAGTTTACCTTCTGCAATCTTAGCGATCATATCATCTGGTTTACCTGCCATTTTAGGATCAGCTTTCATAGTATCTACCACGATAGCTCTTTCTCTTTCAATAGTTTCAGCAGGAATGCTGTTTGCGTCTACTGCAAGCGGGTTCATAGCTGCAATCTGCATTGCAACGTCTTTACCAGCATCAGGAGCATCGCTGCTAAGTCCTACAAGTACACCCATACGGTATGCACCATGAATATAAGATGCTACATAAGGAGCTTCAATTCTTTCGAATCTTGCGATACCGATTTTTTCTCCGATTGAAGCCAGTTTATCGTTGATCATATCAGCAACTTTAGCGCCATTGATCACAACTTCATTCAGTTCTTCTGCAGATTTTACATCATTGGCTACAGCAGCATCTGCAATAGATTGAGCAAACGCTACGAAGTCTGCATTTTTAGATACGAAGTCAGTTTCACAGCTAATACAAACCACAAAACCTGTTTTGTTATCAGCAGATGTTTTAGCGATGATCACACCTTCTTTAGCTTCACGGTCGCTACGTTTTGCAGCAACTTTCTGGCCTTGTTTACGTAACCAATCGATGGCAGCTTCAAAATCGCCATTGGTTTCAGTCAAAGCTTTACGACAATCCATCATGCCGGCACCTGTAGCCTGGCGCAATTTGTTAATATCAGCGGCTGTTATTGTTACCGTACTCATAGTATGTTGTAATTTATTATGTTGAATACTTTGGGAGCTGTAAGGTTATAAAAACTACCAGTTTCTAAACCATTCCCGTTTTATTAAATTGTGAACAGTCATTGTCAAATACAATGCCTGAGCAGCAAATGCTTGAAGGGTATATATAAATTGGGTCATTATGTCATTATCAGGAAAGATAATGACGTAATGACCCAATTAGTTTACTTCATTATCTGCCTCCACCGCCAGCAGGGCGACGGTTTCCTGGAACACGACGCTTAGGTGCACCGCTTCCGGCTTCTGTAGTGTTACCAGTACCACGGCGACCACCACGTCCAGCTTCAGCTTGTGCTTCAGCTTCTAAACGACGGGCTTTTGCTTCGTTTTCGTTGTTGCTCTCTTCTGTTTCTTCTTCATCTTTTGAAGCCTGACGCTCAGCCAGTCCTTCTGCAATTGCAGCAACGATATAGTTGGTAATGATTGCGATAGATTTAGTAGCATCGTCATTCGCAGGAATAGCGAAGTCTACTTTATTAGGATCACAGTTGGTATCTACCATACCAAAAGTTGTGATACCTAAACGCTTGGCTTCAGCCAAAGCGATATGCTCGTGCCCGATATCAACCAGGAATAAAGCTGCTGGTAAACGACCCAGTTGTGCGATACCACCGAGCACTTTTTCCATTTTGTCCTTATCGCGGCTCAGGGTGAGACGTTCTTTTTTAGTAAGGCTCTCAGCACTACCATCTGCAAGCATTTTTTCAATGCTCTGCATTTTCTTCACACTTTTACGAACAGTGTTGAAGTTGGTTAACATACCACCTAACCAACGTTCAGTTGCAAAAGGCATGTTCACACGCTTAGCACATTCGCTAACGATTTCTTTAGCCTGCTTTTTAGTAGCCACGAACATGATCTTCTTACCGCTTTTTGCGATCTGCTTAACCGCGGCCGCAGCTTCCTGCAGGTGGTCAACAGTTTTATTCAGATCAATGATGTGAATACCTTTCTTCTCAGCAAAGATGTATGGTAACATCTTAGGGTTCCACTTCTTTTTCAGGTGACCAAAGTGTACGCCGGCCTCCAGAAGTTGTTGCTGCAATGAAGTGTTATTTTCCATCTTGTATGATTATAATATTTTAATTGTTTGTTGTTGTCCATAGACCATAGTCCATGGTCCATACCTATTGTTAACCATGGACCATTGACTATGGACCATGGTCCGTTATTAACGCTTACTGAACTGGTAGCTTCTACGTGCTTTCTTATGACCGAATTTCTTACGCTCAACACCACGTGGATCGCGCTTCAGTTGACCGGCAGCTTTTAATGACGGACGGAACTCAGCGTTAACTTCAAGCAGTGCACGGGCAATACCCAATTTTGCTGCTTCGGCCTGGCCTTTTAAACCACCACCTTGTGCATTGATTACTACATCATACTTATCCAGTACTTCAGCAGTTTTCAAAGGCGATTCTACCTGGTTCTGCAGGTAAACCAGCGGAAAATATTCTTTATAATCTTTACCGTTTACAGTGATCTTACCATCACCCTTGCTTATGAATACACGGGTAACAGCTTCTTTACGGCGACCAACTGCGTTTTTTTGTTTTTCCATTTATCAGGAATTTGTAATTAGCTAATTTGTTGTGGATTAGAACTTCAGTTCTTTAGGTTGCTGTGCAGCATGCGGATGTGCAGTACCTGCATAAACAAACATTTTCTTGATCATTTTACGACCCAGACGATTTTTAGGTAACATACCTTTTACCGCTCTTTCCATGATCACTTCTGGACGACGCTTGATCAGATCCTGTGCAGCTTCCTCTTTTTTACCACCTGGGTAACCAGAGAAATTGATATATTGTTTGTCTTCGAATTTGTTACCAGTGAAAACAACTTTCTCAGCATTGATAACAATTACGTAGTCACCACAATCTACGTGCGGTGTATAATATGCTTTGTTCTTACCACGAAGAACAGCAGCAATTTTTGAAGCAATACGCCCTACGGTTTGATTAGTACCGTCAACCACATACCAGTTGTGCTGAACAGTAGCCGCATTTGCATGCTTGGTGGTGAAATGAAGTTTACTCATAATATTTCTTTTTTAGTGAATCCGGCGCTATCCCACCGGTTTTAATATCCCGAATTTTCGGACGGCAAAGGTAGGCCCGATTGATACGATTTTCCAAAGATTTTGGGGTCTATTTTTAATCGCACCTTTGTAACTAATTGATTTTCAATAAAAAATTTGAGTGGAAATTTAAATTGAATAAAAAATAAGCCACAGATGCGCAGATTATTGTTCTATAATCTGTGCATCTGTGGCTTATTTCAGTACCACAAAAGCATTTATGAGCACAAAACCGGCAGCTTAAGTCCCGCTGTTTAAAAACTAGTTTTTCAGAAACCCTTGAAAACCCAGCCATTCTGAAAACTGGTCGGCCCAGGCATCACTGGGCTGTTGCTGTTTGCGGATGCCAAAACCATGTCCACCTTTATAATATACATGCAACTCAGCCGATTTTTTGGCCGTATTCCATTTTGAATACAATGCAACACTATGTGTTTGTAAACCAATCTGGTCATCAGAAGCCACCGCAATAAACATAGGCGGTGCATCAGCCGCAACCGTTCCCTGCATTTCTGGAGGTAAGAATGCATAAATGGGCGCTACAAAATCAGGCTTATTCTCAGCCGTATATCCAAAACCTGCTGATCCGGCAACAGTACCACCGGCAGAAAAACCCATAATACCTATCGCATTAGGTTTTAGCCCCCATTTCGAGGCATTTTTACGCACAAATGCAATGGCTTGTTTTCCATCAGCAATTGCCAATGGAATAGATGCCTGCTGCCTTGCCTGTAATTCCTTATCTCCGAATGCAGCATTGAAATCTTTAATTGGGTCGTCGCCAGTTGCTTTTGCCAGACGGTATTTCAATACAAAACAGGTAACTCCTTTTGAAGCAAGCCATCTTGCAACACCCAATCCTTCGTTCTCAATTGAATGCGCAAAAAAACCTCCTCCCGGACAAATAATCACAGCTGTTCCATTTGCTTTACCTGCCTCAGGCTTTACCACTGTTAAGGTGGGATCTGATACATTATATACAACTGGCGTATTCCAGGCTGTTTTTTCTATATAGGCTTCACTCCAGTTCCAGTTTTCTGAACCTGGCGCTTTGCCTTCATAAATGCGCACTACTTCCTGCGCACCAGCATATTGCAGTAGTGCCAGTAGAAATAAAATGGGAATTAATCTTTTGAACATCTTATTGTTTTATTACAAGATACTCATTTTGATTTTTTCCAGCACATAAAACGGCCGGGATAAACCCGGCCGCCCTCGTTGTTAATCAATAAATCCTGGCTATTGTTCTATTCCGTGCTAAAAATTATTGCAACCATCCGCCACCAAGTGCTTTGTATACATTCACTTTGGCACTTAGCTGCTTCATCCTTATTTCAATTAATTCCATTTTTGATTCCAAAGCTTCTCTTTGCGTAAGCAACACTTCCATATAATCAGCACGAGCTGAATTAAACAGACTGTTCGATATCTGTACAGATTGAAATAAAATATCCACTTCCTTCTGTTTCATGCTATGGCTCTTACTAAAGTTGTCTGCCTTGGCCATTTGATTCAACACTTCTGTATAAGCATTCAATATTACCTGCTCATATTTGTATACGGCCTGAATCTGCTGTGCATTTGCATTATAATAGGTGGCAGTAATGGCATTCTTATTTACCAATGGTGCCATCATATCGCCAGCAAGGTTATATAAGATAGATGCAGGTCGAATAAGATACAATGGGTTGAAAGCCTGGAAACCAAGTCCTGCCTGAATCCTAAAAGAAGGATAAAAATTAGCCCTAGCAACTTGTACATCAATTTTTGCAGCTTCCATCTCAAGCTCGGCCTGCCGAATATCAGGTCGATTAACAAGTAATTGAGAAGGAACACCTGCTTTCATTTCTTCCAGTTGCATATCAATAAACAAGGCCGGGTTTCTCGGAATAGCCGTTGTATAGGAACCAGTAAGAAAACGAATGCGGTTTTCGTTTTCGGTGATCCGCTGCGCTATCTCATAACGAAGATTCTGTGTATTGAGCAATTGTGCTTCGAACCTATTCACAGCAAGCTGCGTTACTTTTGCGGCCTCTTTCTGTTGCTTTACAATTTTAAGGGCATTGGTTTGCAGTTCAATATTCTGTTCTACAATCAACAACTGGTTATCAAGCGCCATCAATTCATAATATGACTCGGCTATCTCTGCAATCAGGTTGGTGATCATAAAATTTTTACCCTCAATGGTAGAGAGGTAATGCAGGGTGGCTGATTTAGTAGCATTGTGTAGCTTATTCCAAACATCAAGCTCCCAACTTGCCACTGCTTTCACCATAAAGTCGCCTATATATTTAGGGCCCTTTTCCGGATTGGCTTTTAGGTCTTCTTCTGATATGCCATCCCAGGTATATTTTCCGGCCTTATCGGCTGCTAGTCCGGCACTCAAATTCACAAAAGGTTTGTATTCCCCTTTGCGTTGCATGATTTCATTCCTGCTCATTTCAATTTCCTGTAACATAATATTCAGTTCCTGATTATTATGCAAGGCCGTATCAATGAGTGCAATCAGATTAGGATCCGTAAAATACTGTTGCCATTTTAATTTCACCATATTGGTGGTGTCCTGCGATTTGCTATAAACCGCAGGTACAGTCTTATCTTCCTGTTTACTATTAATAGCTGGCACTTTACATGCATTCAGCCAAACAACAGCACCAGCAAGAAGTATATATTTAATGAGCAGTTTCATTGTCTTTTTTGTTTCTGATTCTTGCAATAATTTTTTTGATCTTTCTGGTCAGTGAATTATCCTCGCTATTATCTACCAGGTCTTCACTCAATGGATTTTTATCTTCATCTCTGATTAGGTATCTACCTTCCTGTAATTTTCCAAAGATGAAATAGAGACCGGGCACAATGATTACACCGAAGACCGTTCCGAACAGCATACCACCCAGGGCAGAAGCACCGATGGTATGGTTACCAACTGCACCTGGACCAGTAGCGATCACCAACGGAATCAAACCAGCTATGAATGCAAATGAAGTCATCAAAATAGGTCTGAAACGAGCTTTGGCACCTTCGATCGCTGCCGCCAGAACGGTTGCGCCTTTATTGTGTTTTTGCACTGCAAACTCAACAATAAGTACTGCATTTTTTCCTAGTAATCCAACGAGCATAATCAAACCCACCTGAGCATAAATGTCATTTGCAAGTCCCATTCCCTTTAACAAAAGGAATGAACCGAAAATGCCCGGAGGTATTGATAACAATACCGCCATAGGTAACAGGAAGCTTTCATATTGGGCGGCAAGGATCAAATACACGAAAAAGATCACAATCAAAAACAGGTAAAGCGCTTCATTACCCCTTCTTGCTTCGTCGTAGGAAAGTCCTTCCCAGGCAATATCATAACCACGTGGTAACGATTCTGCGGCTACTTCTTTAATCGCTTTAATAGCATCTCCAGATGAATATCCTTTTGCCGGAGTACCATTGATTAACGATGAGATATATAAATTATAGCGTGCAATTTCATTCGGACCCTGGGTTTTCTTGATCTTCATAAAAGCCGAATAAGGAACCATCTCTCCATGATCATTTTTAACGAACATGTTTAAAATGTCTGAAGGTTGTTTCCTAAACTCCGGACCTGCCTGGGTATATACTTTGTAGTAATTATTAAATCGAATAAAACCCTGCTCATAAGTACTACCGATCATGATATTCAGGTTTTCCATTGCATTACCCAGTGAAACACCTTTCTGCATAGCCAGTGCATTATCTACCGTTATCTCATACTGTGGATACTTTGCAGAATAAAAAGAAAACATACCAGACAACTCTTTGCGCTTACGCAACGCGGCGAGAAATTCTGTATTTACTTTATCAAATTCCTGGTAATTCACATCACTACCTTTATCAAGGAGGCGCAATGAAAACCCGTCTGATGTACCATATCCAGGCACTGCAGGTGGTTCGAAGTATTCAATATTTGCTGGAAGGTCTTTCGACATTTTCTCCAACTCTTCAATAACCTCTTTTACGGATTGTTTTCTTTCAGACCAGTCTTTCAGATTGATCAAACAGGTACCCGCGTTCGAACCGCGACCTTCTGTAAGAATTTCATATCCTGCAAGAGATGTAACAGAAGAAACAGCTTCTACTTTTTTGGCTAGTAATTGCAACTTTCTCGATATCTCATTGGTACGCTCAAGTGTGGTACCAGGAGGAGTTTGAATGATGGCATAAATCTGTCCCTGGTCTTCACTCGGAATAAATCCCGCCGGAAGTACTTTATCAATACTCATGATACCAAAAGCGAATGCTATTAATAGTCCATAAGTGATAAGCCTTCTATTAACAATCAGTGAAAGAAATTTCGTGTACTTACCGGTAACTTTTTCGAAAGTTTTATTGAACCAATCGATAAACATGCTGATGGGTGTTCTTCGTTTTGGTTTACCATGGGTATTCTTTAACAACATGGCGCACAATACTGGTGTAAGCGTAAGTGCCACAAAACCTGAAATCACAATTGCGCTTGCCATTGTTAATGAAAATTGCCGGTAGAGTACCCCAACCGGTCCTGTCATAAATGCAACAGGAACAAATACGGAAGTCATAACCAGTGTAATGGCAATAATGGCCCCGCTGATCTCACGAATAACTTTTTTCACAGCGGCGTAAGGCGAAAGGTGCTCTTCTTCCATTTTCACGTGAACCGCTTCCACTACCACAATGGCATCATCTACCACCACTCCAATGGCGAGTACCAATGCGAATAAAGTGATCAGGTTGATGCTTAGTCCAAAAAACTTCATCAACGCAAATGCACCAATCAATGATACCGGTACCGCAAGAATGGGGATGAATGTAGAGCGCCAGTCGCCAAGAAATACAAACACAACGATCGCAACAAGCACAAAGGCTTCCAGTAAAGTATGCAATACCTTTTCAATAGAGGCATCCACAAACTTCGATACATCGTAATTGATTTCATAATTAACACCTGGGGGGAAATCTTTTCTTAACTCTTCCAGTTTTGCTTTTACTTCTTTTATAACTGTACTGGCGTTACTACCAGGGTTTTGCTTAAGCACCAAAGAGGCCGATGGGTGTCCGTCTTTATTAGAGTAAATATCAACAAACTCACTTCCTACTTCTACTTCAGCGATATCACGCAGTTTTAGTATCTCTCCATTTGAATTTGCTTTAATGATGATATCCTGGTATTGCTCCGGAGTATTGTACCAACCTTTATAGGTAAATACATATTCCTGCGATTGTGCTGTTTTACCAGAGCTTAGACCCACCCTTCCTGGTCTGGCCAATACACTTTGTTCATCAATCGATTTCAATACTTCTTCTGCGGAAATATTATAGGCCCGCATTCTTTCAGGATCTAACCATACCCTTATGGCAAAAGCCCGGCTACCAATGGCCTGGGCAAAACCCATACCATTTATACGTTGTAATTCAGGAAGGATATAAGTATTGGCATAGTTGAACAGAAATTTTTCATCTACATTATTTTCTTCACTGTAAAGGTTCAGATACATCAACATACTGGGCTGAAGAGGAGAAATGATAACTCCCTCTCTTTGTACCAGTGGTGGTAAATTGGTCATTACCTGATCTACCCTCGACTTTACACGAACTGCTGCCAGTGTGGGATCTGTTCCTGGTTCAAAAATTACTTCAATACTTGCTTCACTTGCACTTGTTGCATCTGATAGCATATACTGCATACCCTGTACACCATTAATGGCTCGTTCAAGAATAGTGAGTGTTGATTTCACCAATACATCTGCATTGGAACCAGGAAATTCAATAAAGATATTTACACGAGGTGGTGCGATTTCAGGAAATTGTGCAACGGGAGAGGTTCTGATTGCCAGTAATCCCATGAACACGATTACTACGGATAAGGCAATAGCAAGAACCGGTCTTTTTATAAACTTATTAAACATCATTTAATTTTTTAGGGGTCCTGCGCTATTCCGCATGTAAATTGTTTAACTCAGCGAGTTCCTTTTCGAAGGATACAAATGAATACTTGATGTGTTCATTGTTTTTTACCTTTCCCAAACCTTCAGCAAGGATCTTATCTTTCGGACTAAGTCCGGATGACACTACATAAACATGCGGCATTTCCTGTGCAATGGTGATCTGTCTTGCTTTCAATACATTATGCTCATCAACTACATACACGAATTTTTTATCGAGTACATCGAAAGTTGATTTTTGTGGAATCAGTATCGCTTTTTTAAGGTTAACAGGCATCAAAATATTACCTGTTTCGCCATGACGCAATACACGTTTTGGATTGGGGAAAGTTGCCCTAAAAGCGATGTTACCAGTTTCATTATTAAAATCAGCCTCAATGGTTTCCACAATACCTGAATGCTCAAATATTTGGTGGTTAGCCATTTGCAACTGAACTATAGAAGCCTGATCAGATTTTTTTCTGTTGATATAATCCAGGTATTCAGCTTCGGGTACATTGAAGTATATCCACATTTTACTGTTATCTGCAAGTGTAGAAAGTAATTCACCTTCATCTACAAGACTTCCCAGTCTTACGTTAAAGCGATCCATGATACCATCAAATGGTGCCCTTATTTCAGTAAATGCGAGATGTGCTTTTGCTAACGACAATTCAGCCTGTGCCTTTTCTAATTTTGCTTTCGCTAATGCCAGTTCATTTTTTGAAACAATGTTACTATCTGCAAGCTGTTTAGTATTCTGATATTCAATTTTTGCAAAACTTACTTCAGCTTCGGCCTTCTGGGTTTCTGCCTGATAAATCAGGGGCATGATCTGAAACATCAATTGCCCTTTTTTTACGAACTGTCCTTCATTTACATAAATATGCTGGAGATAACCTTTTTCCAGGGCCCTCAATTCAATGTGTTGAATGGAATGTATTTGACAAACATATTCCTGGTGTATCGTTGTATCTTTTTCGATAGGACTTGTAACGATAAAACTTATTTCTTCTTTGTGTTCTTCTTTATGTTCTTTGCAACCAACAACAGATAAAGAGGCTGCAATAATAATTGGAATAAAAAATTGCTTCATGGTCTGATTTAATTAACTAACGAGGATAAAAGAATCTATCACACAGGTAAATACATACCTGTACAATGGTGGCTGAGTTTGAACGCAGCACAGTTTGATTTTCAAATCAACATAAAATCAGACCAGGTAACTTTTCCAGGAATGGTGGAGTATAAAAAGAGGAATAGCTATACGCTGCTGTATAGACTGGTTATAATGAAAGGATTGAACCGCCTGTATTTCAGCTGTTTGCTGTAATACAACTAATTGAATAAGGTAAGCGGTAAAAGAGAATCTTTTGTCGTTATCAACTTCATCATCAAGCTCTGCTTCATTTGATTCCGGATCTTCAGGTAGTGGAAGCGGTTCTGAAGGATCAGTTGGAAGTTTTGATGGACTTGTTTTGTCAACTACAACTGTTTTGGCAGACTTGGTAAAGGGGATAGATTGGGAGTTGGCCTTTAGCGAACCGGCAAAAAACAAGAGAAGCCATGCCATTAAAGCCACTGAACCTACAGTGGTTTTAATAGTATTTCCTATGTTTTTATACTTACGGTTTTTGGTCAACAATGCCATATCAGTTAGCAAAAATACCCATTAATCTGCTTTAAAAAGGCAGAAAATTCGTTTTCACGTTTTATTGGCATTAAAAATCGGTAAAAGTTGGCCGTTAGGGGTTGATATTAAAAAACTAACATCTGTTTACCAATTAGCCAAGAAACTTACAAGAACTTTCTGATACTCATCATCATACCCAGGTGTAATCCTTCATGATAATTATTGAATTCCAATGCATCAGCCAATGTACCAAGGTGAAATCCGGTAACCGTCATCCTTTCTGTAAAACTGGTAAAGATTTGCTGCTCTATATCATTTTTTGTTTGTTGACAGAGTTCCAACAATAAATGCTTGAGTTCATCTACCTCCGCCTGTGTAACATCCATTTCAGGTTTCGAGCCTGGTTTGTACCTGTTAAACATTTCGTCTGAAACATGCATTGGTTGGCCAGACAAACGGTATATCAGCGATTGCTGAGCTACAATTATATGTCCAACATTCCAGATAATATTATTACTAAAACCTTCCGGTATCCGGTTGAGTTCTTCTAAAGTCAAGGGTTCTATAAATCGCAGGTAATTGTTACGGCTGGTTTCCCATATTTTAAAAAGCGAATCCATGGTTATAATTTTCCGCCAAAGTTACATTCAGCTAATTGTCAGCAATAGTTATTACACGATCGGCAAGCCTTGGTTATTAATCTAATATTAAACATGCCCTGAACCCTCTGGCCGCATAATAAGAACCAGCCCCGTTATGGTATACAAACACATGATGGTATCGCCAATCACCAAAAACGGCTCCTCCATGCTTACGAATTGCATCTGGGGTTTTTAGCCAACTGGAAGTTTTGGCATCAAAATTTCCCAGCTCCTGCAGGTATCTGTATTCATTTTCATCCAGAATTTCTACGCCCATTACCTTAGCCATATCGATGGCAGTATCGGCGGGCTTAAACTCTTTCCTGCTGTCTAGTGCTTCTCTATCGTAACACAAACTTCTCCTTCCAGAAGGGCTCTCCGCAGAGCAGTCCATAAAAGTAATGGTACCAGCTTTTTTATCAATTCCTACCACATCAGGCTCACCACCTGTTCTCTCCATTTCACTCAGCGACCATAATGCATCTGCATTTTTCTTCAGCTTAACTTCAACGTCTTTCCACTCAATGCCTTTATGTCTTTTAGGGTATTTTTCAAACCGCAGCTTTAAAACATCCATTAGTTCTTCTGCTTGTTTTACAGATAATTTCTTCTTTGACATGCAACAAAATTTGAACTATGAAAATAGGAAAATTGTCTTTTAAAGGCTTATAGTATTAACTTTTGTTCAACTAAAATTGAGTGGAATAAAGTTCAACAACCCATTTGTATACTTTGCTACAAGCTCCCAATCCAATAACTTCGTTTTAAATCAATCCCTTATTTCATTGCTCGAGAAATTCAAAGCAAGTCAATTGTTTACCGGCACAGCAATGTTGGAGGATGATTTAGTGCTGATTACCGACGACCATGGTATAGTTGAAGCAATAGTGCCTGTTGAATCTGCCGGAGAGGATATACAAATATTTGAAGGAATACTTTGTCCGGGATTTATTAATGCTCATTGTCACCTTGAGCTGAGTCACATGAAAGGACTCATACCCGAACATACCGGAATAGTAGATTTTGTATTACAAATAGTTCAACAAAGGCATTTTCCCGAAGATGAAATACTGGCGGCCATAGAAAAAGCCGAGAATGATATGCGCTCAGCAGGTATTGTTGCTGTTGGAGATATCTGTAATAACACGCTTACACTAACACAAAAAAAACTAAACCGCTTACGCTACCATAATTTCATTGAAGTGAGTGGATGGAATCCTTTGGTTGCAGCAATCAGAATGGAAAAATCACTGGAATATTACCATGATTTTAAGAACGTTTTCCCTCATCAAACCAGTTTAGTGCCACATGCTCCTTATTCTGTTTCAGATGATTTGTGGAACTTGATGCAGCCCTATTTTGCCAACAATATTCTCACGATTCATAATCAGGAATCAGCAGCAGAGAATGAATTGTTCAAAGAGGCATCAGGAGATTTTATTCGCTTATATGAAACCATGCAAATCAGCAATCCAGGTTTCAAAGCTTCTGGTATTAATAGTTTAGCTGCATATTTCAGTAAAATGAAAAATGGGAAACAGGTAACGCTTGTACATAATAATTTTACCAGTCAAGAAGATATTGATGTTGTAAAACAATATAGCACACCGGTAACATTTTGTCTTTGTCCGAATGCCAATTTATACATCGAAAATGTTTTGCCTCCTGTTGATTTATTGCTCCAAAACCAGTTAAATATTTGTATTGGAACAGATAGCCTGGCAAGCAATCATCAATTAAGTATATGGCAAGAAATCAATACCCTTCGAACCCATTTTCCGCATATATCCTTATCGGTATTGCTGCAAGCTGCTACCTTAAACGGCGCCAGGGCTTTAGGGTTAGACAATATGTATGGAAGTTTTGAAAAAGGAAAAAAGCCAGGTATTCTTTTAATCGATGGTAGTTCAGCAATTAAGCGGCTTCTCTAGTATTTATTGTTGCACAATGCTTTTTAGAGGCTTAAGCTAAACCTTCGTTACCTGACTTTACTTAACTAAGAATTTCCTGTAGAATAGATAAAGTTTTCAGTTCGCCGAAGTCTGCAATATGCAAGGCCATAAATGTTTGGTAAGACTCCAATAAATTTCTTCTTGTAGTACGGTTCAGTTTAAAATTTTCCAAATCGTTATAAAACTGAAGTTCCATCAGTTGAGAAGTTATAGTTGCCTGATTACCTTCCTGGAAATAGGGGTGTGCAGGTATCTCTGAAACAAACATGCCTTCCTGTAAATCGAAATATGGTGTTTTTGCCGAATAGTTTCCTTGTGGTTTAAAGCCGAGCTCAGTAGCCAGGTGCAAAACAAAATAGAGTGGAAGGTTTGCCGTTAATGTTTCATTGCCTCTGTCGAGTTGTTTTAAACTATCTTCTATCAGGTAAAATAATTCAGGATTCGCTTCCGGCTGTTTAAGGCTATGCTGCAGCATTTCAATCATATACATGGCTACTGCATGTTTCACCACATCTGTAAGTACGGTTTCATACAAATAACTCCACCTGTACTCTTTTACAAATTGTAATTGCTTAAACTGATTATGGTATACTTCCATGTCAAGCAAGGCAGATGGCTGAAAGTAGGAAGCTTTACCTGCTGAAGTTTTGGTAGATTGTCTTACCCCTTTAACTAGATAACTCTGAATCCCAAAAAGTTCTGTATACACAGTAGTAATGATGCTTGTATCACCATACTTTACTGTTCGTAGTACTATGCCTTTTGTTGTGTGAAGCATAATTTTAGCTTAGGGACAGACCATAGACCATGGACTATGGTCTAAAGGTTAAAGCACCCATCAAGTACTTCAGCCCTTGATTCAGCCATTTGCCTAATGTTAAACAACACCCGTAAACTGCTTCAAAAATCGCACATCATTTTGAGAGTAAAGGCGCAGGTCGTTTACCTGGTATTTTAATTGGGTGATTCGTTCCACACCCATGCCGAATGCAAAACCAGTGTATTTGGTAGAATCTATGCCAAAGTTTTCCAATACTTTAGGATGTACCATGCCACTGCCCAATATCTCAACCCAGCCAGTATGCTTACAAATATTACAACCGTCGCCACCGCATATCTGGCAACTGATATCCATTTCAGCACTTGGTTCTGTAAAAGGAAAGTAACTGGGTCTGAAACGCACTTTCACATGTTTGCCAAACATTTCCTGTACAAAAAAGTAAAGGGTTTGTTTCAGGTCGGCAAAACTTACGTTTTCATCTATATACAATCCTTCTACTTGATGGAAAAAGCAATGCGCCCTGGCGCTTATGGTTTCGTTTCTATATACACGACCCGGACAAATAACACGTATAGGCGGCTTTTGGGTTTCCATTACCCTGGCCTGTACACTACTAGTATGGGTACGTAGTAACCAATCTGGGTTTTGACTGATATAAAAAGTATCCTGCATGTCGCGGGCCGGATGATCCTCGGGCAGATTCATCGCACCGAAATTATGCCAGTCGTCTTCAATTTCCGGGCCTTCAGCTACCGCAAAACCAAGGCGACGAAATATACCAATGATCTGGTTGCGTACCAGGTTCAATGGATGTCTGGTGCCAACAGGAAACAGATCTCCTGGCAAACTGATATCTTTTGAAGAAGCTGCACTATCTGTTTGCTCACCAGCCTGTTCTTTCAGCAGTGTATAACGACCCTCTGCAAACTCTTTAAATTCATTCAGGGTTTGACCAAAAGCTTTCTTTTGATCTACGGGTACGTTTTTCATTTCACCCATTATGGCTTTCACCAACCCTTTGGTACCAAGGTATTTTATACGAAAAGCTTCTACCTGGTCGGGGGTTTGGGCTTCAAAAGCGAGCATTTCTTGTTTATATTGCTCTATCTGTTGCACGATCTGTTCCATAATGCGAAGATAAACAGCCGGGCGGAGTGCTGAAAAAATGATTTCTTTAACGCTAATTGACCCGAATTCTATCGCTTAACCCCTTGAATTGCCTACATTTGTTCCTGCATTTATAAATTTTACATGGAATATAATACAGCGAGAAGTTATCTGGGCATGCGGGAATATGGTCGTCACGTGCATAAAATGGTTGATTATTTGCTGACCATTGAAGACAGAGAAAAAAGACAACAACAAACGCAAGCCGTTATTGAATTAATGGGTTTCTTGAATCCGCACCTTAAAAATGTGGAGGATTTCCGTCATAAATTATGGGATCACTTATTCTTCATCAGCGATTTTAAGCTTGATGTAGATAGTCCATACCCTATCCCACAAAAGGAAACCTATAAATTAAAGCCAGATCCGCTTCCTTATCCGAAGCGTCATCCAAAATATGCGCACCTGGGTAAAAACCTGGAAGTGGTTATTGATAAAGCTTTAAAAGAAGAAGACCCAGAGAAAAAAGCAGGATTTGCTCATGCAATTGCTTATTACATGAAACTGGCTTATAGTAACTGGCATAAAGAGCTTGTACACGATGATGCCATCAGAAGCGAGTTAAACAGCATAACCGGCGGTGAACTTGAGTTTAGCAATACTCCTTATATTAAACATCGCAACCAGAATTTTGAACGCGATGAATACGGCACTGGCGGTAGAGGCGGACGCTGGCAGCAAAATTTTGGTGGTCGCAACCGCAATGGCAGCAACAATAACCGCAGCAACAATGGTGGCGGAAGAAATAATAACAATAACCGCAGCAATAATGGCGGCGGAAGAAATAATAACAATAACCGCAATAACAATAATGGCGGTCAGTTTAAGAAACGTTACTAATTGTACCTGTTTTTTTATAAAAGCCCCGGTAAAATTTATCGGGGCTTTTTCATTGCGATCTTTCTCCAAACAGCGAGCCATTCATTACATTCGTATTTATAAAACCTAAGCTTTCATTATGGGATCATTTGAAGTACGTGGCGGTAATCGCCTTCAGGGAGAAATAATTCCGCAAGGCGCAAAGAACGAAGCCCTACAAATATTATCGGCTGTTGTACTGACTGATGCCGAAATGACTATTTCAAATATTCCTGATATCCTTGATGTAAATCTGTTGATAGAATTACTGGTGGATATGGGCGTTAAGGTAGATAAACTGGATGCAGATACTTACCGCTTTAAAGCCGATGATATAAATATCGACTATTTATCTTCCGAGGCATTCAGAAAAAAAGGAGGCAGGTTACGTGGTAGTGTAATGCTTGCGGGACCAATGCTTGCAAGATTTAAAAAAGCATATATCCCAAAACCTGGAGGAGATAAAATCGGAAGACGAAGATTAGATACGCATATTATAGGTTTTGAGAAGCTTGGAGCAAGTTTTGAATTCGATGATGAACAACATTGTTTTAAATTGGTAGCTCCGCAACTTAGAGGAGCTTATATGTTGTTGGATGAACCTTCTGTTACAGGCACTGCAAATATTGTAATGGCTGCGGTATTAGCTGAAGGCATTACCCAGATTTACAATGCTGCCTGCGAACCCTACCTTCAACAGTTATGCAGTATGCTAAACCGCATGGGTGCAAAAATCAGTGGTATTGGCAGTAATTTATTAACCATTGAAGGTGTACCTAAATTACAAGGAACCACACATCGCATGTTGCCTGACATGATTGAAATAGGTAGTTTTATTGGTCTGGCTGCCATGACACAAAGTGAGCTTACCATAAAAAAAGCCGGCGTAGCACACCTCGGTATTATTCCTGAAAAGTTTAGTCAACTCGGTATACAATTTTCCATCCAGGGCGATGATATTTATATACCTGCACAGGATGTATATGAAATTCAAACTTATATGGATGGTGGTATTCTTACCATTTACGACCATCCGTGGCCTGGATTTACGCCTGACTTATTAAGTATTGTACTGGTAGTAGCTACACAAGCAAGAGGTAGTGTATTGGTACACCAAAAAATGTTTGAAAGCAGGTTATTCTTTGTAGATAAGCTGATTGATATGGGTGCCCAAATTATTTTATGTGACCCACACAGGGCAACCGTTATAGGATTGGGTAGAAAGTATAACCTAAGAGGCATTACCATGAGCAGTCCAGACATTCGTGCGGGTCAGGCATTGTTGATTGCGGCTTTAAGCGCAGAGGGGAAAAGTGTAATTCAAAATATTGAACAGATAGACCGGGGTTATCAGCAAATTGATGAGCGTCTGAGAAGAATAGGAGCCGATATCAAACGCATTTAAAAATTTATCAGCCCTTAGGAGGTAATTTTACAATCGAAATCCAATACTCTTCAATACTCCTGATTACATCCATAAATTTATTTAAGTCTACTGGCTTTAATACATAACAATTGGCATGGTTTGCATAAGATTCCTGGATGTCTGATTCTGCGGAAGAAGTAGTCAACATAATAACCGGAATAACCCTTAATACGGCGTCATTCTTAATGGCATTTAAAACTTCTTTGCCATCTATTTTGGGTAAGTTTATATCCAATAAAATGATGTCCGGAAGTTGTACCTCGCTGAATTTACCTTCTCGCCTTAAATAACGTAACGCTTCTTCCCCATCTCTTACTACTTTAATCAGGTTCCTGATTTTAGCTTCTTTAAAAGCTTCAATAGTAAGTCTTATATCACCTTCGTTATCTTCAACAAGTAAGATTTCAAGGTCTTGTATTTCTGACATAAAACTGTTTTTAATTGGTTGTTATCCTTGGCAGACTGAAATAAAAAGTACTGCCTACTCCTTCCTCAGATGTAACCCAAATTTCACCATGATGTCTTTCAACAATTTTCTTACAAATTGCCAATCCAATTCCTGTTCCAGAATGATCATCAAGTGGTTGGAGTCGTTGAAATACTACAAATATTTTTTCAAAATACCGGGGGTTAATACCAATACCATTATCCTTCACAAAAAATACATAACGATCTGATTCTGAAATACAACCTATTTCAATGTGGGGGGGTGCACTGCTCTGGTACTTTATTGCATTTCCAATCAGGTTCTGCAATAGCTGCTGCAACTGTAAGGCGTTTCCAAGAACTGTTGGTAGCTTGTCTACTTTTAAAGTTACTTTTTCTTTTTCAAATCTCGAAGTAAAAATTTGAAGAACCTGCTGTAATACACCATTTAAATCAACTGGCTGAAATGCTTCTTTTACAGCATCTACTCTTGAGTAGGCGAGCAGGTCCAATATCAATCTTTTCATTCTTTCAGCTCCACCTACAGCAAACTTGATATACTCTTTTGCCTTATCATCAAGTAGCGCAGTGTACTGCTTATCAAGTAGTTGTAAAAAACTACTAACCATTCGAAGTGGTTCTTGTAAATCATGTGAAGCTACATAGGCAAACCTTTCAAGTTCGGCATTAGACCTTGCCAATTCGGAAGCCCGTTTTTGCAATGCTTCATTCAACTCTTGCAATTGTTTTTCAGATTGTTTCAGTGCGGAAATATCCTGAGTAGATCCTATCAGGCGAATAGGCTGACCCTGTTTATCCCTGATAATATAACCTCGATCATACACATTTGCATAGCTACCATCTTTTCTTTCAAACCTATATTCATCTTCCCAAAATTGTTCATTGGTATTATCAAATATGTGTTGTCTTCTTTCCTGTACCTCCAATAAATCTTCAGGGTGCACATGTTTTATCCAGAAATCATTGTCGATACTAGCTTCTAAAGTATTATACCCAAATAACTTAAATAAACCATCTCCAGATCTTACGACTATACCAGTTCTCATATCCCAATCCCATATAGCGTCACTCGTAGCTTTTGTAACCAACTCATAACGTTCGTTCGATCTGCGTATTGTTGTTTCTGCTTTTTTGCGCTCGGTAATATCGCGTATAAAGGCACAGAAAAAAGATTCATTCTCTTGTTTAATTGGTAATACAGTTAATTCAACAGGGAAAACAATTCCATCCCTGTTTATTGCAGTTAATTCCAGTAAAGTATTCAATGCGGGCCCATGCCCGGTTTCTTTATACTGCTCCATGCCTTGATCATGGAAAATCCGGTATGATTCCGGTATAATGATCTGAGAAAGCCTTTTACCCATCACTTCATCCTGTTTCCAACCAAAAATTTGCTCTGCCTTAGGGTTCCAAAAAGTGATCATTCCTTCGGTATCAATACAAATAATGGCGTCTAATGCGGCATTCATTATAAGCCTTCTTTTCTCTTCGTTATCACGTATCAGGCTATCGATTTTCCTTCTTTCCGTCGTATCTCGCTGAACTGCTACCCAATGTGTGTACCAGCCATTTTCATCAGCAACTGGCGATACAGTAAAATTATTCCAGAATGGTTCTCCGCTTTTTTTGTAATTGATAATTTCTATTTCGCAGGACTCCCAATTTTTCAATGCCTGCTTTAATCTGTTTAATTCATTTCTGTCTGTACCAACACCTTGCAATATGCGTGGTGTTTTTCCAATTACTTCTTCTGCAGTATATCCGGTAACCTTTGTAAAAGCCTCATTCACATATAAAATTCTAGGACCATCACCTTCAACCGGTTCGGCTTCTGTAATTAAAACTGCATCTTTGGTATTATTGACAACCATTCGCATGAGGTGAAGTCGCTCCTCTTCTGTTTTTTTATTGGTAATATCATTGCGGATGGCAACAAACTGATATGGCTTACCTTTTTCATTTAAAAAAGGTATTATGGTTGTATCAACCCAATAATAAGTACCTGCTTTGGTTTTATTTTTAATTTCTCCTCTCCAGACTTTCCCATTTGCGATGGTAACCCATAAGTCTTTAAGGAATGATTTCGGATGATACCCGGAATTAATAATACGATGGTCTTGCCCTATTAATTCTTCTTTACTATAACCGGATATTGCACAAAAATTATCATTTACATATTGTATGATTCCTTTCTGATTAGTAATTGCTACAATACTCGATTGATCCAGTGCAAACTTATAATCAGATATCTCTTTTATTTTCCTGGTAAGTTCTGTATTAACTGATTCGAGTTTTTGTTGATAGCGTGTATTTTCCGAAATATCCCTTCCATAACAAGCAATACCAATAATTTCTTCCTGGGTAATAATGGGGTTAAAGCTAACTTCTATCCATTCGCCTGTATGTCTGGCTAATACCGGGTTATGGATTATTTCTTTAAAAAAATTACCCAGGAATGCCCGTTCATATAACCTTTTCCAGAATTGATTAAATTCAGGCGCAATATTGGGTAACAATAAAACATTATCGCCGGGTTCCAAAAAATTACCGGTTTGTTTTTCAATAGATTGAAGGAATGCCTTATTCGCACTTAGCAATTGAAAGTTTTTATCAATGCTCCATATATAATCATTCGTATTATTAATTAAAGCTTCCTTGTTGTTTTTTTCGAATCTGCTTGCTGTCTCTATAGCTATTCTTTCCGTAATATCATTAATCAACACAAGAACGGATGCCGTATTATTATGTGTGATATGGTAAGCAGTTATTTCAACAAATAATAATTCACCACTCTTCCTTAAATGGCGCCAGGTACCGTGATGTATTAAATATCCGTTGGACTGTCTTTTTTTAGCATGTTTTACTTTTTCGATTTCTTCATTCGGTCGAATGTCCAAAATAGTCATCGCTAGAAATTCATCTCTTGTATAACCATATTTTTCTATAGCCGCGTCGTTTACTTCCAAAAATCGATACGTTGCTTCTTCATAAATCCACATGGGCATTGGATTGGCATAAAATAGTTTTTTATACCGCAATTCAGACTCTGCCAACGCTTTTACACCCATAATTTCATTGGTAGCATCTCGCGCTGTTAACATTAATTTGTCAGGTAGCCCATCTTCATTCAACAGCGGAATACAGGTAATTACAAAATAATGCTGTTGGTCATTTGTATCATTAATTTGATAATCAAAGCTGGTTTTTTGTCCTTTAAAAACCTGTTCAAAATTTGCCAGGGTTTCTGGACTTATTTTTTGAAATCTAAGCGTCAATAACGACAACCCATTTTCCAGTTTTAGCCGGAAGAAAAGTTCTGCCATTTTTTCCGCTGCTTTATTAAAAGTAACTAAGCAGTATGTTTTATCGATTACAAGAAAAGCTTCTTCGGTTGAATCAAGAATCATCCGCATGTGCTTCTTAGAATCCTTAAGCTGTTCTTCTGCTTTTTTATTTATGGTGATATCGGTAAAAAAAATGGTAATTCCACCATCCGGCGAGGGGTATATTCTGTTTTCAAACCATTTACCCCAGGGTGGGTAGTATTCCTGCATTACCATAGGTTGCCGGCTCTCCATTACCTTATGATAATTATGATAAAAGGGTTGTCCTACACCTTCAGGAAAAACCGTCCAGATATTTTTCCCCAATAAATCTGCAGGTTTATGATTCGCTAACATGGCTGCACCACGTTCATTGATATAACTATAGCACCAGTTTTTGTCTAAAGCAACAAAACCATCTGAAATACTGGAAAGAATATTGTCCATTAATAAACTTGTATGGGCAAGTTTTTCTTCAATAATCTTTTCAGCGAGTACTTTTTCTGTTACATTTTCAACAGAAATGATGATTTGGGTAACCTTGTTACTCTCATCCAATACTGGTGTATTGATGATATGCCAATATCGTTCTATGAAAATCCCTGAACCATCATTTGCCGGAATATCATACCTGAAGTTTTTTAGTTCATTGGTTTGTCTTAAATCGATTACTTCTTTAAATAATACCAGTAACTGAACTTTATTCTCCTTATTATGTATGCCTGCAGTATCAGGAAAAACACTGAATACAGGATTACCGATCAGTGTATCATGGTTGGTGTGGGTAGTCTGTATATAAGCTTTATTAGCTGCAATAATTGTAAAGGATGGGTAATCGGGCTGTAATAAAAGATACATACCCGGAAGATTGTCAAATACAGATTGGAATTCTTTGACCGTCATGGCAAACTATTTAGCGGCTATAGAAAGATTATGCAGGGTAATCCGCTATATATGAATATAAACATTTTACCGTTATTCGTAATTCTCCATCATATTTAAATCAAATTTTAATCTATGCTACACATATTTTTGCACCATGGATACTTTTAACAATTTACAGGATATCATCCTTGATAGAAGAAGTGTTAAGCCAACGCTAATGAATGGCCAAAAGGCTGAAAATGAAGCGATTCGCAACTTACTTTCTCTTGCAGATTGGGCTCCTACACATGGCAGAACAGAGCCTTGGCGATTCAATGTTTACACAGGTGATGGATTAAAAACATTTTGTCGTGAACATGCTGATTTATACAAAGCAAATACCAATGAAGATTTATTCTTATCCTCTAAATATGAAGGGATTATAAAACAAGGTGAACTTGTTTCGCATCTTGTGGTTGTTTACATGAAAAGACAGGCCACCAAAAAAATCCCGCTTATTGAAGAAATTGCTGCAACAGCGGCAGCAGTTGAGCACATTCTTTTAGGCGCTCAGGCAATTGGAATGGTAAGTCTTTGGAGTACCGGTGGTATGACCCACCATGAAAGCATGAAAAAAATGCTTGGGTTAGCTGAAGAAGATCAGGTTTTGGGATTGATTTATCTTGGATATACCGATGAACCCCAAGCAGCAGGAAAAAGAAATATTCCGCTTGCTGAAAAAATCAACTGGTTTGAATAATACAACTGATTCACTTTTCTTATTACAAAAAACAGGCTTTTAGTTTGTTATTGGTCATTCGAAACGTTAGAAAATTCTGTTTCTTTGCGCATGCAAGCTAACAAGGGAAAACTCATCATTATTACAGCTCCATCAGGTTCGGGTAAAACTTCTATTACACATTACCTTTTGAATAAGTATCCCTTGCTTTGTTTTTCTATTTCAGCAGCCACCAGACAACCCAGGGGTCAGGAAAAAAATGGCGTTGATTATCACTTTATGTCTGCTGAAAGTTTTCAGCAAAAAATTAAAGAAGATGCCTTTATTGAATGGGAGATGGTTTATGAAGGAAAATATTATGGCACTTTAAAATCTGAACTGGAACGTATCTGGAACGAAGGAAAAACCCCAGTCCTGGATATTGATGTAAAAGGAGCCATTCACGTGCAGCAGCAATTCGAAGGCAATTGTTTATCGATATTTATCCAACCTCCTTCTGTAGAAGAGTTAAAAAGAAGACTGGAAAGCCGGGGAACTGAAACACCGGAGAGTCTTGCAGACAGAGTCAATAAAGCCAGCTATGAAATTTCTTTCAGTCACCATTTTCATCATACGGTGGTGAATGATGATTTACCTAAAGCATGTATTACGACAGAAAACCTGATCAAAGATTTCTTAGGTTGGTAATGATGTTTGCCTAAATTTAGGTATATCAATACTATCAGTATGTCATTGCAAAACAGAACAGTTTTAATTACCGGTGCCAGTCGCGGTATCGGCAAAGCCATTGCCTTACGATTGGCAAAAGAGGGTGCCAATATTGTAGTAGCAGCTAAAAGTGTTACGGAAGATCCTCGGCTCGGCGGAACAATTTATACTGCTGCGGATGAAATTGAAGCTGTGGGTGGAAAAGCGCTTGCGGTTCAGGTTGATATAAGACAGGAAGAACAAATACAAGCCATGGTTGAACAAGCCGTAGCTAAATTTGGTGGTATTGATGTGGTAATAAATAATGCCTCTGCCATACAGCTTACCCCTACAGAACAAACGGATAGCAAACGCTTCGACCTCATGCACAGTATTAATGTAAGGGGCACTTTTTTAGTTGTTAAACACTGTATACCATGGCTAAGAAAGGGTAATAACCCACACATCATTACGCTTTCTCCACCTATTAGTCTGCAACCTAAATGGCTTGGAGGACATATAGCATATACTCTTACAAAATATAATATGAGTATGCTGGCACTTGGTTGGGCAGCCGAGTTTAAAGGAGCGGGCATAGCTTCAAACGCTTTATGGCCCAGAACGACTATTGATACAGCAGCCGTTCGAAACCTGCTTGGCGGTGAGGCTTTGGCCAAAATGAGTCGTACCCCTGATATCATAGCGGACGCAGTTCACCTGATACTCCAAAAAACCGCGTCTGAATGTTCCGGTAATACTTTTATTGATGAAGAAGTATTGGCATCAGCAGGTATAACTGATTTGGATAAGTATGCAGTTGTGCCCGGTGGACAACTCTATAATGACCTTTTTGTTTAGAGATTAATCAAAAATTAAGCCCTAAATACTAGAAAAGTCGCGAAAAAGGTGGTAATATCGTGTACCCCCAATGCGAACTAAAACTCTACTGCTAACCCTGTTGACCTGTATGGTCGTGTCCGCCTATGCCCAATTTAGCGGGCATTGCGGCGATTTTCGTTACAATATAGACGGTAAACTTATTAGTTCTGTGGATGTTAAATCCGGGAGCAATAAATTCCATGTGAATACCTATTACAAAATAGATAGTAAAAACGGTTATGTCTGGTTTTGGGTTGAAGAGTCCTTCCCTGACCGTAACAAAATCGGCAAATTTACCATACTCTGGAGCCGCTTATCCGACATGGATAATGAATCTGCAATGATAGATAAGAACAATCCTTCATCAATGATCGTTGCCCTTAGCAGTCAAAAATTCTTTTTTACAACAGCCTATACTGCGCAAAAAAAAGGACCCCAATATGAGGTCCGTAGTAAGTTACCTATTCAGTTTTCGAATAGT
The DNA here is from genome assembly GCA_964611995.1 of uncultured Sediminibacterium sp. GTDB lineage: Bacteria > Bacteroidota > Bacteroidia > Chitinophagales > Chitinophagaceae > Sediminibacterium. The sequence continues at coordinate 72,582 of CAZTCS010000001.1, read as the reverse complement.
CAGGATGCTGCTGATTTTAGTCAGGTACTACTCCAAAACATCCCTAAATATTAGGTAAGCCGATTATTCTGCTAATTTTTCCGGGCGCATTTGTGGAAACAGTAATACATCCTGAATAGAGGGCTGATTGGTCATCATCATACACAAACGATCGATTCCTATACCGATACCAGAGGTAGGTGGCATTCCATATTCAAGCGCACGTAAAAAGTCGTGATCAATAAACATCGCTTCATCATCGCCCCTTTCCATCAGTTTAAGCTGCTCTTCAAAACGCTCACGCTGGTCTATCGGATCATTTAATTCTGAATAGGCATTGGCAATTTCTTTTCCATTTACCATCAGTTCAAATCTTTCAACCAACCCAGCCTTATTACGGTGCTTTTTAGTTAGCGGACTCATTTCCACCGGATAGTCGATAATGAAAGTGGGTTGAATAAATGTATGTTCACTGGTAGCCCCAAAAATTTCATCAATCAGTTTTCCTTTGCCAATATTCGTCGGCACGTCTATTTTGAGTTGTTTGCAAACATCTCGCAAACCTGCTTCATCTAAACCACTTACATCGATACCCGTATTTTCTTTAATAGCGTCATGAATGCTTATTCTTTTAAAGGGTGCTTTAAAGCTGATTATTTTATCGCCTAATGGAACATCTGTTGTACCATGCAGGGCAAGGGCTATTTTTTCGAATAGTTGCTCCGTTATTTCCATCATCCAGAAATAATCTTTATACGCCGTATACCATTCAAGCACGGTAAATTCAGGGTTATGAGTACGATCCATTCCTTCGTTCCTGAAATTGCGACTGAATTCATATACCCAATCAAACCCGCCTACTATTAGTCGCTTGAGGTATAGCTCATTCGCAATACGGAGGTAAAAGGGAACGTCTAATGCATTATGATGGGTTATGAAAGGTCTGGCTGCTGCACCCCCGGGAATGGCTTGTAATACAGGAGTATCTACCTCCAGTGCACCCTGCTCATTCAGGAAAGTGCGAATGGTATTAATCAGCTTGGTTCTTTTTACAAAAGTTTCCTTTACGTCGGGATTGATAATCAGGTCGGCATAACGCTGACGATACCTGAACTCAGGATCTGTTACTGCATCAAATACATTTCCTTCCTCATCACGTTTTACAACCGGCAATGGCTTAAGTGATTTAGCCAACAGCGTAAAGCTTTGAGCATGTACAGAGGTTTCTCCGGTTTTGGTGATAAATGCAAAACCAGTAACACCAATAATATCTCCAAGGTCTAAACCATGTTTAATAACCGTATCCCAGAAAGATTTATCTTCTTCCGGACAGATTTCATCCCTCTTAACGTATAACTGGATAATACCCTTGCTATCTTGTATTTTAATGAAGAATACCTTTCCCTTATCATTTATACTCATTACCCTTCCTGCTACACAAATTCCGGTAAATGCATCTTTGGTTTCTTCTGTATATTTTTCTTTGATATCAGCTGAATAATGACTTACGGGGTATAATGGCGCGGGGAATGGGTCTATCCCGGCCTCTTGCAACTTAGCCAGTTTCTCACGACGAATCTGTTCCTGTTCTGATAAATGTGCTTGACTCATAGATTTTTCGATTACATAAAGAGCTGCAAAATTAACGCTTCAAGCGCAAGAATGGTGAAAGCCCATCAGATAATTCAGGTATATACAGCTTATTTGGGCAACGCCTACTGATATATATTCGGATTATGTATCTGCATAATCCTGCCGGTTTGTTCTTCCGGCACTTGTTTCCAACCAAACTGGCTATATAAGCCATGCGCATCTCTGGTAAAAAGCATCCACCTGCGCAGTCCTTGCAGGTCCGGATACTCATGAATGGTTTGCATTAACCATTTCGACAATCCCTTTCCCTGGTGTGCTGGCAAAATAAACACATCACCCAGGTAAGCAAAACTGGTTCTGTCTGTAACAACCCTTGCAAAACCAACTTGCTCCTCTCCACTAAAAACACCAAAGCAAAGGGAATGCCTGATCGATTTTTCTACCAGTTCTTTCGATATTCCTTTTGCCCAATAAGATGTTTCTGATAAATAGCGATGAATGGTATCAACATCCATTTTATCGATGTCAGTAACAATAAAGTATTCCTCCCCGGTGGTGGTCTGAAAATTATTCATTGAACAACTGTTTATATAAATCTCTTTTTGATAAACTTACTAAATCTCCCGGTTGTAATCCATCCACGGTTAATTTTTCAATCCGATACCGTAAGAGACGTAAAGTTGGGAACCCTACACTTGCGGTCATTTTTCTTACCTGTCTGTTTTTACCTTCTGTTAAACTAAGACTGATCCACGGAGCAGGAATTGATTTCCTAAATCGAATAGGAGGATTACGGACCGGAACGATGGGTTCATTAATAAACTTATAAACCCTGGCACTTGCAGTTTTATATTGCTTGCCATCAACATTTATAATAACACCTTTTGCCAACTGATCAATTGCTTCATCATTAATATCACCATCTACCTGAACCCAATATTCGCGTTCATGCTTAAACATTGGATTTAATAACCGATGATTTAATTGTTTGTCGTTGGTTAAGATCAATAAACCTTCACTGTCGTAATCAAGTCTTCCAACCGGATAAACATCTTTAGGAACATCAAAAAAATCCGCAAGGGTTTGTTTTCCTTCCACTGGAGAAAACTGTGATTGTACCAGATATGGTTTGTAGATAATGAAGTAGTGATACATAAAAAACAAAAGTCCCGCTAAAGCGAGACTTTGTATATGGATGGGTTAGTAAGTACTGGGAAATAAATTTCCCTACACAATATTAAAAAGAGTTTCATCGAAAGCAAAAAAATTTTTGAACAATTTTATTCACATTTTAGACAGTGCTGTGAATAGACCAGTCTTTTAAAACGTTTAAATCATCTCCATTACGCGACATTTCTTAAACAGAATGATGCTTGAAAGTATAATAACAGTCTCATGCAACCCTTTATTCATAAGCATTTCAGGGTTATATAACAATAAGCATATTATAAAACTATTTATACTGCTATGTCATTTTTTTGAAAAAAAAGTACCCGTTTTTACACTAAAAAGCAGGTAAAATAATTTCTCATCGCCGCCACGCATTACCTTTGATTTTAACAAAAAAAGGCCTTATGAAGTTCCCCGCACCCGTTACCGTAAGCTGGATAGCCTCCTTAATCAATGCACAGGTGAAAGGAAATCCTCATGCATTGATCACTGGTATCAATGAAATTCACAAGGTTGAAAATGGAGATTTGGTTTTTGTAGATCATCCAAAGTATTATGAAACATGTCTGAATAGTGCTGCTGATTTTATCATCATTAACACAAAAGAAGTTACCGTTCCTGAAGGAAAAACAATTTTAATCTGCGAGGAACCATTCGAAGCCTATTTAAAAATTGTCAAACATTTTCGTCCTTTTGTTCCCGCAGTTACAAGTATAAGCGACACTGCAGTTATCGGAGAAAACAGCATTGTTATGCCAAATTGTTTTATTGGTGATCAGGTTGTTATCGGAAAGCATTGTATCATTCATCCAAATGTTACTATTCTTGATCATACTGTTATTGGCGACTATGTAGTTATTCAATCTGGTACCGTGATCGGTAGCGATGCATTTTATTATAATACCAAAAAGAACCGTGAAGTCTGGTTTAAAAAAATGCTGAGTTGTGGGAATGTTGTAATAGAAGATCATGTTGAAATAGGCGCTGGTTGTACTATCGACAGAGGCGTAACTGCTGAAACAAGAATCGGAAAAGGAACTTGTATGGATAATATGGTACATATAGGCCATGATACCACGGTTGGAAAAAATTGTTTATTCGCCGCCCAGGTAGGTATTGCCGGAGGTACAGTTATTGAAGATGGTGTAACCTTATGGGGACAGGTAGGCGTAAGTAAAACCTTAACCATTGGGGCCAATGCTGTTGTACTGGCACAAAGTGGGGTACCTTCTTCACTTGAAGGTGGTAAAACCTATTTTGGTTACCCCGCAGAAGATGCATCCATCAAAAGAAGGGAACTGGTATGGATCAAAAGGATACCTGAATTATGGAAGAAAGTAATGGAAGGGAAATGAGGGTGAATGGTCAATTGTGAATAGTCAATACCATTTTCTCCCTATTCACAATTGACCATTGACAATTCACGCCTTACATTCCGCTATAATTAGGCACATATTTTTCCTGCCTGAGTATTCGCAATAAGTCTCTTTCCAGTGATTCTACCGGGTATTCGATAATTCTGCCAATTTCTTGTTGCTGGCTATAAATAATTAGGGTAGGCACACGTTTAATGTTTTTACCCTGTTCTTCATGTTGGGGACTTTGCTTATACATATCAGGGGCATTGCTCACGAAAATTAGTTTAACTTTTTCCGTACTCATCCCTGCTGATTCAAGTATTTTCAACATGCGCGGCACTTCTCTTCTGCTGTCGCCACACCAGGTACCTAAAAATATTTCAATCGTTTTATCCGCCAATAATGGTTGAATCTGTCTGGTAAATGCTGTGTCGGGTTGGTAATTACTGAATGCAGGTTCAAACCATTGTTTATAGACATTTTGTTTGAGCAGGGAAACTTCGCAACATCCTAATAACATTGGATCGCCATTGGTGTTTTTTACTTCAATATTGGCATAAACTGGTTGCACCTGGGTATAGGCATGCGTGGTGGTTGCAGCCAAACATATTACGGCCACAACCCATATCAATGATTTCATGATAGATGGATTAAGTGTATTAAATAAATAACAGACCCTATCGTTAACAGGGCCTCATTGAAAGAATGAATTATTTACTTAAGCAAGTGGCGGGTGAAATACAGCTTTTGGTATAGGGGAAGGAAGTGTTGCTATAACAAAACAGTTGTTAATGGATGATTTATCAAACATGGTCATAGCCATGCAGAAATGATTATCAATCCTGAACTTCCAGTCAGTCTTTAGTTGTATATCTTTTTGTTTTTCTGTAGCAGGAATCTCATCGGGATTATTATCTGCAGTAAGCATACAATCGCACCAATATTTATCAGCATTGGTTATGGCGAGTGCAGAACATTCTGCATAGGCCAGGAACTTTGCAACCTGTGGTGCGTAAAGTGAAATGGATAATATTAGTGTAACCAGGTACTTCATGAAGCAATACAAGATACATTATATCTGCTTCATTCCGGTTATGGCAACTGGTATTTTACCTTTAGTTCCTTACAAATTCTCTTAACAGCAACATTTATAGGCGTATAGGAAAATGCCGGCAAGGCCTTGATTATTTTGGTATTGTTGAAATGCACTTTTGCCTGAGCTGTCCTTGCTGTTTCTTTGGTAAGCAGGGGCGATTTTTTAGTAAACCATGCTTTTAATGCTTCCATGCGCCATACCAATGCAGCCAAAAAAGGCGTGACTTTTCGGGAGGGAAGTTTCTTTCCAAATCCATTTGCAATTTCATTGAACACAGTGCGATAGGATATGTTTTCTCCACTGAGTATAAATCGCTGGCTGTGAATATTACTTTCCATTAAGGCAATCATGGCATTCACAACATCTGCAACATCCACAAAACCACTGATACCTTCAGTATACCATGGAAACTCATTGTAAGCCGATTTAAAAATGGCAGTAGAACCATTATTCCAATCACCTGCACCGAGAATGATAACGGGGTTTACTATTACTGCATTCAATCCTTCTCCGATACCACGCCATACTTCCATCTCAGCGAGGTATTTACTTTTACCGTATTCGCTGTTGCTGGTTTCGGGTGTCCAGTTCATGCTCTCATCTATAGGAATATCTTCCCTGATTCTACCCAATGCAGCCACTGAACTCATGAAGACCATTTTCTCAATGCCTTTTTCCAATGCAGCATTCACCACATTGGCCGTTCCCTCAATATTTACCTGGTGTAATTGTTTTTTCTGTGTAGGATTAAAAGATACAACTGCAGCACAATGATATACCTGTTGAATGCCTTCCATGGCTTCTTCCATTGATAGAATATCCAGGATATCTGCTTTTACCCACTCCACCTCATTACTAATACTTAAGTCGGGTATCACGGACCGATAAATGGCACGTACTTTTTGTCCGCCCTGAACCAGTCGACTAAGCAAATGGGAACCCACCAAACCTGTAGCGCCGGTAACAAGGATCATGAATGAAGTTTGAACGAAGTTATAGGAATGTAACGGAAAAGCTTTTCTTACTCAGGAGCATTTATTGCAGAGGCCGCTTACTACCAAATCGTTTTGTGTAGCTACAAAACCTTCTGGCAAAGTAACTTTTGGCACAGTAACATGATCAAGGCAATAAGTTGTTCCGCATGCATCACATAAAAAATGAACATGGTCGTCGTGATGGTGACCTGCAGAACATTCATCCTTACAAAGGGCATATCGCACCGAATTGTCGGTGGTAGGTATTGTATGTATGATTCCTTTCTCTACAAATGTTTGAAGGGTTCTATAAATAGTTACCCGATCGAACTCAGTACCACTTTTATGTTCAATATCTGCATGTGCAAGGGCGCCATTAGCGTCTAAGAAATGACCAAGAATTTTTTTCCTGCTTTCAGTTATACTCAGGTGATTTCTTTTCAATAAATCAACAATTCTTTCCTGCATAAAGTGCCTCCCTATTGTGGGTTATTGGTAAAAACGCCGTTCACAAAATTGCCCGAGCTTTTTTCCTTTAATAATAACCCAATATCTTTTTTAAGTTTTTCAAGTTCCTCAGATTTCAAGCCATCGTAAATCTGACCACGTACCTTTCCGGCTTTATCTATAAGCGCGAAAAACTGTGTATGAATAAATTGATCTTCGATTTTTTCAACATTATTTTTAGGATCATCCAGTAAATATGAATTCCTTGCCATTTGGTATAAGCTGTCTTTTCTACCCGTTACCAGTACCCATTTCTTTGTATCTATCTGCATTGAATCTGCATAAACTTTTAATCTGGCAACCGAATCAATTTCCGGATCACAAGTATGAGCGAGTATCATAAAGTCGGGTTCAGCTTTATATGCTTCATAAACCGTTTTCATTCCTGCATGCATTCTCGGACAAATACCTTTACAGGTAGTAAAGAAGTATTCCACTACCGTTACCTTACCCAAAAGATCTTTTTCTGTTACAGGAACACCATCCTGGTTTTTAAACATAAATGGCTTTACATAGCCCAGTTGCGCCAACTTTACTTTCCAATTGTCTGTTCCACGAAAGAGGAAATAATAAAAAGCAGCAACGAGTACTACAAAAAACAGGAGGTAACCAATATATTTCTTACGCATAGCTCTATTAAAACACAAAGTTACACCCCATTCAGTTCATTACCCCCAATGAAAAATTGATTGAAAATAATTTTGCAACACTGTTGCATTGTTATATATTTGCAGCCGAATGAATTTTAAGATCAATTGGGACGCCTTCGGTATTGCCACTTCACTTGCTTGTGCTATACATTGTGCCATTTTACCACTTTTCTTAAGCAGTATGCCCTTATTTGGCTATAATATTATTGATAACAAGTGGTTTGAATACGGTATGATTGCCCTTGCATTTGCAGTGGGTACTTTCTCCCTTTTTCATGGCCGAAAGAAGCATCACCATAGCTGGTTGCCAATGATTTTATTCAGTATCGGAATTGTTTTATTACTAAGCAAAGTAATCTGGCATCACTGGCAACTTTGGTTATTGATTCCTGCTGTTATTTTTATTGTCGCATCTCATTACCTGAATTACCGTATGTGTCGTTCGCATAACCATGCACATAGCGACGATTGCAACCATTAGTGGTCGCTTGTTTTGGCTTCACAATCCTGACATACAATTACAATGTTTTCTGCAAAACGTGGACTCACACTGGATTTGCGGCCATTTACTTCTATTTCAATCAATTCATCATAAGGTTGGCGCGATAATACTTTTATATGATCGTGCATCCGTAATCCTACGCGGTCAACGTATTGAAGAAAGGTTGCTGAATTATCTTTTACACCCACCATTTTACATTGGTGACCAACTTCCTCCTCATTCAGTGTTTTCTTTGCCGGAATTTTCATTTCACCTGCTGAAGTAGGAATCACATCCCCATGCGGATCGAATGCTGGATAATGCAGAAACTGATCGAGTCTGTCAATGAGCTTTGAACTTTGTATATGCTCCAGTTGCTCCGCTACTTCATGTACTTCATCCCAGGTAAAACCAAGATGCTCATATAGAAATGTTTCCCAAAGCCGATGTTTGCGTACTACCTCAATGGCTATTTTTCTACCAGTTTCGGTTAAACTGGATTTACCATATTTTTCATAGTTGATCAATCCCTTTTCCCGAAGCTTTTTCAGCATATCATTGGCCGTTGCCGGCTTTACCCCTAACTGGGTTGCCAACTCATTGGTTCCTGCTTCTGCTTTTTCCTCCTGCATCATCGTGAGCTGCAATAAGGCCTTCAGGTAATTTTCTTCCGTAGTAGATAACATTTTACAAAGATAAAAGAAAAGGCAAACTATTTTTGTTAGGTTTGCCTAACTTTTATAATTTTACTACCCGAACTACACCTTTTGTATGAAACCCTGGCTTTTAATTACCTTCTTTTTATTTGCAATCTCCCTCAATGCTCAACAGGCCAATATTTCTGGTAGGGTAACCAATGCTGGTTCCGGATTAGAAACGGTATCGATTAGACTTCTCAATACTGCTATTCAAACCATTACCGATAGCAATGGCTTCTATAATTTGCAAATACCCCTTCAAGGTCATTATACATTGGTAGCAGAAAGAGTGGGATATAACCCATTTCGGAAAAAGATCCATGTTTCAGCAATGGAGCCAATGATCATAGATATTCCACTTACTATAAAAGAAACAGAGATTCCTGATGTTGTAGTTACTGGCACTTTAAAAGAGGTTAGAAAAATGGAAAGCCCTGTTCCGGTTGAAGTGTATACGCCGGTTTTTTTCAAGAAAAATCCAACCCCAAATATTTTTGATGCACTTCAACAGGTAAATGGCGTAAGGCCTCAATTGAACTGCAATATCTGTAACACAGGAGATATTCATATTAATGGACTGGAAGGCCCCTATACAATGGTGTTAATTGACGGAATGCCCATTGTGAGTAGTTTATCTACAGTTTACGGGTTGTCTGGTATTCCAAATGCTTTGATTGAAAGAGTTGAAATTGTAAAAGGACCAGCTTCCTCCTTATATGGAAGTGAAGCAGTAGGTGGACTAATAAATATCATCACAAAGAACACTTCACACGCTGCCAGGTTTTATGCAGACTATATGCATACCAGTTGGAATGAAAAAAACGCCGACCTCGGATTTGTTTTAAAAGTATCGGATAAAATCCGTGTATTAACCGGATTGAATGGCTATCTCTACGACCAGCCCATTGATAATAACAAGGACGGCTTTACAGATGTTACCCTTCAAAAAAGGTTGTCGGTTTTTCAAAAATGGTCCGTTTCAAGGAAACAAAATCGCTTATTGAGTTTTGCAGTACGGTATTATAATGAAGACAGATGGGGTGGAGATATGCGTTGGAACAAATTATTCAGGGGTGGTGATAGTATTTATGGAGAAAGCATTTATACCAAACGATGGGAACTTACAGGTCAATATCAGCTACCTACAAAGGAAAAATTACTCTATTCAATTTCGTATAACTCACATCAGCAAGACAGTCGCTATGGAAACATCTCTTATATAGCTGATCAAAAGATCTTATTTAACCAACTTACCTGGGATAAGAAAATAGCCAGCCATGATTTATTAGCTGGTATCGCAGTAAGGTATACCTATTACGATGATAATACAACTGCAACTTTTAATACGGATCCAACAAATCCCAAAAATGCACCACAACAAACCTGGTTACCTGGTATTTTTCTGCAGAATGAATTGAAACTTGGCAAGCAGCAATTACTACTTGGACTTCGCTATGACCGACATTCTATTCATGGAAACATTTTCACGCCGAGAATTGCCTACAAATGGAAGATTGATGAAGACCAAAGCTTAAGATTAAACGCAGGTACAGGTTTCAGGGTGGTGAATTTATTTACGGAAGATCACGCAGCATTAACTGGCGCAAGAAAAGTAGTGATTAAAAATGAACTAAAGCCGGAACGTTCTTTTAATGTAAACCTAAACTTTACTAAAAAGTTGCTAACCGGAAATGCTACAATAATTGGATTTGATATTTCAGCATGGTACACACATTTCTCCAATCGAATTATTGGGGATTACGAAACCAATCCCAATGAAATTAATTACGATAACTTAAAAGGTTATGCTGTTAGCAAAGGGATTACCATAAATACAGATTTCAATATGGTAAACGGTTTTAAAGGTATGGCTGGTATCACCATCCAGGATGTATCACTGGTAGAAAATGGAATTAAAACACAACAAATCCTTACAGAAAAAATTACGGGTACCTGGTCTTTATCTTATAAAATAAAACCCTGGAATCTTTCTATTGATTATACGGGAAATTTCTATGGCCCTATGCGGTTGCCGCTGCTTGGTCCACTGGACCCACGTAAACCGAATTCTCCACTATGGAGCATTCAGAACCTCCAGTTTGTATTTACTGGTATGCAACAAATTGAAATATACGGTGGAATAAAAAATATATTGAATTGGACACCTAACCGAGGTAACCCCTTTTTGATTGCACGCACACATGACCCATTTGACAAACAGGTACAATACAATACAAATGGGCAAATTACTCCAACTACTGAAAACCCTTATGCGCTTAGCTTCGATCCTACTTATGTTTATGCACCAAATCAGGGTAGAAGATTCTTTTTAGGGATCAGGATATCGGTAAAATAAATGACTAATTATAGTAAGGAACCAGGCTACTAACAATACTTACTAATGACTTAAAATTATTTTATGCGAAAGTATTTGGAGAAAGAAATGTATGTGATTTAAAGATTTTACATAGCTCATGAATATGGCAGACAGTGTCTGCCATATTCGTGAGCTAGAATCAGTATATCTTACAACTAAGTATTTCAGATGCCTGAAAAGTAAAACTCATTAATCTATTTTGATGAAGCGTATGGTTATTACTGTATTGAATAACTCACACCACCATCTTTTTCGTCTTTCAGTTGAACCCCTAATGCTGCAAGTTCATTCCTGATTTTATCGCTGGTTACAAAATCTTTGCGCAGTTTCGCTTCTTTACGAATATCAATTAGCAATTGAAGAACCCCATCCAGTTTTCCATCATCTGCTCTTCGTTCACCGGTTAATCCAAAAATATCTTCAATATACAGTTTCAGTTGTTGCTGCATCAGTTGAATGGTTGCACCACTTACTGCATCTGCTTTAATATGTTTGTCTTTAATTGAATTAATAACTGAGCTTAATTCAAACATATTCGCCAATACTTTAGCAGTATTCAGATCATCGTTCATGAATTCATCGAATTCCCGAACGAGCTGCTGCACTTTTTCATCCAGGCTTTTATCAGATGCTGTACTATTATTATTGAACTCATATTTTGACAACCACTCATACGCTTCCCAAAGTCTGCGTAAGGCTTTTTCCGAAGCCTGTAAAGCTTCATTACTAAAATCGAGTGTTCCCCTGTAATGGCTTTGCAGAATAAAGAAGCGCACCGTCATCGGATGGTAAGCCTGTTCCAGAATAGGGTGTGTACCTTCAAATAATTCACTAAGCTTAATTACATTGTTATAACTCTTACCCATCTTCTTACCGTTGATGGTAATCATATTATTATGTAACCAGTAACGGGCAGGTGTTTTATGGTTGCAAACAGTACTCTGTGCTATTTCACATTCGTGGTGAGGAAATTGTAAATCCATTCCACCTCCATGAATATCAAATTCATCACCTAGGTATTTGGTACTCATTGCTGAACATTCAATATGCCAGCCTGGGAAACCTTCTCCCCATGGACTTTGCCAGCGCATTATATGCTCCGGAGGTGCATTTTTCCAGAGTGCGAAATCACTTTTATTTCTTTTTTCATCCTGGTTGTCAAGTTCTCTGGTTGTATCAAGCTGATCATCCAATACTCGACCACTCAACATGCCATAAGGCATTCCCTTTTTGGAATAATCAGTATTGTATTTTTCTACATCAAAGTAAACTGATCCATTGGCCTCATAGGCATATCCGTCTGCAATGATTTTTTTAATCATTTCAATCTGCTCAACAATATGTCCGGTTGCAGTTGGTTCAATACTGGGTGGCAGGTTATTGAATTGCGCCATTGCCCAATGGTAAAGATTGGTATACTTCTGAACCAATTCCATCGGCTCCAGCTTCTCTAATACCGCCTTTTTACTGATTTTGTCTTCAGCCTCTCTGCCCTCTTCTTCAAAATGACCCGCGTCAGTAATATTTCTTACATAACGTACTTTATAACCCAGGTGCATGAGGTATCTGTACACAACATCAAAGGTTATGAATGGACGGGCATGCCCAAGATGACTTTCCCCGCTTACGGTAGGTCCGCAAACATACATCCCGATATAGGGTGGATTTATGGGTTCAAATACTTCTTTTTTCCGGGTAAGTGAGTTGTATACTTTGAGTGACATGATGTTGAATTAGGGGAAATAACTGTGTAAAATGGGATATGAGATTCCGTACGAATCTATATAAGGTCAGCAGCAACAACAACAGGTATACACGTGCAAAAACTTCATGATAATACAAAGATACTAATTTTTCAATTGCAGGTCAGCAACCAGCATAATATGGTCGCTCAGCCCCTCATCAATCATATCAAACAATTTTACATTAAAGGAAGGGTTTGCAAGTATATAATCTATCCGAAGTGTAGGTGCCAGTGCAATAAAACTACGGCCAATGCCAAATCCTTTTTTCAGGAAAGCATCCTGCCAGTTGTTTTTTATATGAAAGTAAGTATAGGAGTTAGGCACGTCATTAAAATCTCCGCAGATGATTGAGGGGTAAGGACTTTTATCCAGCTCATCCCTAACAATTCCTGCCTGAACTCCTCTGCGCTTGAAGGCAAGTCGCATTTTTCTGACAATATTTTTAGATGCTTTCAGTCCTTCATCATCCTGCTCGCGTATTTTTTCCAGGTCCGAATAATCAGCGTCTTTGAATTTAAAGGATTGTAAATGGGTATTGAACACCCTGATTGTATCATCGCCTTTTAAAAGGTCGGCATAGATCAGGCTTTCTGCTACGGGATATTTTACTTTACCAGTTGCGATGATGGGGTATTTGGAGAAAATGATACATCCCGACTGATATTCACCTCCGTCTCGCTGATAATCTTTTGAAAAATGATTAAAAGGATACGCTTTTTTAAATAGTGAAAGATTATCTGTTTCCGGATTATGCCCTTCTTTATGGTTGAATTCTTGTAAACAAACTACATCTGGTTCAAATTTTAAAATAGACGCCACCAGTTCTGTTCTCGCCAGCTTGCGGGCTGTTTTGTTTTTGGTGAACCCATTAAAGCTTTGGATATTCCAGCTTACCACACGTAATAAACCGGCAGGTTTCACTTCACCTGCAGCAGAACCTGGTCGCCATGCAAAAACCACGTTTACCTGTTGTATACCAATTATCAGGGTAATAAGTGACGCCAGTGCAAATTTGGGTTTTACAATAAGCCAGAAAATAATAAAAAAGACCAGCCCAAGAATCAGGTAAGGAACAATAAGCCCTGTAAAGCCAATCATCCACCATTTGGCTGTATTTAAAAAAGGGCTGAGACAGGATAGAAGGAACAGCACTATGATCGTCAAATTAATGATAACGACCAGGGTTTTGGTTGCCCGCCGAACAAAGCTCCTTGCCATGTGCTAAAATACTGATTCTGACAGTATGTAATTGAAAAATTAATACGGGAAAGAAGCTTTTTTTATGTGCTTAACACAGCATATTTCTACCCCTAGATATCTTCTTTACTAGCTCTTTCCAGAAATTGCTTCTCTTCATCTGAAAGACTCTCAAAGCCTTTTTGATTGATTTTATCCAGGATGGAATCTAGCTTTTGTTGGGAAAGGTTTGCTTTCTTTTCAAAAGGACTTGTTCCTACTTTATAGAAATGTTTATCGGAAGATTTAGCTTCTGTATGTTTTTTTTCAGGATTAAACAGATCATCCAGCCAGCTAGCGAAGCTGTTCATCCAGGCTCCCCAATCATTTCCTTTATTCAATTGGCGTATATAGAGAAAACCGGTTAAGCCTGCCAATAAATGACCTATACTGATGCCAGCATTATTACTTGCCATGGTGGCAAAATCTATAGCAACGAATATGAGGGTTATTACCCAAAGTGGTATCCCACCATTTATCAATGGAAAAATGCGGTAATTAGGAGCTAATGTAGTTGTTGCAACCGCTATGGCCATTACTGCCGCGCCGGCTCCAAGTAAGGGAGCGGTACTGGAAACATTGTTTGCCAGAACGGGAATCAAATTATTGCTTAGCAAATAAGATAGGACACCTATCAATCCGCCATAAATGTACAAGGGAATGAGTTTATTATTTCCTGCCAGGTCTTGTAAAATGAACCCAAAGCACCAAAGCCACAACATGCTGCTGATAAGCTGCCACACACTATGATGGGTAATCATGGTGCTTATTAGTGTCCAGGGGCGTGTAAAAAACAAATTAGCATCTGCGGGCATGCTAAGCCAGTTTAATACCTGACTAAAAAAAAGTTCGTCGGGTGTTTCAGTAAGGTAATAGACAACCTTTATAAAGGTTACAATTACGAACATCAGCATATTCACCGCGAATAAAAATACCAACGCATTATTATCCTGCCCTAATAATATTTTTCCTTTATTGCTTTTATAAGATAGTCTGGTCATATTAATGACATTGCTTTATTAATACAACGTTTTTCTGTTGGTTTTGTTCCAGGTAATAACAATGAGCAATCCTACAATAGCCCCCCCAATATGTGCCCAGCGTGCCACATTATCACCTGCAGAATTCTGAATTGCATAAAACACTTCATATCCGAAATATATTATACCCAGCCATTTTGCCTTAACTGGAACAAGAAAATACAGGTAGATATAGGTATTCGGAAAGAGGTAAACAAAGGCTGCCAGAATACCGAACACAGCGCCACTTGCACCCACTGTCGCCGTATTTAAACGGCCATCGTAATAAGAAGTAATGTTCGTTAAAATTTGTTCCGCTACCTGTTCATTGTAAGGAGTGGTACGAATGTAGTTAAGTAGTTCAGGCTGATACCAGTTCATTTGGTATTTTCTTCCGAAGCTGAGTAATCCATCCATAAATGCCACAGCATCGTCTTTCTGTTGGGCTACCAGGTTATAATCGCGTATTAGTGGCGCTAGTTCATAAGACAAGAACAGCAGGTGCATTAATGCGGCACCTAGTCCGCATATAAGGTAGAAAGTTAGAAATCTCTTTGCGCCCCAAACATTTTCCAACACCGATCCAAACATCCACAAGGCAAACATATTTCCTATGATGTGGAAATAGTCGCTCGTGCTATGCAGAAACATGTGTGTAATCAGTTGCCAGGGTTTAAACAATTCACTTTGCCAGGCATGTAAGGCAAAATTGTCTTCGAAAGAAAATACGGGTACTGCACCCCTTGAAAAAGTTACTTGTGCCAGGAAAAAAATACCATTAATGATCAACAGATTTTTGATGATGATCGGTAATATTTCAAATCTCCCTGGTCTAAATTCTGTCATATTTATAACGCATCTGCGTATTTAAGGCATCAAAAAATATTAATCTTTCAGCTTTAGTTGCACCACATTTTCAATATGCAAAGTGTGCGGAAACATATCTACCGGTTGAATCTTGGTAACCTTGTATTTTTCATCCAGCAGAGCAAGGTCTCTTGCTTGAGTAGCCGGGTTGCAACTTACATATACCAGTGTTGGTGCAGCAATATCAAGCAACTTTCTTACCAGTTTATCGTGCATACCAGCTCTTGGTGGATCTGTAATTACTACATCGGGTCGGCCATGTGAATTAAAGAAATGGTCATCACAAATATCAACAACATCTCCGGCGAAAAAAGCCGTGTGTTCCAACCCGTTTAGTTTTGCATTTTCCTTGGCATCTTCAATTGCATCTGCAACCACTTCAACACCTACCACTTTAGCAGCCTGTTTACTAACAAAAATACCAATACTACCTGTTCCGCAATACAAATCATACACTACCTGACTACCATCCAGTTCAGCAAAGTCTCTTGTAACCTGGTACAATCTTTCGGCTTGTTTGGTATTTGTTTGAAAGAATGATTTCGGGCTTATTTTGAATTTGAATGATTCTAGCTGCTCAATAATATATCCTTTCCCACTATATACTTGTGGATTCAGGTCAAAGAGGCTGTCATTACGTTTTGTATTAATCGTATAAAGTAGTGTTGTAATTGCTGGAAAAGTTTCCAGCATTCCTTTTAATAGATTCTCCTGTTGTGTTTTGTCTTCATATCCCAATATCACATTTACCATCAGCTCGCCTGTACTGGTATTTCGTACAAACATATTCCTTAACCAACCCTGGTGTTGCTTAATATCGTAAAAAGGGAGGTTATGCTGAAGGGCATAATCTGCTGCATATTTGCGGATAAAATTTGTAGGCTCAGCCTGAAGGTGGCAGGTATCTATTTCAACCACTTTATCAAAAAAACCCCTTGCATGAAAACCTGCAGCACCGGGAAGGTCATCTGGATTTATTCCGTCTGCCTTCATCTGCCTGAACATATCAGAAGGAATATATTTGCGGGTAGCAAATGTGTATTCCATTTTATTACGATAGTAACTTATTTCAGCGGCCCCGACAATCGGCATAATTTCTGGTAAAGAAATCCGGCCAATACGGGTAAGATTATCAGTAACCTGTTTTTGTTTATACTTTAATTGTTGTTCATAGGGCAGCATTTGCCATTGGCAACCACCACAAACACCAAAATGGGAGCAAAATGGTTTAACCCTGTCCGGTGAAAATTCATTGATTTGAATGGTATGTCCTTCGGCCCAGTCTGACTTATTTTTGGTGAGTTGTATGTTTACCACATCACCTGGTACGGCACCTTCAATAAAAATAACTTTCCCATCAACCCTGGCCAGTGAGCGACCTTCGGCAGCATAGTCTTCTACCTTGATATTTTCTAAAACGATTCTTTTCTTTTGCTTTCTCACGCTGCAAATGTAACCAGTAAGATCCTGAAATTCAGTATTTGGCAGATGATTAACGAACACATTAGAGTATTTAATTAATTTTATGCCCAATTCTAGGATATGAAGTATTGTTTTGTATGGATCGCCTGTTTACTCCTGTCAGTCCCAGTCCTTTCACAAAAAAAGAGTGGAGCAACTAAACCAAAACCTAAAGCAGCAGCTAAACCGGCCTCAACCAACGGAAGAAAGATATCTATCACCCTTACCCCACTTAAAAACTGTAAGGTATACCTCGGCAGTTATATGGGTACCGGACGAACACTTGTTGACTCTGCTGTTTTAAATGAAAAAAGCCAGGGAGTATTTTCCGGTCCGAAGAAACTAACTGGAGGCATATACTTTGTGGTTTCACCACAAATGACCATACAATTTGAACTGTTGATGGATAATATTCAACAGTTCAGCATCATTGGTGATACTTCCCGAAAGGACCAGGCCGTTATTAGGGGTTCTGCAGACAACGATCTCTTTAAGACTTATACCGCCTTTTCTGTTGAAAAAGGAGAATTGATTCAACAGTTAAGCAATGCTTATAAAACGGCTTCAAACAAAGAAGATTCAACCCGCCTGTTGGCGGCACTAACCAAGGCCGATAAAGAATTGCAGGATTACAGGGCAAATATTATTGAGAAACAACCCAACTCTTTACTGGCGATGCTTTTTAGCACTATGAAAAGACCTGAAATTCCTCCTGTTCCGGTTGTGAATGGTAAACCTGATTCTACTTATCCATATCGCTTTGTGAAAGATCATTTTTGGGATGATGTGCTTTTTAGCGATGATAGACTATTGAGAACGCCATTTTTTGAGCCAAAACTGGATGATTATTTCAGGTATTATGTTTCACCTGAACCAGATTCGATTATTGAAGAAGTAAAATACATACTCCTTTCTGCCCGCACCGGAAAAGAGATTTATCCATACCTGCTTACCAAGTTTACCAATAAATACATGAACCCTGAGTTTATGGGTCAGGATAAAGTATTTGTATACCTATTCGAAAACTTCTATGCCAAAGGAGATACAACTATTCTGAATGTTGCATCGCGTAAAACTGTGATTGAAAGAGCGTATAGTTTAATGGCTAACCAACTAGGCAAACCCGCTCCGGTTTTAAACCTTACAGATACAACAGGCAAATATGCTCCACTATATAATATCAAAGCAGATTTTACTGTTGTTGCTTTCTGGGACCCCAACTGCGGACATTGTAAAGATGAAATGCCACGACTCGATTCATTCTATCGCAATAAATGGAAAGGGCAGAATGTTGCTATTTATGGGGTGAATATTTATGAGAATGAAATTCCTGCCTGGAAACGATTCATCAATGAAAAGAATCTTGATGGATGGATACATACTTATCAAACCAAAAAAGATAAAGATGCAGAAGAAAAAGCTGGCGTAGCAAACTACCGACAGTTGTATGATATCTTTAAAACACCAACACTCTATCTGCTCGATAAAGACAAACGCATTATTGCCAAACAATTGAGTTTGGAACAATTTGATGACCTGATTGAAACAAAAATTAAAAAGAAAGAAAACTGATAAAAAAATCCCGGCTTTTAGACCGGGATTTTTTTATACTAATTCTTTTACAACGTTCCAGATTACCTTGGGTTTCCCAAGTGTATAATAATGCAACACAGGTACACCAAATGCTTTCAGCTCACGGCTTTGTTGGGTTAGCCATTCAGTTCCTACCTGCTCACATTCAGCATCTGTTTTACATTTCATAATGGCATTCGAAAGATCCGTTGGTATATCTACATGGAAAATTCTAGGTAAAACAGAGAGCTGTTTTTTATTGGTAATGGGTTTTAGTCCTGGGATTATCGGCACATTAATACCCATCGCTTTACAACTTTTTACAAAGTCGAAAAATTTCTGGTTATCAAAAAACATTTGTGTCATGATGTACTCGGCACCGGCATCTACTTTTTCTTTAAGCTTTGAAAGGTCTATCTGAAGGTTCGGAGCTTCAAAATGTTTTTCTGGATAGCCTGCAACACCGATACAGAACTTTGTTTTGCCACCATTTTTAATGTCTTCATCCAGGTATAACCCATTATTCATATTGTTAACCTGCTGTATAAGATCAATTGCATAATGGTTACCTCCTGGTTCTGGTTCGAAAGAAGATTCATTCTTTGCTGCATCTCCGCGCAGTGCAAGCACATTATCTATACCAAGAAAATCGAGGTCAATCAGTGCATCTTCTGTTTCGCGTTTGGTAAACCCACCGCAGATGATATGTGGTACAGCATCTACCTGATAGTGGTTCATAATGGCCGCACAAATACCTACCGTTCCAGGTCGTTTTCTAACTTCCACTTTTTCGAATGTGCCGTCAGGTTTTTTCTTGAACATCGTTTCACTTCTGTGATAGGTAACATTGATCCAGGATGGTTTGAATTCCATTAAGGGATCGAGGTGGTCGTATAATGAAACGATTGTTTTTCCTTTTAAAGGAGGTAATACCTCAAAAGAAATCAGGGTGTCTTTTGCCTGTTGAATATGCTCTGTAATCTTCATGCCTGCTTGCTTGCGGGTTTTAAATGGCTGCAATATACAGCCTTAATGGCTTTATATAAAAACATCTGTTAATCCGGAGGGGTAATGCCATACTGCAAATCCAAAGTCCTATTTTTGTTGAAATATCAATTTTTTGAGCCTTACTATACATACACGCCAACTGGTTAAAAGTTACAAGGGAAGAACCGTTGTAAAACAAGTGAGTATTAATGTAAACCAAGGTGAAATCGTAGGTTTACTTGGCCCAAATGGGGCCGGTAAAACCACCACTTTCTATATGGTTGTGGGGCTTATAAAACCAGATGAGGGTACCGTTTTTTTGAACGATACTGATATTACCAAACTTCCGATGTATAAACGCGCGCAGATGGGTATTGGTTACCTGCCACAAGAAGCCAGCGTATTCAGAAGCTTAAGCGTGGAAGATAATATCCTTTCTGTGCTTGAAATGACCAATCTTACTAAAAAGGAGCGCATTTATAAATTAAACCAGTTACTCGACGAGTTTAACCTCCATCATGTTAGAAAAAACAATGGCGATAGCTTAAGTGGAGGAGAAAGAAGGAGAACTGAAATAGCCCGTGCATTAGCCGTTGACCCTAAATTTATTTTACTGGATGAACCATTTGCTGGCGTTGACCCAATTGCAGTAGAAGACATTCAAGGCGTTGTTGCCCGCCTGAAATATAAAAATATTGGCATACTGATTACAGACCATAATGTAAATGAAACACTTTCCATCTGCGATAGAGCATACTTGCTCATAGAAGGAAAAATATTTAAACATGGCACTGCAGAAGAACTTTCCGATGATGAACAGGTAAGACGTTTATACCTGGGAACCAATTTTGAACTGAGAAGAAAAGATTGGATCATTGAAATGGGTAAAACACATACTGCACCTTCTGCTACAAATGAATAGTTGTTATTCAGATCCCTGATTTTTGTATTACCAATTTTACAGATTAGCATTTATCAACCTGATTCCTTATTTTGCTGGTATCTAACATGAAACTGCTTAGTCCAGCTATATCACGTTTGGCCAGATTCAGACATTGGCGCATAGAACAATGGATGAGTGACCCTATTGCAGCCCAGCGGGAGGTATTACAAGATCTTGTTACGCATGGCCAATACACTGAGTTTGGTCGTAAATATGGGTTTTCTGATTTATTTAATATCCGGAAATTCAAGGCTGCGATTCCTATACATGAATACAATGAACTAAAACCCTATATCGAAAGACTGATGCAGGGCGAAGAGCAGCTTTTATGGAACACTCCTGTTAACTGGTTTGCCAAAAGCAGCGGAACTACTAGCGATAAAAGCAAATTCATTCCTATTACCCAGGAAAGTCTCGAAGATTGTCATTACCAGGGTGCAAAAGATGTACTCACTCTGTATTATAATTATCACAATGAAAGTCACCTGCTCACGGGCAAGGGACTGGTTATTGGTGGTAGTCATCAGATTAGTAAAATAAATGAAGCCGTAAATTATGGCGACCTAAGTGCTGTATTATTACAAAACTCACCTATCTGGGCTAACTGGATCAGGACTCCAGAACTTTCTATTGCACTGATGGATGAATGGGAAGATAAGATTGAGAAATTAGCAGCTTCAACCATTCCTGAAAATGTTACTTCTATTTCCGGCGTACCAACCTGGGCCCTTGTGCTTATTAAACGTATTCTTGAAATTACTGGTAAACAAACCTTGAAAGAAGTTTGGCCCGACCTGGAACTATATATACATGGAGGTGTTTCATTCACGCCATATAGAGAGCAGTTTAAAAAATTAATTGGTGAAGATTGTACTTATCTGGAAATGTATAATGCCAGTGAAGGATTTTTTGCGGCACAGGATGATCCAAATGAGGAAGGAATGTTATTATTCTTGAATCATGGTATCTTCTATGAATTTATGCCGGTTGAAGAGTATGGTAAGGAAGAGCCCAAAACCATCGGGCTCGACAAAGTAGTATTAGGAAAAAACTATGCACTCGTAATAAGCACAAATGGCGGATTATGGAGATACCTTGTGGGTGATACGATACAGTTTACCTCTACTTATCCATTCAGGATAAAAGTTAGTGGCAGGCTCAAACAATATATTAATGCATTCGGGGAAGAAGTAATCGCTGATAATGCTGATAGAGCCATTGCAATAGCGATGGAAAAAACCGGACTGTTGGTAAAAGATTATACAGCAGCCCCGGTATATTTTGGAGACCACAGTAAAGGAGCGCATGAGTGGCTGATAGAATTCGAACAAGCCCCCGTATCTACCGATGCCTTTGCGTATGAACTTGATTGTGCATTAAAATCTTTAAACAGTGATTATGAAGCTAAACGGTATAAGGATATTGCATTAACATTACCTCAGGTTCATGCAGTTCCTGCAGGCCTTTTTCATCGCTGGCTTAAACATAAGGGGAAACTAGGAGGACAACATAAAGTACCCAGACTAAGTAATAACAGGGAGTATATTGATGAGATTAAGTCTATGATTTAGCTTTAATCATCCATTATAAATTTCATGGGTTGAAGAATGAGCTATGGACCATAGTCCATAGTACACCATAAGCTGCAAGCACCCAAATTTACCCCGCAATGCTGTACAGGTTCTATAAATTCCCTTTATTTGCAACTGTATTCTATCAAATACATTAATTATGAAATTACTTGAAGGTAAAGTATCGATCGTAACAGGTGCCGCCAGAGGTATTGGTGCCGCAATCGCATTAAAGCTTGCTGAACATGGCAGCCATATTGCATTTACTTATGTTAGCGACAGCAGTGCAGAAAAAGCAGCTGCACTTGAAACACAATTACGTGCATTGGGTGTAAATGCAAAAGCCTGGAAAAGTAATGCGGGTGATTTTGCAGAAAGCGAAAGTTTTGTAAACGATGTGCTGAAGGAATTTGGTGCAGTTGATGTTTGTGTAAACAATGCGGGTATATCGAAAGATAATCTATTATTAAGAATGACTCCTGAGCAGTGGGACGATGTAATGGATATTAACCTGAAAAGTGTTTTTAATATGACCAAACAGGTAATACGTCCCATGATGAAAGCAAAATCAGGGAGTATCATCAACATGAGTTCAATTATAGGTATCAGGGGTAATGCCGGACAAAGCAGCTATGCAGCTAGTAAAGCCGGAATCATTGGTTTTACCAAATCCGTAGCGCATGAATTAGGTAGCCGCAATATTCGTTGTAATGCTATTGCACCCGGATTTATTGAAACAGATATGACCCATTACCTGCAGGATGGAGATGGTGCCACTGAGTTTTTGAAAAAAATTCCACTAGGTCGCTTTGGTAAAGCTGAAGAAATTGCAGACACCACCCTGTTTTTGGCAAGCCCTATGAGCTCTTATATAACAGGTCAGGTATTAAGCGCCTGCGGCGGATTAAATATCTAAATCTAATGGCAGTTATTGTCTGAATAAACAATAACTGCCATCGTATTTATACTGTTTAACCTTGCGTCTTTCATAAAAGGTAGTCTAAGTGATTGATTTACAATTGACTAGACCAGTTTCAGCTTATTTATTGTTTTGTTAAACAAATGTTTAAGCTTGTATGTTGTATTACAGGCTATTACATTTGCAACTCATTATGGGTAAACGTATTATCAATATATTCCTCATTCTTGTACTGGCGGTACAAATTCTTCCCATTCAACAAATGGGTAAGCTTTTGTTTACCAATCAGTTTACAGAGGAAATACCCCATAATCTTGACTCATCAGGAGAGCCTTCCCAGCAATCTGATGCAAAAAGTGATTTTATCTCAACTCCTGAACTTTCATTGGTTCATCGCAAAGACTGTTTAGGTCATATTTTCCCCTTTACTGATGCAGTAATTCCGCAGAACCACACTACGGAAATTCATGTTCCTCCTCCCAATTGCTAGCCCGTATTATAACTGGTTGGTATTTCTATCTTTATTATTATAAACATTTGCATGAGTAAATATTTAAAGCATGTAGGTGCTGATCTATCTGCGTCTATAGTTGTTCTCCTGGTGGCATTACCCCTTTGTCTGGGTATTGCACTTGGATCCGGGGCCCCACTTTTTTCTGGAATTATTGCGGGAGTAGTAGGTGGTATTGTGATCGGTATTTTAAGTGGTTCTCAGTTAAGTGTAAGTGGCCCTGCTGCTGGTCTAACGGTGATTGTAGCCACAGCAATAACAAAATTACAGGTATATGAAGCATTCTTACTTGCAGTTGTTATCGCGGGTATATTTCAGCTAATCTTTGGCTTTATCAAAGCCGGTGTTATTGGCGACTATGTTCCAAATGCAGTAATCAAGGGTATGTTGGCGGCAATAGGACTTATCCTGATCATGAAACAGTTTCCACACCTTGTTGGATATGATACAGATTTTGAAGGTGATGAATCGTTTCTTCAACCCGATCATGAAAACACATTCACCGCTTTGTTCCAGGCTGTAAAATATATCACACCAACAGCAATGATAATTGGCACTATCTCTCTGGGTCTACTAATTCTTTGGGAAACGCCATTTATCAAGTCGAAAAAATCACTGAAATTATTACCGGGACCTCTTGTAGTTGTATTGGTTGGAACTTTACTCAATGAATATTTTAAAACTTCCCAGCCAGCTTATGCTTTGGAAGCTAAACACCTGGTAGCATTACCGGTAGCCAATGATGTAAGTTCCTTCATTTCCTTCCTCACCTTTCCAGATATCGCTTTTTTAAAAAATCCGGATGTTTGGATTTCCGGAATCACTATTGCTATTGTAGCTAGCCTTGAAACACTGCTGGGCATTGAAGCGGCTGATAAACTCGACCCCCTTAAACGCGTAACCCCTACCAATAGGGAATTAAAGGCGCAGGGCGTAGGTAATATGGTTTCCGGGTTAATTGGCGGACTCCCACTTACTTCTGTGGTTGTTAGAACCTCGGCCAATATTTCATCGGGGGCAAAATCAAAGATGTCTACCATTTTCCATGGTATCATGATGATGCTTTGTGTAATGTTTATCCCTGGTATCCTTAATAAGATTCCATTGAGTGCATTGGCAGCCGTTTTAATATTTACCGGATATAAACTGGCGAAAGTCACATTATTTAAAGAATTTTACAGAAAGGGCTGGGATCAGTTTGCACCTTTTGTTGTAACCATCGGTGCTATACTGTTTACCGATTTACTAATTGGTATTTTAATTGGTATTGGTGTTGGACTGTTTTTCATGATTAGAACCAATTTCAGGTCTGCAGTTATGGTTGTCAACGATGACAATAATTACCTGATACGCTTCAGGAAAGATGTTTCATTCCTGAACAAACCAATTGTAAAGAAAAAACTGGAAGACGTTCCTGCGGAGTCCTATGTTATAATCGACGCCACAAGGGCTGATTTTATTGATAAAGACGTAATTGAAGAAATAAACAATTTCCTTTGTCATGCCTATCTTAAAAAAATTAAGGTAGAAATAAAAACAAGCCAGCATAAATCAATGCATAATCTATTTGTCATCCCTAAAAATTCAGCAGAATGAAAATTTACGAGAAATTATTACTAGAAAACAAAGCATGGGCAAATGAAAAAGTGCTGATGGATCCCGAATATTTTTCAAGGCTCTCTGATATTCAGCGTCCTGAATTTTTATGGATAGGGTGTAGCGATAGCCGTGTCCCTGCCAATGAAATTACCAACACACAACCTGGTGAAATATTCGTACACAGAAATATCGCCAATATGGTGGTACATACTGATGTAAACCTGTTAAGTGTATTAGACTACGCAGTTACCCATTTAAAGGTAAAACACGTAATTGTTTGCGGACACTATGGATGTGGTGGTGTTAAAGCTGCTATGACCAACCACGATTTTAAACAGGTCTTAAACATGTGGTTACGCAATATCAAGGATGTATACCGTATGCACCGTCAGGAATTGAACACTATTGAAGACGAACAAAAAAAATTTGACCGTCTCGTTGAACTAAATGTTCAGGAACAGGTTATGCATTTAGCCAAAACATCTATTATCCAACGTGCATGGAAAAACGAGCAGAGGCCTCATTTACATGGTTGGGTATATGGACTGAAAGATGGTTTAATTAAACCCGTCTTTGAAATGCAGGCAAATACTAATATTGATAGTTTATACGAATACGACGATCTATAAAAAGCTAAATATCACCAGAAATGATCTCAGGATCATTTCTGGCTATTGCAACACATGACAAAAAATGAATTGTGTTTCAAGGCTTAGATATTAACAGTAACTTTCTTTGACAATCTACCATTATGGCTCAAAAAATGAATAGCACAGCTTCCGGGGCTGCCGGGAAGTTTTATGCATTGTTGCGTTTAGACAGGAAGGATGTATCGGCAATTTATGCCTTTTCGATACTTGCAGGACTTGTACAATTATCGCTTCCTTTAGGTATACAGACCATTATCAGTTTTGTAATGGCCGGGTCTATTTCTACCTCAATAATTGTACTTATCGTACTGGTTGTAGCAGGGGTATTTATTTACGGTTTGCTGCAGGTTCGGCAAATGCAGATTATTGAAAAAATAAAACAGAAAATATACACCCGCTACGCGTTTGAGTTTGCAGATCGTATACCAAAGCTAAATATTGAAAAATTAGACAAATACTATCTGCCTGAACTGGTCAATCGATTTTTTGATACAATTTCATTACAAAAAGGTATTGAAAAAATTCTCCTCGACGTTCCGTCTGCCCTTATTCAGATCATATTTGGTATTATTTTACTTTCTTTTTATCACCCCGTTTTTATTGGCTTTGGCGCTTTATTACTGTTATTACTTTATGTAATACTCCGTAATACCTTGCCCAAAGGTTTTGCTGCCAGCATGGAAGCAAGTGAATTTAAATACCAGACCGCATCCTGGTTACAGGAAATTTCCAGGTCAATAAAATCATTCAAATATTCCAGGGGCACTTCTTTAAACATTGAAAAAACGGATCATCTGGTAGGTAGTTACCTTTCTTCCAGAACCTCTTATTTTAGAATATTACTTGCACAATTCTGGAGTCTTGTTGCTTTTAAAGTAATCATCACTGCAGCTATGCTGATTGTTGGTGTGCTATTATTAACCGATCAACAAATAAATATTGGTCAATTTATAGCTGCTGAAATTGTGATACTCACAGTGATGAACTCAGTTGAAAAACTGATCATTAATCTCGATAAAGTATACGATTCACTTACTTCTATTGAAAAGCTCGATAAAATTACCGGGGCTGAAACAGAAAAAAGTGGTTCCGAACCAATTGACACAAACTGTGGTGGGCTTCGTGTAAGGTTCAGTAACCTTAGTTTTGGTTATCAGCCTGGACAAAATGTATTGACAGATATTAACTGTGCCGTAAATAGCGGTGAGAAAATCTGTATCATGGGTAAATCCGGATCAGGCAAATCTACTTTACTGCGATTATTAACCGGAGCATTCAAACATTTTGAAGGAAGTGTACTTATCAACGATATCCCAATTGGCAATTATGAATTAGCCAGCTTAAGAGCTGCAACAGGTATTTTACTGAGCCAACAGGATATATTTCAGGGAAGCCTTTGGGAAAATATTACCATGGGCAATAAACAACTATCCCAATCCGCAATTACAGAAATCATTGAGAAATGTGGCCTTGTGTCATTTCTTGAATCATTGCCGGAAGGGTTAGATTCAAGACTTGACCCTACAGGTAAAAGACTACCCATGAAAACCCGTCAGGGAATCCTGCTAGCCAGGGCTTTACTTGGTCAGCGCCAATTGGTATTAATGGAAGAACCTTTCACTGGTATTGAAAGAGATTATAAGTTAAAAGTACTCGACTTCCTGAACAATGAAAGAGAATCAACGGTTATCATCGCTTCCAACGATGAAGAAGTAGCTAAAAGATGTACAAAAATATTATACCTGGAACAGGGAAAACTAATTGCATTTGGCGATTGGAATACTGTTTCTAAAATAAATAATGCATAATCAAATGAGCAAATACCTGACTTGTGAACCTGAAATAGAAATAGCGAACCGCTCAATTAGTTCCTTCGACAATATTTACCATATTTCCCGCAGAAGTAAGGTTAAAAATTGGCTTTGGGGTTCTTTGCTATTATTACTGTTATCGATGTTTTTACCCTGGACACAAAACATTCGTGCCAGCGGTTTAATAACTACACTCAGACAAGAGCAGCGTCCTCAACAATTAAACTCTGTAATTGGTGGTAGGGTTGAGAAATGGTGGGTGAAAGAAGGAGACTTCGTGCAAAAGGGAGATACCATCATGCAACTGAGCGAGGTTAAAGTAGAATATTTTGATCCCGCTTTATTGGAAAGAACCGACTTACAAATTACCGCAAAAGAAAGCGCAGCATCCGGCTATCAAAGCAAAGCACAAACAGCTTCTCAACAGGTAACTGCACTGGAAGAAGGAAGGGCATTAAAATTATCGCAGATTGATATTAAACTCAAACAACAAAACCTTAAGGTTGAAAGTGATAGCATTGATTTATCTGCTGTAATAAACGAACTGAATGTAGCTAAAAGACAAATTGATGCAGCCAAAGCAATGCTCGACAGTGGTGTAATTGCTTTGATTGACTATGAAAGAAGAAAAATCAACTTCCAGAATGCAACTGCGAAACGTATCGGCGCGGAGAATAAGTACTTACAAAGCAAGCAGGAACTAACCGCATTAAGGATTGAGAAAAATTCGGTGGTACAGGAATATGCTGATAAAATAGCTAAAGCAAGAGGTGATCAGTTCAGTGCCATATCAGATAAGGCGAGTAGCGATGCTGAAGTAGCAAAACTTAAAAATGCTTATGCCAACTACGATATCCGAAACAAACTATATTATGTAACAGCACCCCAAAGCGGACAAATTACCAAAGCTCGTAAAGCAGGTATCGGTGAAATATTGAAAGAGGGCGATATGATTGTTGAGATTGTGCCTGATGAAATTCAATATGCAGTAGAAATGTTTGTTTCTCCTATGGATATGCCCTTGCTTTCAAAAGGACAAAAAATACGTTTTGTTTTCGATGGCTTTCCGGCAATTGTATTCAGCGGCTGGCCGGCTAGTTCTTATGGAACTTTTGGCGGCGTAGTATCAGCTATTGAAAACTCAGTTAGCTATAACGGAAAGTTCAGGGTATTGGTTACAGAAGATACGACCGAAAAAGCATGGCCAAAACAATTAAGAATAGGTGGTGGAGCCAATGGAATTGCATTATTGAAAGATGTAACAGTAGGATATGAATTGTGGCGAAACATCAACGGATTCCCACCGGAATATTATCAACCAGCTTCTAAAGAAATGAGTAGCGGTAAATAAGCAAGCATGAAACTAGTTTATACAATTATTGGTTTACTTCTGACAGAATTCTGTTTTAGTCAGGTTTTATATATCGATGATTATTTAAAAGTTGTAAGAAGTAACCATCCTCTTGCAAAGCAGGCTTTGATCGGAATTAAAAAGGCTGAAGCAGATTTATTAACTGCCAAAGGTGGTTTTGATCCAATCATCAATACAAATGCCAGCAGAAAAACATTCGATGGCAAGAATTATTATTTCTACACCAACCCTGAAATTAAAATACCTACCTGGATCGGTGCAGATATTAAAGCAGGCGTAGAAAATAATGGTGGTCAGTTTTTAAGTTCAGAGAGCACTTCTGGCCAAACCAGTTATCTGGGTGTTACATTACCAGTTGCTAAAGGGTTATTATTAGACAAAAGAAGAGCAACACTACAGCAAGCCCGCATATTACGTGAACAAAGCGAGCAGGAACAACTAAATGCAGTCAACGACCTGCTTTTCAACGCATACCAGGCTTATTGGCAATGGGCAGGCAGGTATCAGTTACTGAGTATTTATTCGAGGTTTGTTACAGTGGCCGAAAATAGGTTCAGGCTGGTAAAAATAGGTTTTCAGAATGGAGACAGATCAGCCGTTGATACCATTGAGGCACTAACACAGGTCCAGCAATTTTCATTGCTGCAAAACGAAGCATTACTTGAATTAACGAATAGTACCCTTGAGTTATCTAATTATATATGGGATGATAAAGACAGTGCTTTCTTACTTTCCCCTCAATATATACCGGATACTTTAAGTTTTGCAAAATTCGTTGTACTTCCGGATGAAGCTTCACTAATAAGGGAGGCATTGTCTACCAATCCAAAATTGAGAATTTATGATTATAAACTCAATGCTTTAGAAATTGACCGAAAGCTTAAGCGACAGAATATTTTGCCTTCTATAGATTTAAAGGCAAACCTGCTTAATAAAGGGTACAATGTTTTCAAAGGGTGGAATAGCGCTTTGTTTCAGAATAATTATGTGTGGGGAATAGATTTTAAGTTTCCACTGTTTATCAGGGAGGGACGAGGCGAGTATAAAAAAGCTACCCTTAAAATCAGCGAAACAAATTATGAGTTATCACTCAAGCGCAGAGAAACTGAAAATAAATTGAGGTCCTACTTCAACGAAACCCGCCAACTTCAACAGCAGGTTATCATTAGTGAGCAGGCTTTCAGGAATTACCAGGCTATGCTGAATGCAGAAAACCTCAAATTCTATAATGGAGAAAGTTCATTGTTCCTTATCAATACCAGGGAAAACAAACTGATTGAAATTGCTGAAAAGCTAGTTTCCTTACGTATAAAATACCTGAAATCGAGGTATGCGGTTGAATGGTCAGCCGGTTTATTGAGGTAATTAAAATACAATTCCTTTCCTGCAGATATAAGCATGCCATAACAAATAAGCTGCTATCGTTCTATAAGGTGCCCATTTAACTGTTAATTCAGCAATCTCTTCTTTTGATGTATTTGAAGGAAGTTCTTTGATGTGCTTTATACTATTGATCAAAGCTATATCTCCTAAAGGAAATAGATCTGTATGGTGTAAACAGATCATCAAATAAACATCAATTGTCCAGTCGCCAATACCTTTTATTTTTTTGAGCTCGCTTCGAATGGTAGCCGCATCCTGCTGGTTAAGCATATCTATATCCAAGTCGCCATCCACGATTGATTTTGCCAGACAGCGGGCATATATCGTTTTCTGTCTGCTAAAGTAACAGGACTTAAATGTTGCATCAGACATTGAAAGAATGGTCTCCGGACTAATTACACCAATAGTTGCTTTCAATTTATCAAAAGCTGCTTTTGCAGATGCCAATGACACTTGCTGCTCCAGTATGATATGAATAAGTGTTTCAAAACTGGGATTACGCTTCCATATAGGCGGGTAACCGTATGCTTTAATGATTGCTTTAAAGCTAGGGTCTTTGCGGGCAAGCTTGTTACATAATGAAATGAAGTTTCCTTCATTGAAACTATCCGTCATTCTTATGACTGCTTTACCTTGAATTTTGCAATAGCGTTTTTACTGTATTCACTTAGGATTAATCTTCCGCTGATTTTAGCTCTTTCCTTAAGTAATTCATCCCAATGCTCTGTTCCTTGCCAGAATATTTTTTTCATTTCGCGCATGGCTTCCGGACTTGAATGCGATAAGGTAGTGGTAAGTCTGCTGATGGAATCATCCATACCCGCTACATCGGCATGTAATTCAGCAAACAATCCTTTTCGTCTTGCCCAGTCTGCCGGGCGCCAAATAGCTGCATCTATTGCCAACTGCGAAAAGGCAGAAGTGCCAATTTTCCTTTCTACGGCAGGGCCTACTACAAACGGGCCAATTCCTACAGCAAGTTCACTAAGCTTAACATCTGCTCCTTCAACAGCAATGGCATAATCTGCTGCTGCTGCAATACCTACACCCCCACCAACACATTTACCTTGTATGCGTGCAACGATCAGTTGAGGAACAGTTCGCATGGCATTAATTACCTGTGCAAAGCCATTGAAAAATTTTGTGCCTGCTGCTTCATTATCAATCGATGCCAATTCATCAAAGGAAGCACCGGAACAGAACACCTTATCTCCTGCTGAACGCAATACAATAACTTTTGTTGAGGTATTTAAGCCTTCGCTGTGAATGTCTTTTGCAAGGGCATCCAATATTTGACCGGGTAATGAATTTCGTTGTGGGTGGTAAAATTCTATGGTTGCAATACCATGCTCGCGCTCTACTTTTACATAGCCTTCTTTAATCTCTTCTATCATGTTCTTTCGTTCTTCGTTATGAATAAATAGTCTCTATTAAAGTTAATTAAACTTTGGTTTCTTTCATAGCCACCATTGTTAAAATAGTTGCAATACCGGTAACCTCTCCAGTCTCATCCATTATTTCTACCAGCCATTTTACGATCCCTTTATCAATATCAGTTGGCTCTCTTTTCTCCTGGCGAATTTTTTCTTTGCAGGTAAATCTAACCTGGATTTCTGCACCGGGATAAACTGGTTTGGTGAAACGTAATTCATCAATACCATAGTTGAGCAATACCGGATTTTTTTCGTAGCTGCTTACAAACAAACCAGCGGCAATACTCATAATCAGGTAACCGTGCGCTACCTGCTTTTCAAACATAGTTCCGGAAAAATCGGTATCGCGTAAATGGGCGTAGAAATGATCACCGCTCAAATCGGCAAAACGATCTATATCTTCTGCAGTAATAAGCCGCTTATCTGTAATGATTTGATCTCCGATATTCAACTCCTCAAAGTATTTCTTAAAGGGATGAATATCCCCAGTAATTCCTTTAGCACCTGCCTGGTAAACATTGCTGATAGCAGTTATCATATCGGGAGAACCCTGGATAGCAACTCTCTGCATATAATGTTTTACGCCACGCATACCACCCATTTCTTCGCCACCACCGGCCCTGCCCGGACCTCCATGCACCAATAAAGGAAGTGGGGAACCATGACCGGTACTTTCCTTGGCACAATCCTGATTAAGCACTAAAATTCGTCCATGGTAGGCTCCAGCGCCTAATACATATTGTTTGGCAATAGATTGTTTAGCCGTAACCACAGAACTTACCAATGATCCTTTACCCATTTTGGCCAGGGCAATTGCATCATCAAGGTTTTTATAAGGCATAAGTGTTGAAACAGGACCAAATGCTTCCACTTCATGCACTTCTTTTGATTCGAATGGGTTTTCATTCAGCAAAAGAATCGGGCTTATGAAAGCACCTTTATGCATATCCGCATCAATCAACTCTACACTATCTAAAGAACCGTATACTATTTGGGATGAGGCAAGTAGTTTCTGTACCTGTGTTTTTACTTCTTTAAGTTGCGACGATCCTGCGAGAGAACCCATTCTAACTTTTTCATTCAAGGGGTTACCGATGGTTGTTTGAGCAAGCGCTTTGTCTAATGCTATTTGTACATCTTCTATTTTATTTTCAGGCACAAAGATGCGGCGGATAGCTGTACATTTCTGACCACATTTGGTGGTCATTTCCTTTCTCACTTCTTTGATAAAAATATCCCATTCAGGCATATCTGGTGTAACATCATCACCCAGCACAATACAGTTCAGCGAATCTGCTTCCATGGTAAATGGCACACTGTTTTGAAGAATTGCTGGAGAAGATTTTAACATTAAACCCGTCGAAGCTGACCCGGTAAAAGTTACAATGTCTTGTTCATTCACATATTGCAGCATATCACCTGCACTGCCACAAATCAGTTGCAATGCGCCTTCCGGCAGTATGCCTGAACGTATAATTTCTTTTACAACTGCTTCCGTAAGATAAGCGGTAACGGTTGCAGGCTTTACTACTGCCGGAACCCCTGCTAATAGATTTACGGCAATTTTTTCGAGCATTCCCCATACAGGAAAGTTGAAAGCATTGATATGAATGGCAACTCCTTCTTTTGGAACTAATAGGTGATGTCCCATAAAACTGCCGGCTTTACCCAAAATATGTTGCTCTCCATCGAGACAATAAGCTTCATCCGGAAATTTTCTCCTCAATGAAGCATATGAAAAAAGATTCCCAATACCGCCTTCAATATCTACCCAACTATCTGCCTTTGTAGCACCGGTCTGGTAGCTTACCTGATAGAAATAATCAAGATGATTTCTTAAATGAATAGCCAGGCGGCGGAGCATAAGTCCACGCTCATGAAAACTCATTTTCCGAAGTGCAGGATTACCTGTTGTTCTGGCATATTGAAGGATGGCGTTAAAATCCAACCCACTAGTCGATGCACTTGCTATCTGATCGCCAGTTACGGCATTGTAAAGTGCTTGTCCAGCCCCGTCACCCTGTATCCATTTCCCAAGCACATAATTATCCAATTTAGACATATCAATCGTTTAGGGCACAAAGCTAACGATTGATAGCTTTAGTTTAGGCAGAAGTCAGCTCCTTATACAGGAAATAATAATCGGATTATAAACGGGGTAACAATCCAAATTGTCTGGAATGATGGGTGATATGTTTGTAGTGTAATAGAATCCAGTCTTCAAAATTAAGTGGACCAAACACAGGATGGACTGTTTTTGTGGAAGAATGCTTTTCAAAAAAATCAAAGAATTGCTGGATGGTACCAGAAAGCTTTTCTATTGCAGTTGATAAATCGGGCTCAGTAAGTGGAAGTGGTTCTTCGGGTAGTACTGGTGCTTTGGTATTTTCCCTGAACTGTTTATCACTGAACAAAAATTCACGGTACTTAGGCAAATGTTCTTCGGGTGTAACCAGGGGAAAATGTATTTCGTTTATTGATACTTTAAAGAAGCCGGTTACATGTTCTATCATCTGCTGTGCATCCATTTTTCCCCATAATGCCATTGATTCCGGTGTCAATGATTTGATTTTCAATACAAATCCCTCTTTGATAAAAGCAAGTTTCTCCTGATCCATCCGATGTTTTTCTGAAAGATAGTTAAATAAGCATGATTCTTTAGAAGCATGGTAGTAAAGCGGGCTTTCTTTTTTATATTCGTGAATACCATGACCAACTGCTTAAACTGTAATCGCCCACTTACGGAAGAACAGCATTTTTGTGCCAATTGCGGACAAAAAGCAGCTCTTAAAAGACTAAACCTGCATGATATCTGGCATGATGTGGTTCATTACTTTACGCATGCCGATAAAGGTATTTTCCAGTTATTGAAACAGTTGGTTACTAAAACAGGGATAGTTGCCAAAGAGTATGTGGAAGGAAAAAGAAAAAAATATTTTCCGCCGCTTAATTTTTTCCTCATTGTAGCTGCTTTATACGTTTTCATGGAATCAATAGTACCTAAACCAACAAGTACTGTTCCACAGTCAGCTACTACCAGTCAATATAAGAATAGTACACAAACCACTGGTTCAACAGCCGCTTATAAAACCACGGAAAAGCGGATGGCAGTTGGACGGTTTCTTTCTAAATATGCCAATTTCGTAGCCATGTTTGCAGCACCTTTTATCAGCTTAATCATCTGGCTGATTTACAAAAGAGGCCCGTATAATTTTACGGAACATCTTGTTGCAAATCTATACCTCATTGGTTTTACCAACCTCATTCGATGTTTGATTTGGATACCGGCACTTGCATTATTACATATACATCCAAGGGTTCAGTGGCCTAATTACCTGTTTGCTCTTTTTGAAATTGGTTATCGAACCATTTTTTATTATCGGTTTATGAATGAACCAGGCAATAAAGGGGTATTCAAATCGCTGGCAATTGCGATACTCAGTGTTGTTGCCTGGTGGGCACTAATTGCTGGCCTGATTTTTGTATATATTATGATCTAAACCAATATAAAACTGACACATGAAATACGTAGCCTACTTAATATTGTTCCTTGTTCCACAAATTTTATCGGCCCAATCGGAAGTGCCTATTTCAATCTTTATAAAAGATGCGAACGGTCGCCTTGTAGATGGGTTAGGGCCTGGTTATAAAATGGAAGGCTCCCCTTATCTGCTTAAGTCATTTAAAAATGCCCGCATATTTAATGCAAGAGGCAAAGCCTATGATAATATTAATGCCAATATAAATCTTGAAACAAATGAAATCATTTTCGAAACACCTGATAATCAAAAAATGGCAGTAAACATTCCGATTTCGCGTGTGATTTTTGAAGATGAAGAAACAAAAGCAAAGCAAGTATTCCTTTCCGGATTTAGCCCGATAGATCGTTTAACAGAACGTAGTTTTTACCAGTTACTCGATTCAGGAACTGTATTGTTGTTAAAATCATTTCAGGTAAATTTCTCGGATAGCAGGGGGTATTCAGAATCAATTACTACCAGGGTTTATACCCAGACTACTGCTTATTATGCATTTCTTCCTGCAACCGGACTGGTAAAAATACCTCGTTCGATTGCTGATGTTCCTGGCTTGTTTGAAAAAGAGAAAAAAGATAAGCTCAATGCTTATATAAAAAGTAACCAGTTAAAATCAAAAAACGAAGCAGATTTGGTTAAGCTTATAGCATACTATAATTCATTGTAATATCCATTTAATCAGCCAACATGAAACAAAAATTGTATTTCTTATTCGCTATTGTTTTTCCTTTGTCGGCGGTAGCACAGAATTATTTTACTAATTCTAATCTTTCTTTTTTACCAATATCGCCCGACAGAATTCTCTCCAACCGAAAAACCGAAGGCTCTCCCTACCTCTTGAGCCGTTTTTCAATGGCTACTATTTATCTTGAACATAATAAAGTAATCAGTGATATACCTGCCAATCTTGATTATTTAAACAATGAGGTTTTGGTACTCGATGAAAAAAGAAAATTATACTCCATTTCGGTACCCATTTACAGAGTCGTATTTGAAGATGCAGAAACTGGACAGGAAAGAACGATACTATCTGGATTGCCTGCTATAGATAAGCGAACAGAGAAAAGTTTTTATGAACTTTTGGTTCCGGGTAGGGTAAACTTATTAAAGGGTATTACACTTTACTGGTCTGATTCACGCGCTTATAATGAAGCGGCAACCACAAGAAAATATGAACAAGTTGTAAGCTATTATATTTATAATGACAACAAGGGAATTTTCGGGATTCCGAAAACAACACAAGATATTCCCGCTTTAATTGATCCTGCAATGACGGATAATTTGGTTAAGTTTATTAAGGATAATCAGCTCAACCTGAAAAACGAAAAAGATCTTATAAAGCTAATAGAACATTATAATAGCCAGCAATAAATGATCAATTCCCAAATAAAAGCCCTGTTTCTTTGGAATTAGGGCTTTTTTCATGTTTGTATTTATAAGGTTGATTATTTTTATACAAAGCTTTATTA
>CAZTCS010000001.1:34700-35519 GCA_964611995.1 uncultured Sediminibacterium sp. | reverse complement strand
GCTTTATTATGAAAATATTGATCACTAAACGTGTTTTAGTTGCTATTGCTTTTTTGTCGGTTTTGATTTTGTCATTTACCAGTAAAAAAGATGATAAGCAAAATATACAAGGTGCATGGAGATATATTCAAGGAAAAGAACAAACCGTTATCATCATCACACCATATATATTCTCGTCAGCTACTTATAACCTGGAAGAAAAAAAATTCATTGCTTCTTATGGAGGTAGCTGGAGTATGAATGGTAATCAACTTACCTTAAAAACAGAATGGAATAGCACAGATAGTGCAAAAGTGGGTACCGATTGGACTAGTAGTGTACGTATTTCAAATAATGAATTAAGCCTGACTGGTATTCCTAAAAAACTTGAACGGCTGGATGATGGAAAACCCGGCGCACTGGCAGGTGCATGGATAATTACTGGCAGCTATAATAACGATCAGGTTTCCAAAAGAAGAAGTCCCTTCTATCCACGCCGTACCATGAAAATATTATCTGGCAAACATTTTCAATGGATCGCCTATAATGTTGTTACCAAACAATTTATTGATACAGGTGGCGGAACTTACACAACCGAAAATGGTAAATACACTGAAACAATTCATTTCTTTACCAAGACGGCAGAAAGTGTTGGTAAGTCACTTAGTTTCGATTATTCTTTTGTTGATGGCGACTGGCGACATAAAGGACAAAAATCTACCGGTGGGCCACTGGATGAATGTTGGACCAAAAGAGAAGTATTAGAATCAAAACAATAATGAGTAATCAGGAAATTATTGAAACCACGGTTTCTTATGTAAAACAAACACTGGCAGGAAG
>CAZTCS010000001.1:0-34690 GCA_964611995.1 uncultured Sediminibacterium sp. | reverse complement strand
AATCAGGACATAACTGGTTTCATATTGAAAGGGTTTGGCGTAATACAAAATTAATTGCTGCTTCTGAGCAGGTAGATTTACTGGTTACAGAGCTGGCTGCATTATTACATGATATTGCAGATTCCAAATTTCATAACGGTGATGAGCAAATTGGACCAGCTACTGCAAAAGCATTTTTACAAACACTCCCGATTGAAAAGGCTATTCAGGATCATGTTGTAAATATTGTGGCCAATATTTCTTTCAAAGGAGGTAATCATGCACAGGCATTTTACTCGCCAGAACTAGCAGTAGTGCAGGATGCAGACAGACTTGATGCAATTGGTGCGATTGGAATTACACGAGCCTTTCATTATGGTGGATACAAAAACAGGGAAATCTATGACCCTGCAATAGCGCCTGATTTGAATATGACCAAAGAAGCGTATAAAAACAGTAAAGCTCCTACTATTAACCATTTTTATGAAAAGCTGCTACTATTAAAAGACAGGATGAATACCGAAACCGGAAAAAAACTGGCCATAGAAAGACATCATTTCATGGAGTCTTTTCTTAATCAGTTCTACCGTGAATGGAACGGAGAAGCCTAAAATATAATATGCGCCTTTTTTAGAAAATTACACCATGAAAAAACTACTACTCGCATTTATTCTTTTCACCTGCTCCTGCTCATCAACCAAATATTTCAGAAAATTGGATAAGCAGGAAAAACAAACCATAAGGGAAAGCAAAAAATGGGTGCAGGTTTCTAAGGAAGAAGCACATGTACTAATCATGACCAATAAAGGAAATATGGTTGTGAAATTGTACAATCAAACTCCTTTGCACCGTGATAATTTTCTTGCAAAAGTGAGTGCCGGCTTTTATGATAGTTTGTTGTTTCACCGCGTAATCAACCGTTTTATGATCCAGGGGGGTGACCCGGAAAGTAAATATGCAACTGCTGATAAACGTATTGGTGGTGGATCTGCTCCGGGCGACCGCATACCTGCAGAATTTAAAACAGACCAGCATATTTTTCATCAACGCGGCGCACTGGCTGCTGCCCGTAGCGAAAACCCAGAGAAAGCAAGTAGTAATTGTCAATTCTATATTGTACAAAGGCCAGCCTGGCGTAAATCAGAATTAGACAGTATGATTATCTCCAGAAAACTGGCACTAACAGAAGAACAGAAAACATTATACACTACTGTTGGCGGTACACCACACCTCGATGGAGGGTATACCGTTTTCGGAGAATTACTCCAGGGTTTTGAAGTACTCGATTCAATTGCAGCAGTACCCACCAAAAGCGACAGACCACTCAATGAAGTGCGCATGCGAATGTTTCTCCTGAATAAACCTAAAACGAAATAATGAGCATCAAGGGTTGAAGTCTGATTAGGTGCTTATTGCGTATAATTCACAGATTTCTTGACCATGGACTATGGACCATGGGCTATGGACTAAAAAAAACCAAACCCGGATAAAATATCCGGGTTTTCCTGTTTTAACAACAGGCAGTAGGTTTACATAGGACCAATTATTGCTTGCTCAACCTAGCGGCTGTTACAGAACCACACCCCCCGACGTGATCAGTAACAGCCCCAATAGGTTTATAAAATAAAGGCAGCGCCTGATTATCAATGAGATAGGAGGAATCACAGTTTCTTGGTGTATTAGCATATGATTACTAATTTTAAACTGTTAAACCGGCTAAGTTTAATAACCCCTCCTTTCTAAGACCAAAATTACATTAGACCTGTATACGGGTCAACTGTGAAAAGACGCAGGTGCTGGAAAGGGGAGTATTTATGCTATTGTTATGAGTCAGACCCCACCAACTGGATTAGGTAGTTATTCCAAAAGTTTTATCACAGATATCCCTGCAGATCTTTCTACAGAGGAAGTGAAACATTTTAATCAAACCATTCCCAAATTTCCGGAAGAAGGTATCTATATCTATTCCTTTGCCAAAGGTCGTATGATTTATGCCAGTGGATGGGAAGAAGTGTTAGGATATAAGGATGATGAAATTACCATGTTGAAGATCGTAAACATGACGGCTCCTGATTATGCACCTTTCGTACATGAGGTGAACGATAAAGCGCTCATGTTTATTCATAAAACCTCTACCGATTTAGACAAATACAGCTTTATGATAGAATCAAAAAAGCTGCATAAAAATGGAACAGAAGTACCTATTGTAGCAAGGGTAGGCGTATTTGAACATGCAAACGGTAAGGTAGTATCTATTATTGGTCGATTCCAGGTAAACAGAAGCATCTATTTTGGTAAAGTGATGCGGTATGCTGCATTTGGACCTGAAAAATCAGGCTTTGAAGAAGAATTAAACAAGTCTCTATTTTACCAGTATGCCATTTCTGATAAAGAAAAAGAAGCGTTGGCACTTGTGGCAAAAGGTTATTCTTTTAAAGAGATCGCTAACAATTTCAATGTTTCCCAATCGGCTATTGAAAAAAGAATTATCCCTTTATATAAAAGGTTCGAAGTAAAAAGCCTCACCCATCTCGTAAGCTTTGCATACGATAATCATATCCTTCCCTGATCAGCCGCTCCTAATTCGTTTGATGGTTCAGGTTTATCGTAGTGATCTTTTCTTCAGGTATCCCCATTTGCAATAATATCTGTTGCCAGCTATTTTGAAGGGTATGTGCAGAAACAGCATTTATTTCTCCCAGTACCCAAATGGTATTCAGGTTATTGAATGCCTGTATATTCTCAGCCGTATAATTTCCTCCATTCAAATGTTGCATAAAAACCGCCGGTGAAATCAATTCACCCGAATGCGTTAGTCCTGTATTCAAATCATCTATTACCAGTGTATCTGCCTCGCGCCAATTCCAGATATTTCCTGGAACAGATGGTGTAGTTGACTTCGATTCAATCATCCAGCTAAACAGTTTCATGGCCGTTGCATATTTACAGGTTCTGTGTTGAATAGACCATTCATTTGCAATGGCTACACCCAGGGAAGTTTTACCTGTTTTATAAGCTCCGGAAATTAGTAAATGATAGCCGCCTTTGGGTTTACTTAGATAGGTTAGTACGGTTTGTCTGTTTGCATCTGTCATAAACCAATTCCACTGACTTAACCTGAATTGAAAAGGGTATTCGGCTGCCTGCTGGTATATTTTGGTATGGTACCACCATGTTGAAGGTTTGGATAATAAAAATCCTATCAATAGCAAGCCAATCAGCAGGTACCAGTTAAAACCTAATAAAACACCCGCAAGAAAAGCACCCGTAGCGAAAAAGCCAAGATCGGTTGCTGTGTCATAAATAATATTCTTCCAATCAGGATCGAATAATGCGCCTTCGAGTTTTTGTTTTTTTAAAGGTTTCACTACATTATAAATTTCAAAACCTGTCCAGCAAATGGCAATCGCTACAGCGGCAATCCAGGAAGCGCCTTTTACGTGAAATACATTTTTTAAAAGCAGGTATACCATATGTGTTGGTATAAAACCCAACATACAATGACCACATTGATTGGCAAGCCAACCATAACTTAGGGTAATGCCTCTTTGTGAGTCTTTCCCTATAAGGTCATATTTCAATTGCATTTTTACAATTGATGCAGGTAGCTGGTACGACATATGCTGACTTTATAATATAAATATAGCCACAGTCGTAAAAGATTGCCAGGGAATTTTCCTGCAAACCTGATACGTCTGTGGCTACTTATAAAAGAAAGTATAAAACTTACTCTTCTTCTGCCTTGAACAGTGGGTTTCTGCGGGTAGGGATGATCATTTTTTCATCTTCACTCAAAAACACCCAGAATTCATATAAAGCAAAAATATCACCGGGTGTTTTACTATCGCCATGCTCGCTTCTGCGCTCATAAGGTCCCAGTATTTCACCGTTGTGCTTCAGTTCCAATAACTTCTTTTCGTGGGTCAGTTCTTTAAAACTTTCAATGGTCATGCCTTTATTGATTTTGTGCAAATATAGGTGTATCTGTTATTTTCCAGCCCATACCAGGATAAACTTGTCGTAGGGGGGAATCTCCATACTATTTTCGAACGGTTTCAGCTTATCTATACTTTCTATGTAATATGGAAACCATTTCCCTTCAGGTATCTTAATTTTCTGATTTTGAGACGTTCCATTAAAAATGATCAGAAATTTTGTAAGATTATCCCCTACTTCTTTTGCGTTAATGGTGTAAGCAATAACCCCTTCAGGCATTTTCTCTAAAAAATGTAAATGCTTGCCGATATCTTTCTGGGAAGTCATGCGGAATGAAAATCTTGTCTTTCTTAAATCGATTAAAAACTGTACAGCGCCAAATAGATTTTTATTTACTGTCTTTTGATCCCACCTTATAGCATTTATACTATCTCCCTTATTATAAGAATTCTCCTCCCCAAATTTAGAACGGAGAAATTCTGATCCTGCATGCAAAAAAGGTATTCCCTGTGAGGTAAGCACTATGGATAGTGCCAGCTCGTGCATTTTTTTTCTGTCGGCTTCAGAAGCTTCTGGGAAAGACAACGCTATTTTATCCCAAAGAATATTGTTATCATGGCATTCTGCATAGGTAATCACATTATCTGGTCCAGATGTGTAAGGCTCTTTTGAGTAATTAACCTTACTCATATCGATCTGTTTATGTTTACCGGATGCAACAATGCCGAATTTTACAGACTCCGTATTTGCTGTTTTTCCTGTTGCAAAGCCCCTGTCTTTAATATCAAATACACTCCCTTTTATACCATCACGTATATCATCACTAAATACAGCTATTCCTTTCAGTAAGTGAGCGTTTTTCTTTACCGCCCGCAACGATTCCGGTAATGGTGAAGCACCGGCTGTCCAGCCCTCCCCATATAATAGTATATCTGGTTTTATTTTATGTAGTGTATCCGAGATAAGATTCATGGTGGCAATATCATGCACACCCATGAGGTCAAAACGAAACCCATCAATATGATATTCCTTTACCCAGTACAACACACTTTCAATCATGAACTTCCTAAACATTTCCCGTTCACTGGCTGTTTCATTACCGCAGGCAGTAGCATCAGAAAAACTACCATCTGGTTTTTGCCGATAATAATAACCTGGAACAAGCTGATTGAAATTGGATGTTTCAGTGAGTGCGGTATGATTATACACTACGTCCATCACTACCCTCAAACCCTTTTTATGAAAAGTCTGGATCATTTGTTTCAATTCCTTGATTCGTACAGTACCATCTGCAGCATTGGTACTGTATGAACCTTCTGGCACATTGTAATGAACCGGATCATAACCCCAGTTGTATTGATCCGTTTTGGTTTCATCCACAGAATTATAATCGTAAAATGGTAAGAGGTGAACATGGGTAACACCTAGTTCCTTGATATGATCAAGCCCCGTTGATAAGCCTGCCGCATTCTTTGTACCTGTTTCAGCTAGTCCCAGAAATTTACCTTTGTGCTGTACACCTGAAGATGGGTGAATGGTTGCATCGCGTATATGTAGCTCATAAATAATTGCATCGATAGAAAGATTATTTGGAGAAAAATCTGGACTTATATCATTCTCCCATCCTTCCGGATTGGTTTGTTTTAAATCAACCACCATTGCTCTTTGTCCATTGATGCCTACTGCTTTTGCATAAGGATCTGAAACCTCGTTGTTCCATTTGCCATTGATCTCTGTTCGAAAAGTATAAAAATATCCTTTGAGGTTTTCAGGTACCATTACCATCCAGGAACCG
This sequence comes from uncultured Sediminibacterium sp., assembly GCA_964611995.1. Taxonomy (GTDB): domain Bacteria; phylum Bacteroidota; class Bacteroidia; order Chitinophagales; family Chitinophagaceae; genus Sediminibacterium. The sequence goes on along the minus strand of CAZTCS010000001.1, from coordinate 28,980 downwards.
GAAGATGCTTTTTGCATCATTACAGATTTATATAAATCACCACCTGTACCTGTTTTATAGAGCCTTAGTTCAACTGCTGATGCCGGAGGACTCCATACCTTGAATACAGCATAAACAGGGTTGTATCGTACGCCAAGATCATTGCCTGTATAAACAGGGTATTGGGAAAAGTCGGTCTGTGCGTAAATATTTTGCTGCATGAGTATCAGACATAACAAACCAGAAAAGTATTTCATGTGGCAGTTTATCCAGTAAGTTAAAAAGTATTATCCATACAGAAATGCTTCTGCATATTTTAATACAATCAACAATCAGAAATTATTGTTGATGATAAATCTTTAGCTGCGAGCTTCTAGCTATTGCTGTCCGGTAGAAAAATACACTCCGCCTTGAAGTGCTTCAGCAACAATCATCTTGTCACAAATTGAAAACAGAACCCTTGCTTTTTAATTGCTCGTAACTATGGCAAAAACTATCATTATTCCATTATAGCAATGAGTAAAGCCGATCAAGCTTCTGTTCAAAATTCAATGTTACTCCTGGGCCGAATGGCCCCGTACCTGTTCCCAGACTACATTGGCCTCTGACTAAATCTGCTACGCATGATTTAGTCTGTCTACGCTTCGCTTGACACCAATGCCAATGAAGGTCTGTCCACAGGTACTGATTGTATGTACTCATTTTTATCTTGCCTAACTGCCTGGCTTCTATTTCTTACCCTGTTAAATATTTGCTTGCAGCTTGTAGCCAATTTTCCCCGGACAGCAATGGCTTCTAGCCTCTAGCTGTGACCCTTGATTGGTGGTAATTTCAAACCTTCTGCTATTGATGAAATAACTATTTGATTGCTGGTAATAATAGAACACAGATTATCATGATTTTCTTTACCGGGCAACAATATGTTGTATCATTCGCTTTCGTTACCAAGCCTGTTTACTGCAGTTACAACAATATCAGATATCTTAATACGCTCCTTATTTCCGGAAACAATAGATTGTTCCAATAATATGCTCCTGTCGTTTTTATTTAATATCCGATATCTTTTCTGTGTGCCATACTGATAATAAACTACCCACCTGAAAACATTATTTGATTCAGGATGTGTCCAACTGACTTTTACTTTATCGTTTTCAGTTGTGATACTTACTGATGGCTTTACAGGTTTATCGGTTCCCAGCCAGGGACTTTCAGGAACCAAGGCCTCCTTCTTATATGGACCTTCAATCAATGCTTTTGCCATGGGTGGATTTTTAGATACGGAAAAAATATTCCAATGTAAAACACCCATACTCGAAGGCAACATACCCCTTGAAATCATGATCTGACTCATGATCTCATTTACATTTTTTGCACTGGTATCTCTTCCTACACTAATGCCTGGCCATAAATGTCTTTGTAAAGTATTCTCCTGTTGCCACCAGCCTAATAGTACCGGATAACTTTGCGGCATACGGTTAATGGGCCAGTATAATTGTGGCGCGAAATAATCGATCCAACCCTTATTCAGCCAAAGCTTTGCATCAGCATACAATTGATCATATTGGTCAAACCCTTCAATCGAGGAAGGATAACCTGGGCGCCAGATACCGAATGGACTCAACCCAAATTTCACGTGCTTTTTCTCCGCTTTTATTTCTTTGTATAACCTTTCTATCAAAGTATTCACCGCATCTCTCCGCCAATCTCCCTTCGATAATTTACCACCTGATTGCTGGTATGCTTTCCAGCTCTCGTCATCGGGAAAATCATCTGTTCCATTGTAAGAAGGATATGGATAAAAATAATCGTCGAAATGAACACCATCAATATCATATCGCTTTACCAGATCCATTACTACCGATGAAGTATGATCCTGAGTAGCTTTTTGTGCCGGATCCATCCACCAATATCCTTCCTTTAATTTCATCACCAGTTCAGGATGCTTTTTTACAATAGATTCATCACTGATTTCTTTTCCATCTTTATGATGCGCTCTATAAGGATTTAACCATACATGTAGCTCCATTCCCCTCTCGTGTGCTGCTTCGATCCAAAATTGTAAGGGGTCATAAAAAGGATCAGGTGCCTTTCCCTGTTTACCGGTAAGATAATACGACCAAGGCTCCAAAGCACTTTCATACAATGCATCTGCTTGTGGACGCACCTGAAAAATAACCGCATTAAAATGATGCGCAAGCAGGAAATCTAATTGTTCAATCGCTTCTTTCTTTTGTTGCTCAACCGACAATCCCGGCTTACTGGGCCAGTTAATATTGGCCACTGTTGCAATCCAGGCTGCCCTAAACTCTCTATCGGCCACAAAGTTTTTTGCTGGAAGATGATCACCTGAATGAGTTGCTTTCTTAGATGGGTTGCAACAAAAAAACAATAAGCCCAACAAGTAAATACTAATACTATTACGATACATAAAGTGGTTTGTAGGCATTAAAACTACTGGAATAAAGTGAATCGTGGAATATAGACCATAGTCCATGGTCGATGGTCCATGGACTATGGTCTATGGTCCCTAATTCGCATGTATAGCTTAGTTTTTCTACCTTCCCCCTTTATTTTTTATCATGGCCCTATCCGGAAAAAAGAAAAAGATTGATGTGATCGATAAATTACTGGAAGCTTGCTACCAGCATAATAAAGATGCATTGTTTATTATGAGCCTTATGCATCAATATGAGGAGAGGGGCAGCTTAAGTAAAAAACAACTGGAAGGTTTGCTTTTAAAAGCAAGAAAAGTTACTGATATACCCCCGGGGTGGATTGCTGCCGTTGAAGCCATTGTACTAAAAATGCCTACAAGGGATAAAACACCTATTGAAAACCCCAAGAACCAGGTTGAAGCAATAACAGATAAATCGGGCGATCTGATTAAAGAGATACTGGATAAATACCCGCAACACAAGCGTGTTTTATTCCTGAAAGCACAATTGGAACAGCGAAAAGCCCTTTCCTTACCTGAACAACAGGAAATAGGGAAATTTTATCAATTACTGATTTTGAACAAAAAATAGGCTGTGACTTATGTCACACCACTTGATTTATCACCATTTACATTTGCAGATTGCCTAAATTGTGTTTATGATACCTATTGAGGTTATACAAAAACATTTCCCTTTTTTTGAGAAAGAACTTCAGGAACAAATTGCTGCTGTTGGAGAAGTAAGAGAATTTGAACCCGGTGATATTTTAATGAAAACCGGCCAGAATATTCGTTCAACGATGCTGGTTGTAACCGGTTTAATTAAAATCTTCAGAGAAGACGAGGAGGGTAATGAATTCTTTATGTATTACCTGCAACCCGGACAGGCCTGCGCCTTATCGATGGTTTGTGCCATTAAACAGGAAACCAGCCAGATAATGGCCAAAACGGTTCAAAATACAGAGGTTATTGCCATTCCACTAACCTATATGGATCAATGGATGGCCCATCATAAAACCTGGTACTATTTTGTAGTAAGCAGCTACCGCGATCGTTTTGAGGATATGTTGCAAACCATCGACCATATAGCATTCCGTAATATGGATGAAAGACTGGTTTTTTACCTCAAACAGCACCAGGAGACTACAAAATCAAACCTGCTTTCCATATCCTTTACAGAAATTGCCCAGGAATTAAACTCATCCAGGGAAGTTATTTCAAGGTTAATGAAAAAACTTACTGAAAAAGGTATGATTAAGCAGCATAAATCACATATTGAGATCGTGAATCTCGGAAAATGGGATACGTGATATTTATCACGCACTAATTAACCAGATATATTCACCTTTGCGCTAATTCTTATAAAAATGGAAATAGCAGGTTATATCGCATCGCTGGTTATAGGCATTTCACTTGGACTTATTGGTGGCGGAGGTTCCATTCTTACTGTACCGGTTCTTGTTTATCTTTTTGGCGTTGAGCCAGTGCTGGCCACAGCTTATTCCCTTTTTATAGTAGGTACATCCAGTTTAGTAGGTGCAATTCCAAAGTATAAGCAAGGTTTTATTAACCTTAAAACTGCCATCATTTTTGGCATTCCATCTATCGCAGCCGTTTTTGCTACAAGGAAATTTATCGTTCCCATTATACCACATGAGGTATTTACGGTAAATGGATTTGTTGTAACCAGGTCTATCCTGATGATGGTATTATTTGCCCTACTCATGCTGTTTGCTTCTTTTTCCATGATTCGCGAAAAGCAAAAAACAGAGGACAAAGAAGCAGGCCCGCAACAGTTCAATTATCCGTTGATCTTATTAGAAGGTGCAGTTGTTGGAATGCTAACCGGTTTGGTGGGAGCAGGAGGAGGCTTTTTAATCATCCCTGCACTGGTATTATTAAGTAAACTTCCGATGAAACAAGCGGTAGGAACTTCATTACTCATAATTGCTGCTAAATCACTCATTGGTTTTACCGGTGATCTTTCGCAAAATCAGATGGACTGGACATTACTTGGTTCTGTAACTGCGTTGGCCATTGGCGGTATTTTTATTGGCAACAGTATCAGTACAAAGATTGATGGAAACAAACTCAAGAAAGGGTTTGGTTGGTTTGTACTGGTAATGGGCATCTATATCATTATCAAAGAAGTTGTCTTCCCAGGAGGTGCTTCACACTAGCGTTTTTATTACCCCCCAATAGATGAGAGGCCTGCAGCGATGTGGGCCTTTCTAATTATGACAAAGAACAGGTGTTAATGTGACGAATATCACGTTTTGTTTCCTCAGAATATTTCACTTTTATCCTAAGTATTTATGGTGTTGCTCAAGTAGCACTCTTCATACTAAATGGCAATTGTTAAAATGAAAACAACGTGATACAGGTCACGAAAAAAACTTGAAAAAGCATTCAATTTTACATCATCAAATAAAAACAAACCTTTATGATAGTTGAACAAATTTATACCGGATGTCTGGCACAAGGTGCCTACTATATTGAGAGTAATGGCGAAGCAGTTGTTATCGATCCGTTACGTGAAGTAGCTCCTTATATTCAAAAGGCAGAACGCAATGGAGCTAAAATAAAATATGTATTGGAAACCCATTTCCACGCAGATTTTGTTTCCGGACATATTGATCTTGCCAAGAAAACTGGGGCACAAATTGTTTATGGCCCAAATGCTGCTCCTGATTTTGATTTTTACGCAGCAAAAGATGGTGAATCATTAAAAGTAGGTAATGCCTCTATCGAAGTATTACATACTCCCGGACACACCATGGAAAGCACCTGTTATCTATTAAAAGATGAATCAGGAAAAGCTGTCGGACTCTTCAGTGGAGACACCCTCTTTATTGGCGATGTAGGAAGACCAGATCTTGCGCAGAAAGTAAAAGCAGAACTCACACAGGATATGCTTGCCGGATATTTATTTGATTCGCTGAGAAACAAAATCATGCCATTGGCCGATGATATTATAGTATACCCAGCACATGGTGCAGGCAGTGCCTGTGGTAAAAACATGAGCAAAGAAACTACTGACACACTTGGCCATCAGAAACAAACCAACTACGCTTTAAGACCGGATATGACAAAAGAAGAGTTTATCCGTGAAGTCACTACTGGCCTTGTTGCCCCGCCGGCATATTTCCCACTAAACGTAATGATGAATATTCATGGATACGATAGCATAGATACAGTGCTTGAAAGAGGACAACATGCATTAAGTCCGGATGCTTTTGAAGCTGCAGCAAATGAAACAGGTGCGTTGATCCTGGATACAAGAGACCCGCAGGTATTTGCAAAAGGTTTTATCCCTAATGCCATCAATATTGGTATCGACGGAAACTTCGCTCCCTGGGTTGGCGCAATGATTCCGGATATTAAACAGGAGATATTACTGGTTACAGATGAAGGCAGAGAACAGGAAGTTATTACCCGTCTTGCAAGGGTTGGTTATGATTTTACCATCGGATACCTGGCAGGAGGTTTTGCAAGCTGGGTAGCAGCAGAAAAAGAAACAGATGAGATTAAGTCTATCAGTGCTGAAGAGCTTGCTGATATTGCTTCTAAAGAAGCGGTAAATATCCTTGATGTTCGTAAAAACAGCGAATACCTCAGTGAACATGTTTTGGATGCTGAAAATGCACCGCTCGACTTTATTAATGACAGCATGAGTCAGATTAACCGTAACAAAACCTATTACGTGCATTGTGCAGGAGGTTATCGCTCCATGATTTTTAATTCCATACTTCGTGCAAGAGGTTTCGATAACCTGATTGATGTAAAAGGTGGATTTAAAGCGATTAAGGAATCAAACAAATTCAGGGTAAGCGATTATGTATGCCCTACAACCTTATTATAAAAATGAAAACAATACAAGAAGTACTCAGCAATGAAAATCCAATTGTTGTTGATGTGAGAACTAGTAGTGAGTTTAATACCTCACATTACCCGAGCGCTATCAATATTCCGCTTGATGAACTTCCCAAACACCTGGATGAATTAAAACAGGAGAACAAGCCGGTAGTATTATACTGCAGGAGTGGTAACAGAAGTGGCATCGGAATGAATTTTCTGCACCAGCAAGGTTTTAAGGAGGTTTATAATGGCGGTGGGTTATCTGATATGTTGTACTATAAAAATTAAGTTGAATGTTATCCTTTTTTAAAAAATTATTCCCCGCTCCCGTAGACTATGCTATGTTGGTTGATAAAGGAGGTTTGGTTATTGATGTAAGAACAGCATCGGAATATGATACGGGGCATATTAAAGGATCGAAGAATATCCCATTGGATCGCTTACGCAATGAGATTACGCGTCTTAAGCAATTGAATGTACCAATTATCACTGTTTGCAGAAGCGGAAACAGGAGTGGTATGGCCAAATCGTTGCTAACTGGCGCTGGTGTTGAAGCCTATAACGGTGGCCCTTGGAATTCTTTGGCTCATAAACTCAAAAAATAATGAAAACAATCCTTCAAAACTGGCATTTCATGCGTGTGTTAAGGGTAGTATTGGCAATAGCTGTATTGGTTCAATCCTGGTATGCAAAAGATAGTACTACTGCCATTATCGGGATCATGTTATTGGCAATGGGTATCTTTAATATTGGTTGCTGTGGGCCAACTGGTTGTTACACATCACCTGGTAAGAAGAATACAGTTTCAACAAAAGAACCGGTTTATGAAGAAATTCTTTAGTAACAACTACTTATTGTTCATTGGAGGACTTCTTGGAGCATTGTCTGGATACCTCTACTGGAAATATGTAGGATGTATAACAGGCACATGCGCCATAACCTCTAAACCGATTAACAGCACGTTATACTTCTCCTTACTTGGTATGCTTGCTTTTAGTCTTTTTAAAAAAACACCTAAAGAAAATACCCATGTTGAATAATTCATTTGAAAAGATCATAAGCAGTGAAAAGCCTGTATTGGTCGACTTTTACGCAGACTGGTGTGGGCCCTGCAGAATGATGCCTCCTGTTTTGAAAGAAGTGAAAGACAGGTTGGGCGATCAAGTTCAGGTGTTCAAAGTAAATGTAGATGAACATGCAGATGTGGCTGCTCATTTTCAGGTTAGCAGTATTCCTACTTTGATGATTTTTAAAAAAGGGCAGTTATTGTGGAGAGAGCCGGGTGTAAAAAATGCCGGACAACTGCAACAATTGCTACAACAACACTTATCATGACAACTTCAGAAACATTCTATGCTGAAAATATTCGCTGCGAAGGTTGTGCAAACACCATAAAATCTGAACTCATTAAAATTCCCGGCATTCAGGCAGTAACAGTAGCTGTTCCGGAAAAGAAGATAGCTGTGATGGGAATAGGAATCAATCGGGCAAAGATTACTGCTACTTTAAAAAAACTTGGGTATCCTGAATCCGGGCATAACTCACTCTTCAGCAAAGCCCTATCTTTCGTTTCCTGCTCGGCTGGTAAATAATCATTTATAAGTTTTATTAGGCATGATTTTAAAACATGCTGCCCTGGCAGCTTTATTTTCTATTGCTTTTATTTCTGCATTGGCTCAATCAGCAGATAATGAACAAAAAACTGATAGCAGTTCACTGCTGTGGGCTTTCAAGCATGGAAAGACGGAAGGCCATTTTCGGTATTTTTTCATGGCAACAGATAATAAAAAAGGGCTTACAGATTATCACGCACATGCTACCGGAGGAGGACTTCGGTTTGAGTCTGCCCGCTTTCATGGTTTTCAGTTAGGTATTGGTGGTTTCTTTATTTTCAATACAGGATCCTCAGATTTATTAAAACCAGATCCTGCAACACAACAAATGAACCGATATGAAATTGGTTTATTTGATATAGAACATCCATCAAACAAAAATGATATTGATCGTCTGGAAGAATTATTTATCAGTTATGGGTGGAAAAATCAATCGATAAAGATTGGAAAACAAATCATCAATACCCCATTCATTAACCCACAAGATGGCAGAATGCGTCCGACAGGAGTTGAGGGTGTATGGTATCAAAATAAATCGAAACGAACCCAGATCAATGCGGGTGTTTTATGGAAAATAAGTCCAAGGAGCACCGTTCGCTGGTTTAACATCGGGGAATCGATGGGCGTTTACCCACAGGGGGTTAGTGAATCCGGCTCGCCATCTGCTTATAAAAATAATATCACCAGTAATTATGTTGCCCTATTTGGTATCACACAAAAACTGAATACACGTTTAAAAATTCAGTTATGGGAACAATTGGTTGATCAGGTGTTTAATACGGTAATGTTACAAGCCGATCAGGATTTTGGACCGGATGAAAGTGCACATATATATACTTCTGTTCAAGGTATTATGCAACAATCCCTTAAATATGGTGGCAATACATCTCCTGCTCTTACATATATGCAAAAGGGAAGTAATGCGCTCAGTTTTGGTGCCAGAGTCGGTTTTAAAACCAAAGAGGAAGATGTATCATTCAATTATAATCGCATTACTGGTAATGGGAGATACCTAATGCCAAGAGAGTGGGGTCGTGATCCATTCTTTACTTTTTTACCCCGTGAAAGAAATGAGGGTTTTGGTAACTTAAATGCCTGGATGTTACAGTATAAACGCAAGTTTGGTAAAACCGGACTTCAATCGCAAATTGGTTTGGGTTATTATCAATTGCCGGATGCACTTGATGTAAGACTCAACAAATACGGGATGCCCTCCTACACACAATTCAATGCTGATGTACAATATAATTTCAGAGGTGCACTAAACGGGGCGCAGCTACAATGCTTATATGTTTATAAAGGGGGTAATGGAAATACGTACAATAACGATAAATATGTGATCCATAAAGTAAATACTTCATTATTCAACCTAATTTTAAACTATCGATTTTAATTTATAAGCGATGTGGAAGAAATTTAAAGCAGACTGGTTGGCTTATATATTATTTGCGCTGGTACTTTTTGTTATTGCCGGATGGTTTTGGCAACGCAATACACACAAAGATGTACTGGTTCAGACAGACAGTAACTGGCATGCCCCCAGTTATTTTTTAGACCCGATAAAAGACGATAGCACCCGTTCGCTTGTTTTGTATGGCGAAGATTTAATTGCACACACTGCTGCTTATTTTGGTCCTAAAGGAAGCATTAAAGCCATCAGTAATGGAATGAATTGCCAGAACTGTCATCTTGATGCAGGTAAAAGGGTTTTGGGAAACAATTATGCTGCAGTGGCGGCTAATTACCCAAAGTTCAGGGCAAGAAGCGGAAGCATGGAAAGTATTTATAAACGGGTAAGTGATTGTTTTGAAAGAAGCTTAAATGGACAAGCCCCTGATAGTAACAGCCGTGAATATAGGGCGATTGAAACCTATATTAAATGGCTGGGTAAGGATGTGTCAAAAAAAGATAAACCAAAAGGAACAGGTATTAAAGTACCAGAACTATTAACCCGCGCTGCTGATCCGATAATGGGCAAAAAAGTATATGCATTGAATTGCGAACGTTGCCACGGCAGCAATGGAGAAGGACAGCTTAACCCAGATAATATTGGATATAGTTACCCTCCTTTATGGGGTAACCATAGTTATAATACGGGGGCAGGACTTTACCGCTTGAGTAATTTTGCGGGTTTTGTTCAGTCTAATATGCCCTTTAATGAGGTAACACATCAAAACCGTTTAACCAATGAAGAAGCATGGGATCTGGCGGCTTATGTTAATTCACAACCCCGACCCGTTTTTACAAACAAGTCAGACTGGCCCGATATCTCCAAAAAGCCCTTCGATCACCCATTTGGACCTTATGCTGATAATTTCAGTGAGCAACAACACAAATACGGGCCATTTTTACCAATAATAGCTGCTAAGCAACGATAAATAGTACCAGGCTGCGAGCTGCTAGCCTCTAGCTGCTAGCCTTGATTGGTGCTTGTTTTAGGTTTTCTGCTATTATTTGAATAAATAATTAATTACCCCTTTTACGCTTGTAGATGGTTAAATTAATACCAAAAAAGCTAGAAGCTAGCAGCAAGTGGCTAGAAGCTGTTTTTCCCCTGACAGCAATGAACGTTAAATGCGAATTGGTTGAGTGTAGCGTATGGTATATGCCAGCCCCAAACCCTTGATTCGCATAATAAGTAGTCTGCGTGACATGTATCACGCTTCAAAAAATTGTTTATCGGCATTTTTGCCATCAATTATTATTTATGAAGGAATTCTTACAACAGCCCTGGCCCTGGTATGTAGCTGGTGGGCTTATAGGATTAATCGTTCCAATACTATTATTATTGGGCAATAAACATTTTGGTATATCTGCTAACCTGCGTCATGCTTGCGCCGCCTGTTTTCCCGCAAAGATTAATTTCTTTAAATACGACTGGAAGAAAGAATCCTGGAACTTGTTTTTTGTAGGAGGTATATTAGTCGGTGCTATGATTGCCGCATTTGGTATACCAGATCCAAACCCTATTGTAGTGAATCCCGCATTGGTTGATGAATTGAAAGGGTATGGAATCTCTAATTATAATAGCATGGTACCGCAGGACCTTGTTTCCTGGGAATCACTATTCTCTGCCAGGGGTTTTGTAATGATGGTAGGTGGTGGGTTCCTGGTTGGATTTGGCTCTCGTTATGCAGGTGGTTGTACCAGTGGACACGCCATTATGGGAATCAGCAATTTACAATGGCCATCGGTTGTAGCGACCTGTTGTTTTATGGCGGGTGGTTTTATCATGGCGAATTTCTTACTCCCTATTATTATGAAATTGTAATTCAGCAACAATGAACCCAAATCAAACAGAAATAGTAACCGACTTTGAAGTACGCTCCTTAGACACGATGTGTGTGAATGAGTCGGAAAAACAACACCCATGGTGGTATAATTTTAAATACCTCGCAGTAGGTATTTTATTTGGAATCGTTTTTGTAAAAGCAGAAATCATCTCCTGGTTTCGCATGCAGGAAATGTTCCGCTTCCAAAGTTTTCACATGTATGGCGTAATTGGCACAGCGATAGTTGTGGCCGCTATATCCATAGCACTGATTAAAAAATTCAAAGTGAAAACGATTCACGGCGAAGAAATTCATTTTACACCCAAAAAATTTAATAAGGGCCAGATAATCGGCGGATTAATTTTTGGATTAGGCTGGGCCCTAACGGGTGCATGTCCAGGACCCATCTTCGCACAAATCGGTATGGGAATCACCGTAATGATCGTAGTATTATTAAGTGCCATTGCCGGCACCTGGGTATATGGTTATTTAAGGGAGAAATTGCCACATTAAATCTGTTCTGATGCAGGGACTAAAACAAAATGCCTTTCAATTTTACCTGCTGGTATTAGTTAATGCCTTCGTCGGTTTAATGATCGGGTTAGAACGCTCTGTACTATCCGGTTTTGGTAAAGAAGTATTTTTTCTCAACGAATACACAGTTATCCTGTCTTTTATTCTTGCATTTGGCATTACAAAAGCCATAGCCAATCTGGCCGTAGCAAAACTTATGCTGCACAAAACCAGAAAGCAGGTATTAATTTTAGGCTGGATTGCCGCTATCCCCGTTCCCTTTTTACTCATGTACGCCTCATCATGGTGGTGGGTTATTCTTGCAAATATTTCCCTTGGAATTAATCAGGGCTTAGCCTGGTCTTCCACTGTAATTATGAAGATTGATCTGGTAGGAAATAAAAATCGTGGCCTTGCCATGGGCATCAATGAATTTGCAGGTTATATGGCAGTAGGACTTGCAGGTTTACTTGCCAGTAATCTGGCCGCTAATTATGGATACCGGTATTTCCCTTTTTTACCTGGTGTTTTGTTCGTTATAGTTGGGTTATTTGTTTCCTTATTCTTTATAAAAGACACACACGCACTGGTTGCACACGAAAGTCAAACTTCTGCTAATAGAATATTCAAGGGTTTATGGTCCGAAGTTAGTTGGAAACACCATAATATGGGTACAGTGTCCATCAACGGATTGGTAAATAACATGAATGATGCAATGGTCTGGGGTGTACTTCCATTATTGCTCATACAAAGAGGATTCAGCATGTTTGAAATTGGATGGATCGCTGCAGTCTATCCGGCCACCTGGGGCTTTACACAATTGTTTACCGGGAAATTTGGTGACTATGTTTGTAAAAAGCAACTGATCACACTTGGGATGATTATTCAGGGATTGGCAATTTTCTCCATGATCTTTCTGTATTCTTTTGAGGGAATGTTAATAGCAGCTTTATTATTGGGCATTGGTACTGCCTTCGTATATCCTAGTTTTATAACTGTAATAGCCGAAAATCTTCATCCCGGTCAAAGAGCAGTTGGAATGAGCTATTTTCGTTTTTGGAGAGACAGTGGTTATGTGGTGGGCGCTATTTTAGCAGGACTTTTAGCCGACAACATTGGTATAACAGGAACCCTTGTATTTGTGGCATTACTAACCATTGCAGCAGGAATACTTGCACAGCTAAGAATGTGTTGTACATTAAAAATTATATGGCGATCCAATTACTGTGTAGATGCCGCCGTTTATTAAAAGCAACTATTTGAATTTCCCAGATTCAAGAATAGCTAGTATTTTATCCAATTTATCAGTTTCAATCTGGTTTAACCTTCTTTGCAATTCTTCAATCTCAAGTTTTGCTTCGAGGTTGGTTTGGTAATCATCCATGGCTTGTAATCGGTCTCTTTCGTTTTGTCTTTTTTGCGACATCATAATGATGGGTGCTGCATAGGCTGCCTGTGTGGAGAATAAAAGATTCAATAAAATAAAGGGATAAGGATCCCAGTGCATCAGATAACCAATCAGGTTACAAGCCATCCACACAAGTACAAAAATAGTTTGGATGATGATAAAGGTCCATGACCCCATACCACTTGATATATTATCGGCAATTCGCTGACCGAATGTTCTTTCTGCACTATGTATTTCATGCCATGTTTTTAGTTGGGCAGGATGCTTCTTTTTCATGCTTCAGGATTTGTGTGGATAGTGTTGATCTTTCCAGGATTCAAGTTACTATAAAGCAGTGAAGCATTAGATAAGATATCCCAATTTAATCTCCCTTAATCCCGGAGGGGTTACACATGTTAGCTAAAAAGATTAAATACCATCAGAACCTATGTACGGGCCTTTATTGGTTCTGGTATTGAGTGAACCCTATGATAATCTTTACACCATTTTCTTTCCGCCTGTGAATGACCAATCTTTAAGAGGATTATAATTTGCCTATTTCATCAATTGTTTTACCTTGACACATGTAACTGCCTTATGAAATATTGCTTAATCATCTTATTGTCATGCTGCTTCCATTCGCATTTGGGGGCACAGGTATTTTTTCCTGTTGATGAAAATTCCGGTAAAGTCTTTTATACACGCATAGAAAATATGCCGGTATCCAAATCAGACATTTATAACCGAACAAAAACCTGGTTCATAAACTATTATCGGATTTCCAGATTTGAAGACCATTTTAAAGTTACCCGAAAGGGTAAACCAGTTATGCTGGTAGAAAACAAAAACAAATCAAGTATCACCGGAAAATGTGGGTTTTATGTTATGCACCCGACAGAAGCTTCCGGACTGGTTATGGAGCAGACATTTGTAACCCTGACCATGACCATCAGCTTTACTGATTCAGGGTATAAAAACCATATTACTGATTTAATATGTTATTCCTCGAACACTAACTCCGGGAATAATTTGAGGCCGCCGGAATTCGGTTTGGAAGCTTTTAATGAAATGCGGCTAAACAGGCAGTATTATGTACAACAATACATTATTCCTCAGGTAACCAATTCAATCCGAAAGATCCAGGATGAGCTCTCCAGGAATATCCGGTACGGTAATTTAACGGAGGCAAAGCTTTAAAAAGCGGTGGTAAACACGGTGGTATTGTAGTAAAAAACTTACAGTAAGATCAAGCACTGCACTATTTACAACCAATACGAAATGGCTTTATTTTGTACTTGTAAAATGTTTTTTCTCATTTTGCAAGGTTTAGAATCCAAAAATCTTTAGAAAAATCCGAATCAGCCTGTTGACTATTGTAGTGTAAGTTAAACGGGTAATATCCAGAAATTGAAAAACCAAACGCTACGAGGCCTTTGCAGGGATTTCCAGCAAAGGCTTTTTTTATGGGGCAGGACCATAGTCCATGGTCCATGGTCTATGGACTATCGACTACACCAACGAGCTTACCAATATCCGGATACTCCAGATAATTACCATAATACCTACTGCAATAAACATGGTCTTTAGAGGGAGTTTACCGGTAAGTCTGGCGGCAATAGGAGCTGCTATTACACCACCAATAATCAGTCCTGCAATTACCGGCCAGTGAGATATGCCCAATAAGGAAAAAAATGTAGCGGCACTGGCGAGTGTTACAAAAAATTCGGCTATACTAACTGATCCTATTACATAGCGAGGTGTTCTTCCTTTTAATATCAAGGTACTGGTAACAAGAGGGCCCCATCCTCCGCCGCCAAAAGAATCCAGAAAACCACCGGCCGCACCCAACCAGCCTACATTGCGAAATTTCTTAGGCTTATTCAATTTCTTAAACCCTGTTCTCAATATCCGCAACCCAAGAAAAAGTGTATAAACCGCTAGCAATGGTTTTACAAAACCTGCATAGTGATCGGCTAAAGTCGACAAAACAACCGCACCAAGTATGGCCCCTAAAACACCAGGAATAAGCAATGCCCTGAAAAGTTTCTTGTTCACATTACCAAAGCGATAATGACTATAACCTGATGCCGCACTGGAAAACATTTCTGCAGTATGTATACTTCCGCTAATCGCTGGCAGCTTAACTCCCAACGATAATAACACGGTTGCTGATACTACTCCATATCCCATTCCTAATAATCCATCTACCAATTGGGCAAGAAAGCCCGCAAGTATCATCCAGTAAAAAGTACTATCCAATGAACTGACCAGTTCACGCGATTGTGAAAACAGTTGGGTGAATGGAACATAAGATAATACCAGATGACCCACAAACATGAAGAAGAAAGCAAACAAAAATATCGAAGCAATTTTTTTCCATCTTCTTTCAGCTATCGATGGATTCTTTTTATCTGATACAGCAAGCACTGCGGTGATCTCATTCAGCTTTTTACTTTTTCTGCAAAATCGCCATTCAACCTGTTTCTTATGATTTGCATATTCGCTAAAACCTGGTCGAATTCCGACGGAATAACTTCATACAGTGTTTCCTTCAGTCTTTTTGCAATGGTCGGCGATTTACCATTGGTGGATATGGCAATTTTGAGATCCCCTTTTTGTACGATTGATCCCAGGTAAAAGTCGCACAGTGCTGGTTTGTCGGCAACATTCACCAATAGTTTCCTGGCTTTTGCGTCATTGCGAATTTCTTCTGCTGTTTCAATATCATTAACGGCCACAATAACAATATCAGCATCGTATAAATCGCCTGATGAATAGGTTTTTTGCACCAGTTCCACTTGCGCTTTTTTCTCAGCAGCTCGAACTAGTTCGTCCTGAAATGTTTTTGCCACTATTTTTACCCGGGTAGCTGGTGCATTAATTAATATAGCCTGAAGCTTCTCAAATGCAACAGGGCCACCACCCACAATCAACACACGCATGCGTTCCAATTGTATAAAAACCGGAAACAAATGGTTCTGCTTTGGATCCCTGCAGGTAGTTCCTGAAAGTTTCTGTTCAATTATTGCTTCATTCATGGGCTTGGTAATTGTTAATCAACATTCATGCTTGTTATTGTGCCGTAATAATTGTTCGTTCAACATAATCACCAAAACTTTCCTTTGGGTACTGGTTTTGTTTATAGGAACCAAACAACTTATCTAACTCATCCAGTATCCCAGCTTCATCCAACTGCTCTTTATATTTTGTATTCAACCTTGTTCCCTCTCTGTCGCCGCCAATGTGCAGGTTATAGCGACCCGGACCAGTTCCCACAAATCCGATCTCGGCAGCATAAGGTCTTGCGCAACCGTTTGGACAACCAGTCATCCGGGTAACGATATTTTCTTCACCCAACCCATGTTTTGTTAACAATGGTTCGATTTTATCAATTAATACAGGCAGGTATCTTTGTGCCTCGGCAAGTGCCAATGGACAGGTAGGTAATGCCACACAAGCAATTGTATTCTTTCGTAAAGCACTTATAGCTTCATCTCTTTTAAGGATGCCATAGCGTTCTAATATCTCATCGATTATTGTTTTATCCGTCGCACTAATTTCACTTAATATGAGGTTCTGATTACTGGTGAACCTGAAAATGAGTTTTCCTGTTTCTGCCAGTTCCAATAGCGCCGTTTTTAGTGGAACATCTGCTTCATCCGTTACCCTTCCGTTTTCAACAAATAAAGTATAATGCCAGTTCCCTTTATGATCTGCCTGCCATCCATATCGATCTATTCTTTCTGTAAACTGATAGGGCCTTGCTTCCTGTAATTCGAACCCACAACGTTTTTCCAGCTCTTCCCTGAAAGCCTCAACACCCATTTTATCTAGTGTATATTTTAGTCTTGCCAGTTTCCGATCTGATCGATTACCATAATCTCTTTGTATGGTGAGTACTTCATAAACAGCCTTGAGTGTTTTTTCTTTCCCTTCCGTAAAACCTATAACCGTAGCTAGCCTGGCATAAGTATCCGGATTACCATGTGTGGTAGACAAGCCACCACCCACTGCGATATTAAATCCGATAAGTTTACCCTCTTCAATTATGGCAATGAGTCCGAGGTCGTTCGTCAACACATCTACATCATTGTTTGGCGGAATGGCAATACCTATTTTGAATTTTCTGGGCAGATAACGATCCTGATACAATGGATCGGTTTCATCGTATTCGACTAGTTTTTCTTCATCCAGCCATATCTCATAAAAAGCCCTTGTTTTAGGTAATAACAACCGGCTTATCTTGTCCGCATATCCATGTACTTCTTCATGTATGGCCGACTCCGATGGGTGACTGGTACAGGCTACATTCCTGTTCACGTCGCCGCAGGCTGCGATAGAATCTAGTTGTACTGCATTGAAATCTTGTAGTGTTGGTTTGATCAGGTGTTTTAAAATACCATGCAACTGTATGGTTTGCCTGGTGGTTATCTTGATCACCCCTGTTGAATAATTACCCGCAATATGATGTGCAGCTACCCATTGTTGGGCCGTCATGCTACCGCCAGGTATTCTTAGCCGGATCATGAATGAGTAGAGCTTATCCAATTTTTTCGCGGCCCGCTCTTCCCGCAGGTCACGATCATCCTGCTCATACATGCCATGAAATTTGATCAATGCATGATCCTGCTCTCGCACTGCTCCTGTTATTTCATCCTGTAAACTTTCCTGTAATGTGCCGCGAAGACCTTTACTGGAAGTTTTTATTTTTTCTATGGGGGAAGGTTTGTTGTTTGACATGGGGGTGAGTTGTGAATGGTGAATGGTGAGTAGTGAGTAGTCAGTAGTCAGTAGTGAGTGATCATTGTAAATAGTTTTTTCGTCCTACTGACTACTCACTATTCACTACTGCCTACTCACCTATCTAATAGAGATCTTTAGCATAACGGTTTTCTTTTTTTAGGGTTTCGAAGTAGGCATTACCATTTGCTTCATTTCCGGTTGCTTTACTGAATACTTTTAGTAATGCTTCTTCAATGGCCTTGCCTGCCGGTTCCTTTTCTCCACAGAGATAGAGGTATGCGCCCTGCTCCAGCCACTCAAACAGCTCCTTACCCTGTAGTACTATTTTATCCGCAAGTGATGGCGTATTATCTGATCCGTTTTTAAAAGCAAGACTAACTTTAGTTAAAGCCGCTGTTTCAAACAAGCTTTGCCATTCGGTCTGGTAGAGAAAGTCTGTCGTAAAATTTTCTTCACTGAAAAACAACCAGTTTCTTCCGCTGGCTGCTGTGGTATCTCTTTCAGCCATAAATGAACGGAATGGGGCAATACCTGTTCCTGGACCAATCATGATGATGTCTTTATCTGGCGCTGGTAAACGGAACCTTTTATTGCTTTGGATAAAAAAGCGAACCGTATCGCCTTCCCTTTTATTTTCTAAATATTGGGTACATAAACCCGTTTGAGTATTCTCATTTATTTGAAATACATCCCTCAAAACAGTGATATGCACTTCTTCTGGATGTGCAGATGGCGAAGAAGCAATATTGTATATACGCGGCACTATCTGGGTTAAACCCGCTAATACCTGCTCAAAACTGTCCGCATCTTTTAAGGGATACTGTTTTAATAGGGATAAGAGATCTGATTTTCCTGCAGGAATTTCATAACCACTAACAGTTGCATAATGTTTAACTGATTTTTCCAGCAGGTAACTGATATTGATTGTTGAAATCAATAAAGATCTGATGGTGGATGTTTCAGATTTCCAGGTTATTGATTTATTGCCATCAACCCCAACGAATGCTAAAAGCTGATCAACCAGAAGCTCATCATTCTCCGGCACAATACCAATTGAATCTCCCGGTATAAAGGAAACATCTGCTGCTTTTAGTTCAATATGATATATTTTTTTGGATGACCCATTCGCAGTAAGATTGATATTTGTTTGAATGACCCCATCATAATATTGTTTTCCAGTAGCTTTTTTGGTTTCTGTTACAGGAGCATTGATGGCTACTTGTGGTAATGCAGTAGATTCCAAATCATGTATCAATTTATCAAACCATTGCTCAGCCGTTTCTTCATAATCCAGATCACATTTTTGTAGGTTGGCGATTCTTTGTGCACCTAGCTGTTGCAATTGTTTGTCTACATCTTCGCCTGTTTTACAAAACAGTGGGTATGCAGTATCACCTAATGCTAGTACACCATATTTTAATTGTGGCAGTTTAAAACCATTATTATGAATATGATCGTAAAACTTTTGTGCAGTAACAGGCGGCTCACCATCGCCCTGTGTACTAATAACCGTAATGAAATATTCTTCTTTGGGTAATTCCGTTAGTTTATACTGGTCAAGACTTACCAGTTTGGTGGGTATGCCTTTCTTTTTTGCTTTGGACGCGAAATCAGTGGCCAGTTTTTTTGAATTACCGGTTTCGGTTCCATAGGCAATGGTAATTTTTTTTGTACCAACACCATTGCTTAAAGGAGCAGGCTCTTTTAACGGATCAGCAATCAATCCAGCTAAATAGCCATTTACCCAAATCAGTTCTTCTTTACTGAATTGCCCTATAAAATCTCTTACTATTTTTAATTTAGGCTCTGCTAACATGTCTTTTTTTGGTTGTTGTCTCTGCTAACTGTGTAAGTCTGCCTGTGAGTGGCGTGAAATAATGTTCATCACTAGGTATATTCGGTAGCCATGCAAACTGTTCATGCAATGCCACTACTTTTCCGATAATGACCAATGATGGCGACTTAAATATTTTATCTTTTAGCAATTCAGCATATTTGTATAGGTCACAGGTATGAATTTGTTGTAGAGGTGTGGTAGCCTGTTCTATTACTGCCAGTTTTTTCGCGGCATCAATACCATGAGCTGTGAGCTGTTCCACAACGGTAGACAATGTTTCTCCCGACATATAAAACACAAGGGTATCATCTGTTTGGGCCAGTTCCTTCCAGGTTTCTGCATGAACAATATCTGATTTGTAATAAGTAAGCAAACGAACTCCTACAGATAATCCCCTTGCAGTTAATGGAATACCTGCGTAGGCGGCCGCTCCAAGAGCAGCCGTTACTCCAGGAACAATTTCATAAGGAATCTTTTTTTCAACCAATGTTTCCAGTTCATCCAATACATTGGAGAAAATACTGGTATCACCTCCCTTTAAACGAACTACTGTATCGTATTTGGATGCATATTCAACCAGTAATTCATTAATGGTTTGTTGCGGCGTAGAAATACCCCTGCGGCATTGCTTCCCTACATAAATGATCTCTGCATGCTTGTTAACGTATGTGTTGAGGATATCCTGACTCACCAAACGATCCGTCAGCACTACATCGGCCTGTGCTAACCAGCGAGCAGTTTTAACCGTCACCAGTTCCGGATCACCAGGACCTGCTGATGCAAGAATTACTTTGCCGTATTTTCGCTTACTCATTGTCTACTGTTTTAGTAGATTATAACTATCTAAAAAAAAGAGCCTTCATACTCTCTCAATTTCTCTCTGCGTAACCTTTGTTTACTCCTTTCTCTGCGGTGAGCCTACTCACCTCACCCTCACGAAGGAACCTCACCGCAGAGAACAAGAGGTAACAGAGGTTACGCAGAGGGGGTTAGAATAATCCTTCTATTGATAAATATCTTTCGCCGGTATCGTAGTTAAATGTGAGAATCTTAGATCCCGCAGGTATTTCCGGTAGTTTTTTTGCGACTGCCGCAAGCGATGCACCAGATGAAACACCTAACAGAATACCTTCTTCTTTTGCGGCGCGCTGCGCAAAAGAGAATGCCTCATCTTTCCCTACCTGAATAATACCATCGAGTATGCCTGTATTTAAAATAGAAGGAACAAAACCTGCACCAATACCTTGTAATGGGTGTGGTGAAGGAGCACCACCACTTAATACAGGAGACAACTCAGGTTCTACAGCAAATACTTTTAGGGATGGAAATTTCTCTTTCAATATTTCGGCCACACCAGTAATATGCCCACCCGTTCCTACTCCTGTGATGAGGTAGTCTAGTCCATCAGGAAAATCTGCCAATATTTCCAAAGCAGTTGTTTTTCTATGAACATCAGTATTTGCAGGGTTATCAAATTGCTGGGGCATCCAGGCATTGGGGGTTGATTGGGTTAATTCGGTCGCTTTTTCAATAGCTCCTTTCATGCCTTTTTCGCGGGGCGTAAGCACAAACTCAGCTCCGTATAAAGCCATCAGTCTTCTTCTTTCAATACTCATACTCTCTGGCATTACCAGGGTTATTTTATACCCTTTTACCGCGGCTACCAAAGCAAGACCAATACCAGTGTTACCACTGGTTGGTTCAATGATCACACTGTCTTTGTTTAGCAAACCCTTCTCCTCTGCATCTTCAATCATCGCCAATGCAATCCTGTCTTTGATACTGTTCCCTGGGTTATTTCTTTCGAGTTTTATCCATACTTCATGTTGATCACCAAACAAGCGATTTGCCTTCACATGCGGGGTATTTCCAATCGTAGCTAAAATGTTATTTGCTTTCATATTATATTTTTTAAATCACAAAATTTAATGGTTCGGGAAAGGGATCCTTGTCTTTTATTTTTATTTCACTTTTATGGTACACAACAGAATTAGGTGCCACACTATGCGTTAACCAAATATTACCGCCGATAATACTACCTGACCCAATAATGGTTTCCCCTCCCAGAATGGTAGCACCAGAATAAATAATCACATCATTTTCAATCGTTGGATGGCGTTTCACGCTGGCCAAATCTTTTGCTACATTCAATGCACCAAGGGTAACACCCTGGTAAATCTTAACTCGCTCTCCGATAATAGTAGTTTCACCTATTACTATGCCAGTACCATGATCAATGGCGAATGATGCGCCAATTGATGCACCGGGGTGAATATCAATACCTGTTTTACTATGCGCATATTCCGATAAAAATCTGGGTAATGTTTTTATTCCCTGCTTATACAACTGGTTCGATAAACGATAAATTGCTGTTGCATAAAATCCGGGGTATGCTACCAATACTTCTTCGATTGACTGCGCCGCAGGATCGAAAGCCAACACTGCCTGTGCATCTTTTAGCAAAGCCTGGTATATGGCAGGCAGTTGGTTAAAAAATGAGTCTGTGTGTGCTTTCACTGCTTGTTCCTCGGGAATCAATTCAAATATGATGGCCGAAAAAGTTTGTTTCAGCTCAGCATATTCCAATGCCAGTTTATCTGATGAATCGAATTTCTTGTCATAGGACCCAAACAGAAAATTAAACAGTTCATCAATAAATCTTTCCGCCAGATGCTTATCGGGAAAAGCCTGGGCCGATTGCCTGTTACGTAAAAACAATTGTTCTATAAATATTTGTTCGCTCATTATTGGTTTATTGAATCATGCAGGCACCTACGGTAACATGACTAGTTTCATCAATTAAAATTGCGCCACCATTTGTTCTCAGGTCCTGATATGCATCGTATGCTATGGGACCAGCCGTTTTAATGGTAACTTTTACAATATCGTTTAGGGCTACTTTGTCGGGGGATGCAATCTGTTCCAGCGAATGCACATCGAGTCGGTAGCTGATATCTTTAATAACTGATCTTACCTGTTTACTGTTTATCTGTAACAGGTATTTATTTCCGGGCACCAATGCTTTTTGATCCATCCAGCATAAGAGCGCCTCAATTTCATTGGTTACGATGGGAGGATGTTCATTTTTTACGATTAAATCGCCGCGACTTATATCAATATCATCTTCCAGGTGCAACACTACACTCTGTGGTGCAAATGCTTGCTCTACTTCTTTGCCATTGTGTTCAATGGCTTTGATAGTGCTGGTTGTACCGGCAGGTAATACCGTTACCAAATCACCTTTTTTATAAATTCCACTATTGATTTTACCTGCATATCCACGGTAATCATGTAAATCTTCTGTTTGAGGTCTGATTACATATTGCACCGGAAAGCGTGCTTTCTCCAGGTTAATATCATCTTTCAATTCTATTGTTTCCAGTATGCTTAGCAATGAAGGACCTTCATACCAGGACACTGCAGTAGTTTTCTCCACAATATTATCTCCGTTCAGTGCACTGATTGGAATATAATGCACGTCTTTTAATCCCAGTTTCTTTGCTACTTCTGCATAGTCTATAACGATATTGTTATAAACATCCTGCGAATAATTCACAAGATCCATTTTATTTATGGCCACCACTGTGTGCGGAATATTCAAAAGCGATGCGATGATGGAATGTCTCCTGGTTTGTTCAACCACACCATGTCTGGCATCTATTAGAATAATTGCGAGATCAGCATTAGAAGCACCTGTTACCATATTTCTGGTGTATTGAATATGACCGGGTGCATCGGCTATGATGAATTTACGTTTTGGTGTGGCGAAATATTTATAGGCCACATCTATTGTAATGCCTTGTTCTCTTTCGGCTCTTAAGCCATCTGTAAGCAATGCCAGGTCAATTTCACCGTCTTCTTTGTTCCTGCTTTGCTTTTCAAGGGCTTCAAGGTGATCGATCATGATTGATTTGCTATCGAATAAAAGTCGACCGATCAGGGTTGATTTCCCATCATCTACACTTCCTGCTGTTATAAATCGGAGTAAGTCCATAATTGTTTGATTTTAGAAATAACCATTCTTTTTTCTGTCTTCCATTGCTGCTTCGCTTACTTTATCATCTATTCTTGTTTCACCACGTTCACTCGTTTTAGTGGCGGTGATTTCTCTGATGATATCATCAATACCGGTAGCGTTTGATTCTACGGCTGCGGTACAGGTCATGTCGCCAACGGTGCGGTAACGTACTTTTTTGGTAACGATAGAATCTGTATCCTCGAGTTGAATAAATTCAGATAAAGCAATCAATTGTCCCTCATGTTCCAATACTTTGCGTTCATGTGCAAAGTAGATAGAGGGTAGTGCTATATTTTCTCTCCTGATATAGTTCCAGATATCGAGTTCTGTCCAGTTACTGATGGGAAATACGCGTACATTTTCTCCTTTATTGATGCGGCCATTGTAGGTATTCCAAAGTTCTGGTCTTTGTAGTTTAGGGTTCCATTGACCGAACTCATCTCTTACTGAAAATATGCGTTCTTTTGCCCTTGCCTTTTCTTCATCACGTCTTGCGCCACCGATACAGGCATCGAAGCCAAATTCTTCGATGGTATCGAGCAGGGTATAGGTTTGTAAAGCGTTTCTGCTGGCGAACTTTCCTTTTGGTTCAGCAAGTTGTTTAAGGCGTATAGTATCTGCAACATTTCTCACAATCAATTTCTCTCCGATATTTTTTGCCAGTTCATCGCGAAATGTCAATGCTTCGGGAAAATTATGACCAGTGTCTATATGCACCAATGGAAAAGGGAATTTACCCGGACGAAATGCTTTTAATGCCAGGTGTACCAATGTGATGGAATCCTTTCCTCCGCTAAATAACAAAGCCGGTTTCTCAAACTGACCAGCCACTTCACGCATAATATGTATGGCTTCGGATTCAAGCTGATCGAGGTAATCTAATCTATAAGCGCTCATGCTTCTGTTGTTTTTATTAACTCATGCGAATGCAAGCCGCATTCTTTTTTACTATTGTCTTCCCACCACCAACGTCCGGCCCTGAAATCTTCTCCGGGCTTAATGGCCCTTGTACAGGGCGCGCAACCGATACTTACAAAGCCCTTATCGTGTAAGGGGTTATAGGGTATCGCTTTTTGATGGATGTATTCTTTTACTTCATCAGTTGTCCAGTTAAGTAAAGGGTGGTATTTAATAATCTGGTTGGTTTCATCCCATTCCACAGGAGATAAATCTTGTCTGGCTGCCGAATGTTCTGCCCTTAAACCTGTAATCCATATTGCATTACCGGCAAGTGCTTTTTGCAGGGGTATTACTTTTCTGATGCTACAACATGATTTCCTTAATTCTGGTGAATCATAAAATGCATTAGGACCATTAGCCGCTATATATGCTGCCAGTGAATCAGCATCGGGATAGTAAGCCCTGATACTGGTCTGGTAAAATTCAAGTGTACGGCTCCAGGTACTATAGGTTTCCGGAAAAAGGCGACCGGTATCGAGTGTGAAGAGTGATACGTTCAGTTTATTCGTTTGAATAATATCAGTAATTACCTGGTCTTCATAACTAAAGCTGGTAGAAAAAGTAACCTTATCAGGATATGCTTTTACAAATACATCCATCGCCGATTCAATCGGTAAATCTTTTATCTGCTGTAAGAATGATGATATGACATTACTATTTAAAACCTGCGACATTGTACTATTATGTTTTTAACTGTTCATTTTCCTTCAAGCTTCAAACTTCAAGCTTCAAGCCACAAGCTTCAAGCTGCAAGGATTATAGGTAAACAACTTGAAGCTTGCAGCTTGTGGCTTGCAGCAAAAAAAAAGCACCCCGATGCTCAGTCAGAATGCCTTGTATAACTACAGTTGCTGTATACTTATAAGAACACTGACTTATCTACCCCAATAAATCGGGATCGGATTTGGCACCTTTTCCCAACTTATTTGAGAGTGGTTGCCAAGGCTTCACAGGGCCAATTCCCTCCGCCTTTCTTGATAAGAATGTATAAGAACGGGTACAAATATAGGGAGATTTTTCAATTCCCTACTAAATAAGTAGACTTATTTGTAAAAGAATTGTCAATTTAGCTGTGCCTCCTTATTTTGCCATTAACACTCACGGAGTAGTATGGAACGCAGATTTTCATGATTATGATGATTTATCATGATAAATCTTGAAAATCATGAAAATCCGTGTTCTATTCATACGCACCGATTATCATTTACTGCTAAACTGCAGGAGATGTTTTATTTTGCGGCATGACACAATTAGACAGTGTACAATTAGAACAGGTCATCCTGCATAAAGTAGGTAACCCTACCCGTGGAGAGGAGCTTAAGCTCTCTGTAAACCCCTTAACACTCAACGATGAAATTGTAAGGGGATTACTTACCAAATATTTCCTTACACCCTTTAATGAGCATGAACAATACCAGTTTACCCATATCAGCAGTCTTGAACTGAATGAAGTTTATCAGTATGTTACCGGTATTTTTGATGATCCTAAAAGTTTTGTTTCTCAATCTGCACTGCTAGCCAGTTTCCTTTACCAGAAAAGTACCCATGCACGTGTGAAAGAAGGGGAATTGTATGTAACCAAATTTAGCAATGTGCCCTTCGGTACAGAATATGTGGATGCCATCGGCTTATTTAAAAGTGAAACAAAAGAAACATTTTTAAAAGTGTTCCCCCATGGACAAAGCTGGGAAGTGATTGCGGAAGATGGGGTGAATATTAATAAGCTGGACAAAGGCTGTCTCATCTTCAAAAAAAATCGCGAGGAAGGATATGTGGTTTGTGTGGTTGACAATACCAATAAACAGGATACCCAATATTGGGTGACAGATTTTTTACAGGTCAGCAGATCTTCCAATAGCTACCACCATACCAATGATGCAATTGGTATGTGCAAACTGTTTATCAGCAATGAGCTTACAGAGAAATTTGATGTAAACAAAAGCGATCAGATTGATTACCTCAACCGAAGTCTGGAATACTTCAGTACCAAAGAATCATTCAACATGAATGAATTTGCCGAAGAAGTGTTACACCACCCCGAAGTAATCGACAGCTTTACACAGTACAAGCAACAATACGAAGTAGCCAGACAGGTAAATATTGAAGACAGTTTCGATATTCATTTAGCCGCCGTAAAAAAACAACAACGTGTTTTCAAATCTGTACTGAAACTAGACAAGAACTTCCATATCTATATCCACGGTAGAAAAGACCTGATTGAAAAAGGGTATGATGAAATGAGTGGAAAACACTACTACAAACTTTACTTTGATGAAGAACAATAGGGGGATGGCAGATTTCAGATGGCAGATCGCAGATTTGAGTACACTTTTGGAAAGTTCTAAAACTTTCCAAAAGTTTGATTTGAGGCGGGTTAAAACTTTTTCTCTTAAATAGCACCCAACTTACACAGCCTGGTATTTATTGAACGCAGATTATCATGATTTTCAAGATTTATCATGATTGATCTAGAAAATCATGATAATCTACGTTCAATCACCCTGCATTTCTTGTCGCTATAACTACAAATTCCTTTCAGCTTTAAAATATCACTGCCTTTAATAAAGCAAATTATTTTCATATATTTAAATAAAAAATATGCGCAAGATAGTTTTATTACTTTTTATTATGGTATTGGGTGTTTCATCTTATGCCCAGAACAGTTATATAGAACTTACCGTTACAGATACCATGTTGGTTAAAGCGGATTATTTTCATTTAAGGGTAAATATTGTACCAGATTATGATAATACAATTGATACTATTGGATTAAAAACCGATCCTGATTATTATAAGAATAAATTAGAAAGACAAAGGCAAAAACAACTAGAACAGGTTCATAAAGTAGAAATTCTGTTGAAAGAAAACGGATTTCTGTTAGAGCCCATTGCGCTCGGTGAGCTTAATTACAAAAGTAGTGTACCATTTTCTTCTGTTGTTACAACTACCAATACTAAAGCACTTCAATTTTTACTCAACTTAAGTAAAACTGGCAAGGGAATAACATTCAATCTCTTAAACGTTGGTAGTAAGAATGAAGAAGAAAAGTACAATAAACTGTTTAAAAAAGTATTAGACAAAGCAAAAGAAAAAGCTACCTACATTGCCAGCCTTCAAAATAAAAAACTTGGTGGTATCATTTCACTTATAGATAAAAGATTAGAATCTACTTATAGCTATGTAAATGCTGCACTTATAACAGGATATGGAGTAAGAAAAGAAAATATTGTAGCTGAAAATGGTATATATGATATGTATCCTATTTCAAATACAATTGTGATAAAGTTTGCATTGAAATGATGATGATGGATGATGGATGATCGATGATGTCGGATCGCTGATGTAGGATTTGGATTTGGGGATTTCAGATGGCAGATCGCAGATTTGGAGGCACTTTTGGAAAGTTCCAAAAGTTTGATTTGAGGCGGGTTATTACTTTTTCTCTTATATAACATTCAACTTACACAGCCTGGTATTTATTGAGCACAGATTCTCATAGTTTGTCTTTTCAAGCATACAATGTTTTTAGCTTTTTAATAGCAGATGGTCCCATTCCATGCAGTTTACTTAGGTCCGCCAAAGACTTAGCCTTAAGCGCTTCTACAGAATAAATAGAAGCATTTACCAAAGCCCTTAAAGCAGGTCTTGCGATTTTCAGATCAAGGATACGGGGGTCTATTTTCCTGATCTCCTGCTCAAACCATTCTTTTGTTTTGTGGTCAGATTTTAAGATGCAGCTTTCCATAAAACTGTTTCTGGGTGCTTAGTTTTTTGTATTGTTAGCAATATACAATACTCATTGCTTCTAATAAGGCTCCTATATTGCATTTATTGTTTATATTTAATAAATATGCAACCATGAATGAGCTCGCTAAACAAGGAAGAAATAAAGCCTTAAGCATTTTTTTGAGCGTAGTTCTTATTTCTATCTATACCATTGTTACCTATAATATTCGTGTTGAAAATATTGAAACCAAAAAAATTACACAACAGCTCGTCAGGTTTCTTTTAACGCTTGTGCTAATTTATTATGTTATGAAAGGAAAAAACTGGGCCGTTATATCCATGACTATTTTACTTTCATTAGGTATTCTCCTTAGTCTTATTGTACTTCTTGCAATCGGATCAGCTCCGGGAATGATACCCCTTCTTGTAACGATATATATTTATTCGATGGCTATTTATCATTTAAACTTTACAAACAGTTTTAAGGCTTACCTTAATTATCTGAAGGAAAAATCATGAGGCGGCACTTTTGGAAAGTTCCAAAACTTTCCAAAAGTTTGATTTGAGGCAGGATATAATTACTCCGCCTTTGTTGGTCGCCTGACCAACAAACAGCACAGGTTCAATTGCAGTGATTATT